>DATAWZ010000218.1:0-32243 GCA_036266975.1 Solirubrobacteraceae bacterium
GGTGCCCGCCTTGAGCGTGACCGTGAACGACTTGGTGCCGTGATCGAAGGTCGGCGTGGCGGCGATGACCTTGCCCGCCTGCTCGATCGTGAAGTTGTGCGCGAGCGGCGAGTCGTTGGTGAAGTCGAAGGTATCGCTCCCGGCCCGCGCGCTGATCGCGGTCGTGTTGAACTTCAGCAGCCCCGTGGGGTTGGCCGACACGGCGATCGGACCGGCCGGCGCCGGCGCCGGCGCGGTCGGCGCCTTGCTGATCGTGGCGGCCTGGGCCTTGACCGCCCTGCTCGCGGTGGCGATCGCCGAGCCGATCGCGCCGGCCATGAGCAGGACGCTGATGCCCATGACGACCCGCTGGCCACCGAGATTGCCCGGGAAGTCGGGGTTGGTGAGCCCGATCGCCCCGAGGACGACCGCCCATACGGCAAAGGCGCCGCCGACGATGTAGAACGGCGCCTTGCTCTTATCGGCGGCGAGGACAAGCACGGCCTGGTGGAGCACGCGCGCGAATCTATCTCATGCGCGGCCGGCGCGCCAACCAGCCTCCGCGTATGCTGACCGGCGCCGATGACCGACGCGATCCGCACGCCGGACGAGCTGCTCGACGGTCTCCCGGGCTTTCCGTGGGCCCCGCGCTTCCGGGAGGTCGACGGGCTACGCCTCGCACACCTGGACGAGGGCGAGGGACCGCCGGTGCTCTTCCTGCACGGCGAGCCCACGTGGTCCTACCTGTGGCGCAAGGTCCTGCCGGCGGTGCTCGACGCCGGCTTTCGCTGCATCGCGCCCGACCTGGTCGGGTTCGGGCGCTCGGACAAGCCCATGGACATCGGCTGGTACTCCTACGACCGCCACGTCGCGATGGCGGGGACGCTGCTCTCCGACCTGGAACTGCGCGGGGCGACGCTCGTCGTGCACGACTGGGGCGGGCCGATCGGCCTGCGCCTGGCCGTCGAGCATCCCGAGTGCTTCGACCGCCTGGTGATCCTCGACACCGGCTTGTTCACCGGCCACCAGCGGATGACCGACGCGTGGTCGGCCTTCCGGGACTTCGTCGAGCGCACCGAGGACCTGCCGATCGGCATGCTGATCCGCGGGGCCTGCGTGAACGATCCCGGTGACGCGGTGATCGCCGGGTACGACGCGCCGTTTCCCAGCGCCGCGGCCAAAGCCGGGGCCCGGGCCTTCCCGTTGCTGATCCCGCTCTCGCCCGACGCGCCCGGCGCGGCCGCCGGCGTCGCCGTCGGCGCGGCACTGCGCGAGGACCGCCGGCCGACGCTGATGCTGTGGGCCGACTCGGACCGAGTCCTACCGCTGAGCAACGGGGAGCGCTTCGCCGCGTCGATCGGGCGTGAGCCGCCGCGGGTGATCACCGGCGCTGGGCACTTCCTGCAGGAGGACGCCGGGCCGGAGATCGGCCGGCAGATCGCCGACTGGCTCGCCGCCTGACAGAGACGGCGCAAGCCGCCTCTCATCGGTGGTTCTTCGGTTCGCGGACCGCAACCCGGCGCCCGCTCGGATGGTTCTTGGCTGCAAGCCAACGATTTCGGAGGTCCGCAAATGCTTTCCCTGTCCACATCCGGCCGGCGCACGGCTGTCGCCGGAGGGATCCTGATCGCGCTCGTCTCGGCCCCACTGGCCCTCGGCTTCGGCGAGGGCTCCTCGATCCGGGGTGGAACGCGCAACCCGAGCACCAACCCGTCCCTCACCTACAGCGCCCAGACGCAGATCATCGCCGACAACGGCTCCTGGGGCACCCGCCAGTCCAACAAGGGCACCGGCGGGGCCGCGATCTACGGCTGCCGGACCGGAAGCGGCGGCGCGCCTTGCTTGGAGGCTGACAATCTGAATGCCGGCAAGGCGTTCGCGTTCCTCAGCTCGGGCTCCACCGGCGGCTCGATCACGCTGAGCAACACCAGCGGCGCGCCGTTCACGACCAACGCCAAGGGCGTGGCCACGGGCCTGAACGCCAACTACCTGCAGGGCCACACGGCGTCGGACTTCCAGCTCACCAGCCAGCCGGCGGCCAACGCCAACGCCCTCGGGGGTCAGGCGGCGAGCAACTACGTGACGACCAGCCAGGTGATGTTCGCCGACGTGTCGGCCGCCGGCGCGCTGGGCAACACGCGCGGCGCGACGGCCGCGTCGCTGACCAGCGCGACCAACACCTACGCGGTGACGTTCAACACCAACGTGAGCAAGTGCAGCTACACCGCCTCGCCGACCGGCGCGGCGCTCAGCTCCGGGCAGCTCGCGGTCTCGCCGAACGCCGCCAACGTGGACGTGGTCGACGTCGCCGCGCCGGCGGCGCTGCCATCGACCAGCGGCATCGACCTGCAGGTCATCTGCTGAGCGGAGCCCGGCCTCCGGGCCGTTTCGTAATCTCCCAAACGTGCTTGGAGGTTGGGGAGATCGCGTGAGAACGCTGGCGCTGGCCGCGACCGTATTCGTCCTCGCGGCCGGCGCCGCCCACGCGCAGGTCGTCAGCGAGAGCGCCGCGCGCTCGCAGCTCGCCTCGCTGATCGATGACGTCCCGGCGGCGAGCACGGACTTCGACGACCTGGACTCGACCGGGCTCGGCGTCGATGCGATCAAGGTCATCCCGAGCGACACTCCGGGCACCTACCTGGGCGTCTATCACGTGGAGAACCCGGACGGCGAGTACGACGTGCGGGTGGCCACCTCGACCAACCTGCTGAACTGGGCCGATCCGACGCGCCTGGCCGCCAACGCCTCGCAGGCGACGATCGCCGCATTGCCGAACGGCGCGTACCTCGTGGCCTACGAGAAGACACGCCTGCTGAACCCGAACGTGTCGCACATCGTCCTGCGGGTGTACGCCGATCAGCAGCTGCTGCTGTTGGGGATCCCGGCGGGCGAGTACTCGGTGCCCAACACGCTGTCGGCCGAGCACGAGGGCACCCCCAGCATCAACTCGGTCGCCTTCGGGCCGACGAGCCCGCTGCTCGGCGGACTGCCGCTCGCCGACCTGGGCCCGAGCTCGATCACGGTCGGATTCCACTACGACGTGGCCTCGCTCGGCGTCGACCGCGAAGCGCAGGGCACGCTGACGGACTTCGACAGCTGGAGCGCGGCGCCGTACGCGCCGCTCAACGACGCCTTCGGGTCGGCGCGCGGGAACGTCGGCGGCCGCGACGAGCTGAGCTTCCTCGGCTGGCCCTTCACGGTCGTCGAGGCCCAGTCGGTCAAGAACGACTTTGCGAGCTGGCGGGTCTACCTCTACGACGACACCGGCGGCTCGGTGACGCCGCTGACCCCGCACACGCCTGGCGGGAGCGTCGCCTTCGGCAACCCCAAGGTGACCGTGCTCACCGACCCGGCCGGCCAGCGTGCCCTGGTGGTGTCGCTGTTCGTCTTCAGCCAGGGCGCCGGGGTCCAGGCCTCGGGGGCCACCGAAGCCGGATCGCTCGTGTACTACCGCGAGCTCTGACTACCGGAGCCGCCGCCGAACCCCGGCCAGCCCCCGCCGTTCGGGGGCCCCGGGGGCGGCGGGCCGCCTGCTCGCGGGCCGGCGAGTCCCGGGCCGCCCGGGCGGCCGCCCATGCCCATGCCGTGGGCGCCGAAGCGCGGGCCGCTCCCGGCGGCGAAGGCGATCACGTGGGTGGCCGTCGAGGTCTGCACGACGAAGACCTCGTCGCCCTTGTGCAGGCTGGAGAGCGAGGCGGTCTGTCCGCCCCGCCGCACGTCGGCGCCGGTCGGGATCGTCAGCGACTTGCTCGCGCCGGCGGACGTGGCGACCGTGAGCTGCTGCCCGGAGACCGAGTCGACCGTCCCGTGCGTGATCGTCGCGCCGGCGAGTGCACCGGGCCCCGCATGGTGGCCGGGGGCCGCGGCGGTCACCGAGGTCGAGCCCGGCGTCTGCACGACCACGACGATGTCCCCCGCTCGCAGGCTCGAGAGCGAGGCGGTCCGCCCGTTGCGGCGCACGGTCGCGCCCGTCGGGATGGTCAGCGTGGGCGTCGCGTAGAGCGCCTTGGCCGACCCCTCGGAGATCGTCAGCTGAGCGCCGGAGACCGACTTGACCGTGCCGCGATCGATGGTCACCGTCTCAAAGCCGCCCGAGCCGTTGGGGACGACCTCGGTGGCGTGCACGATCGGGCCGCGCAGCCCGATGGCCGGACCGAAGCCGCCGGCGCCGAAGGGGCGCGCGCCGCCGGCGAAGCGCCCGCCGAACACGCGCGCGAGCGGCGGCGCCGCCGGGTGGTGGCTCGATGACGGCGCGGCGGCGCTGCCCGCGATGCCCGCGGCGGCGCCGATGGCGGCGCAGCCCAGGGCAAGGCCGGCGATGCGCAGGGGACGTGAGTGGAACATGCGCTCAACTCCTTTCCGGACGTCACGAAGATACGCGCCGCCGCTAAAGCGCCGCTCAGTAGCATCGCTCTCGTGAGCGGCGGCTCCCTCCTTGCGCCCGAACCGGGCCGGCGCCGTCCGCGCTGGCCCTGGATCTCGCTCCTGCCCGTCGGCCTGGGCGCGTGGGCGCCGATCTACGCCGGCGTGCGCGCCGGACGCCCGCGCTGGATCGCCTTCGGCGCGCTGTGGTCGGCGATCACGATCGCCGGCTTCATCGTCGCGGCGCCGCACAAGCACTCGGACACGGCCGGGGCGCTGCTGGTCATCGGCTGGGTCGGCGCGATCGCCACCTCGTTCACCGTCCGCAGCGCCTACGAGCGCGCGACCGGCGAGGGGCTCGATCGAGCGCTCGCCGAGGCGCGCGAACGCCTGCGCGAGCGCGCGCGGGCCCAGCGGATCGCGCGCGAGCAGCCGGCGCTGGCGCTCGAGATGGGGATCGGGCGTCCCGACGTGCCCGGCGCGCAGGCGGCCGGCGTCGTCGACGTCAACAACGCCCCGGCGGCCACGCTCGCCACCCTGCCCGAGGTCAGCGCCGCGCTGGCCGAGCGGATCGCGACCTCCTGCCGTGAGCTGAACGGCTTCTCCTCGCTGGCCGACCTGGGCGCGGCGCTCGACCTGGACCCGAACGTCGTCGAGGCGCTCGGCGACCGGACCGTCTTCCTGCCCCGGCGGACCTAGTGGCACCTCCAACGCGCCTGAGCGGGACTCAGACGCGCAGCACCGGCGCCGAGGCGTCCGGAACGAGCGCGAGGACCTCCTCGAACCCCTCGCGCAGGCAGCGGTCGAAGCGCTCGCCGTCGGTCACCGCCGCGGGGTCGCTGTTGACCGACACGCAGCACGTGTCCCCGTGCGAGATCAGCGCCATCATCACCGCGCAGCCGGGCAGCGGGCCGAACCCGTAGAAGCGCTCGATCTTGCCGCCGGCGATGTAGACCTCGTGGCGGATCCCGGGGATGTTGCTCGCCTGCAGGTCGTTGGCCTTGGTGATGTTGCCGGCGAGCTGGGAGATCAGCGCCGCGGGCATGCGCGCGAGCGCGGGAGCCACCAACGCCAGGCCGTCGACCGCCGGCTCATCGCGCGCGGAGCGCACCAGGTTGCCGACCGCCGCCATGCGCTCGACCGGGTCGACGATGCCGGCCGGTCCGGCGATCCGCGCCCCGGCGAAGCGGTTGCCGCCCTCGGCGTCGCTCTCGCGCCGCACCGAGATCGGCACCGCCATCGGGATCGCGTCGATCGTGACGCCGAGCTCCTCGTGGTAGCGGCGGAAGCCGCCGAGCACCGCGGCCAGGAAGGCGTCGTTGAGCGTTGCGTCCGCCGCCTTGGAGGCGCCGCGCAGATCAGCGAAGGCGACGTCGAGCGCCGAGAAGCGCCACGACATGCTGCGCCCGCGCAGCAGCGGAGAGCCCTCGGCGTCGGGATCGGCGAGCACCCGCCGAAGCGAGCCGCCGAAGCGCACCGCGTCGCGCACGCTGGCGTCCGGGCGTGCGAGCGCGCGCAGGCCGCGCGCGGCGGTCGAGCGCAGGTGCCCGGCCCCCAGGCGCGCATCGCGCGCGAGCTGGCGGCGCAGGATGTCCGCCGAGCTCACCTCGTCGGGCGGCGGCGCGGGCGGTTGGGGCTTGTTCGCGCTGTGCTCGCGCTGGCGGGAGTGCAGCTGGCCGAACAGCTGCATCGCGCCCATCCCGTCCATCGTGGAGTGGTGCATCTTCAGCAGGTAGCCGCTGCGACCGTCGGGCAGCCCCTCGAACAGGTAGGCCTCCCAGGGCGAGCGGGCGCGGTCGAACGGGGTCATCGCGATCTGCTCGCAGGCGGAGAGCAGCTCCCGCCAGCCGCCAGGCTCGGGCAGCCGCGCGCGGCGCACGTGGTAGTGCAGGTCGAAGTCGGCGTCGACCGCCCAGCAGGGCAGGCCCAGGCCGAGCAGCGGCTCGACCACGCGCTGGCGGAAGCGGGGCACCACGCGGGTGGCCCAGTCGTGCGCGGCGAGGAAGCGATCCCAGTCGGGAAGGCAGTCCAGCTGGTAGAGGGCGGAGATCGTCGAGCGCAGCCGCGGGTCGCCCTCCGCGCGCCACATCAGCGCCTCGAGCGCGTTCATCTCGCTCGCCGAGCCCCACTCCAGCGGGGCGTCGAGCGAGCCGCTGCGCGGCGCGGAGGTGACGATCGGCGGCGGGATCTCGGTCTCGGTCATCACGCCACCGCGTGGTGTTCGCTGCCGGCCGCCATCCGCTGCAGGCCGCGATAGGCGTCGGCCGGGTGACGCCCCTCGTTGACGACGGCGTCGACCTCGGCGGCGATCGGCATCACCACCCCGTGCTGGTCGGCGAGCTCCATCACCGTGCGGGCGGTCTTGACGCCCTCGGCCACCTGGTTCATGTCGGACGCGATCTGCTCGAGCGTGCGGCCGCGGGCGAGCTCCTCGCCGACCCGCCGGTTGCGCGAGAGCGGGCTCATGCAGGTCGCCATCAGGTCGCCCAGGCCGGTGAGCCCGGCGAACGTGCGCGGGTCGGCGCCCATCGCCTCGCCCAGGCGCGTCATCTCGGCCAGCCCGCGAGCGATCACCATCGCGCGGGTGTTGTCGCCCACGCCGAGGCCCTCGGCCATCCCGACCGCGATCGCGATGACGTTCTTGAGCACGCCGCCCAGCTCGGAGCCGAGCACGTCCTGGTTGCGGTAGACGCGAAAGCGGGGACCCGCGAACAGCGGCTGGAGCGCCCGCCCCACGGCGTCGTCCGGGGTGGCGATGACGGTGGCCGCGGCGAAGCCGTCGAGCACCTCGCGGGCCAGGTTGGGACCGGCGAGCACGCCGACCGGGTGCCCGGGCAGCTCGGAGATGATGACCTCGGAGATCCGCTTGCGCGTATCGGGCTCAAGGCCCTTGACCAGCGAGAGCACGGGGATCCACGGGCGCACGTGCGGAGCGGCCTGGCGCAGCACCTCGCGCACCGCGACCGACGGCACTCCGACCACGAGCACGTCCGCGCCCGAGGCCGCCTCGACCACGTCGCCGGTCGCGCGCAGGGTCTGGGGCAGCACGCGCTCCTCGCCCAGGAAGCGGGCGTTGGTGTGCTGCTCGTCGATCTCGCGCGCGACGTCCGCGTCCCGCGCCCACAGCGTGGTGGTGGCGTTGCCGGCGGCGAGCGCGGCCACGGTCGTCCCCCACGACCCGCCACCGAGCACGGTGACCTGCACCGCGCGGGTCATGAGGTCCCCTCGCCGTCGACCTCGATGTCCTGCGCCTCGGCGGCAGCGCGCCCGCGTCCGGCGCCGCCGTGGCCGCGGCCGTTGGCCGCGGCCGTGCGCGGGCGGCGCGTGGTGCGCGGGCGGCGCACCGGCGGCGGGGTCGGCGCCCCCGGCCAGTTCTCCAGCGTGTGCACGAACATGTCGCGCACGTGCTGGACGTGCTCGCCGATGGTCTCCGGCGTCCACTCGCTCGTGTCGACCGGCGGCAGGATGACCACCTCCACCGAGCCGGCGTGCATCGCCTGGCCGCCGCGCCACTGCAGCTCGTCGGCATTGCGCATCACGACGGGCACCATCGGCACCTCGGCCTGCATGGCGATGTGGAAGGCGCCCTTCTTGAAGCGCCCCAGGCGCGGCGTGGTCGAGCGCGTCCCCTCGGGGGCGATGACCAGCGAGAGCCCCTCATCGCGCACCTTCTTGACCGCCGGCTCCAGCGCGCGCTTGGCCTGGCCGGTGTTGCCCCGATCGACGAACGCCACACCGGCGAACCAGAACAGCTGGCCGAAGCCCGGGATGGAACGCGCCTCCTTCTTGGCCACGCCGGTGAAGCCGCCGCGCGCGAGGTTCATCATCACGACCGCGTCGAGCTTGCTGCGGTGGTTGAAGACGAACACGCACGGGCGAGCCGACCACAGGTGCTCGTGGCCCTCGACGATCTTCACGTCGATCCCGGCGAGCGCCAGGCCGAGGTCGGTGCCGGTGCCGATCGTCATGTCGAGCATCTGGCGCTTGGAGCGGTTGAGCAGCCCTACGCCGATCCCGAGCCCGAGGCTCGCGGCGAAGCCACCGTAGAAGCCGAACGTGCGCGCGACGTCCATCGGCCCCGATCCGCGCGAGCGGCAGTGCATGACCGGCCAGCCGCGCCGCTGCGCCTCCGCCTCCAGGCCGGACTGGGGCGAGACGGCGACCGCGTGGCCGGCGCACTCCAGGAACGGCACGTCCTCCTCGCCGTTGGAGTAGGCGAACGAGCTCGGCAGGTCGATCATCTCGCGCTCGGCGAGCTCGAGCACCGCCCGCGCCTTGCCCGCGCCCCAGGGCGGGGGGCCCGCGGTCCGGCCGGTGATGACGCCGTCCTCGACCTCGATCTCACTGCAGATGACGTGGGACGCCTCCAGGGCGCGCGCCATCGGCTCGACCTGGAAGCGGGTCGCCGAGGAGGCCACGACGATCGTGTGGCCCATCGCCTTGTGGGCCTCGGCGACGCGCCACATCTCGGTGTGCAGCTTCCCGGCGATCGCGTGCTTGAACAGCTTGTCGCCGAGGGCCATGAGGTCTTCTTCCCTGCGCCCGACCCAGGACTGCAGCGAGAGCTCCAGCAGCGCGCCGAACTCCTCCTCCCCGTCGATGCCGCGCACCGCGGCGAGCACCGTGCGGGCGAGCTCGACCGGGCCGATCTCCAGCCCGCGCAGCCGGCGCCGGTAGAACTCGACCACCGAGTACCCCTCGATCAGCGTTCCGTCGTAATCGATGAACGCACCGATGCGGGGGCCGCGTGGCGCGGCGTAGACGTCACGCACGAAATCATCAACCGATCGCTCAGCCACCGGCAACGAGCACCTCCTCGAGTAGGGCGGCATCGAGCTCCCCGATGCGCACCAGTCGACCGAGTACCTCCTGGACCTCAGCCAGGAAGGCCTCGCGGGCGACCCGGACCTCGTCCCGACCGGGGTCGATGAGGTCGCGGTTCGCGGCGAGCGCGAGCGCGCCGCTGAACAGCTCGCTGGAGACCGATTCGGCCCCGTGCAGCTCGCCCTGCAGCAACATCTGTCGGCCGGTACCCAGGCACTCGGCCACGAACGCGCTCCGGTCGATCGCCTCGCGCGGGTCATGGGCCACCAGGCAGCGCGCGACCACCAGCTGGGCGTCCAGGAACGAGCGCAGCGCGCGGTGGGCGACCAGGGTGCGCGACCCCGAGAGCAGCGCGGCCACGTCCCCGCGGCCCTGCACCCGCCCGCGCCAGTCCGGAGCGAGCAGCTCCAGCTCGCGCTCGAGCTCGTGCAGGAAGCGCCGCTTGGCGGCGAAGAAGAACTCGAACTTGAGCAGGTCGCGCAACGCCAGCGCGTTCTCGCTGGCCGCCTCGAGCAGGTCGCCCTCGATCGGCTCGCTGGCCAGCCGCACGAGCACGAGCTCGACGATCGCGCGGTTCATGACGTGGTGCAGCGCGCCGTTGCGCGAGAACGCGGCGACCGCGTGGTGGTCCTGGTCGATGTACCAGACCGGCTCGGGCCCGCCCGTGAACGCGCTCGCCACGCCGGCGCGCACGAGCTCGTCCAGGCCGGCGCGCAGCCCCTCGGGCTGCTCGAGCACCGAGACGTCGCCGGGCAGGCCGCGCCGGCGCACGTGCTCGAGCAGCGGCGCGGTGACGCGCGCGACCTGATCGAGGGTCAACGCGCGGTCGCGCACGCCGAGCAGCGCGAAGGTCAGCAGCGAGGGCGCGGTCACCGGGGTCGCGCGGTTGATCCCCTCGCAGATGCGGAAGGCGACCTTCTCGAGCTGGGCGCTGCCCTCGCCGGCCTCGTCGAGCGCCGTGCGCAGCGAGAAGGCCTCGCCGAAGCTCACGCGCGCGTTGCCCGCGTTCTCGCGCTGCGCGCGCACGTAGTCGGCGAGCCAGCGCAGCCCCTCGCCCTGCTTGGCCGCGCCGGTCTGCTCGGCGGCCATCGCGCCGACCTCGTGCAGGTGGTCGTAGACGATCGAGACCGGCACCAGCATCACGTCGTCGGCCCGTTGCTCCTCGATCGCGCGCACGATGTAGCGCAGCAGGCCGAAGCGCGGCGGGCGCAGCTTGCCGGTGCGGGTACGCCCGCCCTCGATGTACCACTCGATGTTGAAGCGCTTGCTGACCAGGTGGCCGAGGTACTCGCGCACGGCGAGCTTGTAGACCTCGTCGTCGCCGAAGCTGCGCCGGATGAAGATCACGCCGGAGCGCTTGCCCAGCCCGCCGAGCGGCCAGAAGTTCAGGTTGTCCCCGCCGAGCAGGTGGTTGCGCGGGAAGTCGTGCTGGGAGAGGACGTCGGCGAGCACGAGCGGGTCGACGTAGGAGCGGTGCGAGGGCAGGAAGATCAGCGCGTGCCGCCGGCCGAGGTCGTGCAGGCGCTCGAGGCTCTCGTGGTCGACGTGGACCGTCCAGGCCCGGCGGTGCATCGGGCCCATGAGCACGTTGAACAGGTCGATGGCCAGCGGGCTCTGGACGGCGGCGACCTCCTGCAGGCACTGCTCGGCGTAGGCGAGCACCTCGTCGAAGGGCCGATCGAGCTCCTCGGCGAGCTCATGAACGTGCTCCTGGAATCGCGCCGAGGCGGTGATCTGCTCGGCGACCAGTCGCGGCACCTTGTAGCGGTCGCCGATGATGGCGCGCTCGGCGCGCTCGCAGGCGAGCGTGGCCTGACGGGCGACGAACTGCGCGAAGGCGCTCGCGTCGCCCCCCGCGGTCTCGGTGCGAAAGCGCAGGCGCAGCGCCGAGGCGAGCGCGGGCTCGCCGTCGGTGACGCGCACCCGATCGGGCTCGCGGGCGGCGATCCGCCGCTGCTGGTAGGCCGCCGGGCGGCGCGGGTTGGTGAGCGCAAGCAGGTCGCCGACCCGCATGCGCCGGTCGCCGTCGACCTCGCGCGGCAGCCAGGTCACGCGCACCGGGACGATCAGCACGTCGCGCTCCTCGGCCAGGCGCGCGGGCAGGCGGCGGTCGCCCCGGTGGATGACCTCGGCGACGGGGCGCTGCTCGGCGACCCAGCGGGCGACGAGGTCGCGCTCGACTCCGGTGCGCGTGTCGGCGAGCACGAGAACGTCGCCGCTCGCCGGCGGCGCCGGCGGCGGTAAGGACATATCGGCGGGAGCCAGCGGGCTGATCGCGTGCATGCGGTCCGGCTCAGCCTACGCCGCGAGCGCCGCGCGCGTCAACGCGACGCCACAGCTCGGTCACGTCGCCGCGGGCGACGCCGCGATCAGCTGATCACGCTGAGCTCGTCGATGGCGACGGACGTCGGCGCCGTGCCGCCCGCCGGGGTCGGCGGCGCCTGGACGATCCACACCATCACGTGCCGGAACTTCACGCCGGCGCGGCTCAGCGTGACCTTGGTGTGCGCCTTGAGCGTCGAGTCGGCGAGATGGATCCAGCCCGGGTCGGTGATCGACGGCGGGTCGGCGCTCTCGCTCGTCCCGTAGACCTGGACGATCATCCCGGGGGTCGAAGTCGAGATGTCGACCTTGGAGATCGTCTGCGGCGCGCGCAGGTTGATGTCGAGCCCGACGTCCATGTGCGGCGCGGTGGCCGGGTCGACGCCCGCGGTCCACGCGGTGGTCTGATCGCCGTCGATCGCGCTCGCCGGGTCGCCGAAGGTGACGTTGACGCCGTAGGGGTTGTAGCTGCTGGCGGCGTCGGGGTCGAGCAGGATCTTCTGACCGGGAGTGATCACCGGCGAGGGGGGCGGCGTGCTCGTCGAGCTCGTCGTCGTGGTGCTCGTCGAGGTCGTCGTCGTCGTCGGGGTGGTGTTTGCCGGCGTCGTGGTCGCCGGCGTGCTCGCGGGCGTCGGGGTCGTGGTCGCCGCCGCCGGGGTGGTCGTGGCCGTCGCCGGCGGCGGGGTGGTGCTGATCTTCGGCGGCGTGGTGGTCACCGGCGGGGGGGTCGTCGTCGTCGCCGCCGGCGGCGGAGTCGCGGCGGCGGCCGGCGCCGGGGGCGCCGTCGCGGTCGCCGTCACCGTGGTGACCGGCTGGGAGGCATCGCGGTTGGAGTCCGAGGAGAGCGCGGCGTAGCTGGCGGCGACCGCGCCGGCGGCAAGCACGACGGCGGCGCCGATGATCGCCGCAGTCGAGCGCCACGCGGGCCGGCCGACGAGCGCGCCGGGCATCCCGGCGCCACATTCCAGGCACCATTCCTGGGCGCCGTCCAGCGACGCGCCGCAGCTGGCGCAGCGGCGCTCGGGGGTGGGCGCGGGCTGCTCCGCTGGCGCGTCGGGCTCTGGCGGCGCGGGCGGGTTTGCGACGATCGGGTTCACGTTTGCTGCAATTCTTGCATCGGGCGCGGGCTACCCGTCGCGATGACGGCTCACGCGCCCCAGGGTTGCGCCTTTACCTGTGGGGAGGTTCAGCGCGGCGCGGGCGGTCCGGGAGGATCGACGATGTCGCGGCCGGTCGGCTGGAGGCGCTCGTCGAGCTCGAGCTGCCAGTAGTACCGGGTGAACGTGTGGCCGGCGCGGAACTCGCCGACGTGCGGCTCGATGCGCTCGCCGCCGGCCATGCGCACCATCAACTCGGGGTAGCTGCGCCCAGCGAGCGCGGCGTAGGCCGGGCCCGGAAAGGCGCCGCCGAAGCGGGTGTTGACGTCGGTGATCCCCAGGCCGATCTCGGGGTCGCGGAAGGCCTGGATCGTGCACGGGCCGCTCACCTTCAGCGCTTCCATGACCGAGCGGCCGAGCTCGATCAGCTCCTCGTCGTGGATGACCGTCCCCTTGATCGACTCGCCCCCGCGCGACTCGATCATCGTGCGCGGGATCACGTTCAGGCAGCGCCCGTCCGGATCGCCCAGGCCGTCCATCGAGAACTCCGGGCCGCCCATCGCCCACTGCACCGTCACCGGCTCCTGGACGTAGTCGATGAAGAACTCGGCGTCGCGCGCGTCGCGCGCGAAGTGGATCGAGCGCGCCCCGGACCCCCGCCGCGGCTTGACCATCACCGGGTAGCGGCTGACCGGCTCGCCGGGCAGCACCGTGGGCGGCGAGGGCAGTCCGAGCGAGCAGAGCAACTCGTGCGTCTGGAACTTGTCGAACGTCGCACGCGCCACCGCCGAGGAGGGCAGCAGCCCGGGCAGCGTCCCCTGCTCGCGGGCGCGGGCGAGCACCTCGAGGTCGAGGTCGGTGAGCGGGACGACCGCGCCCACCCCGTGCTCGGCGCACAGCGCGGCGAGCGTCGGGACGTACTGCGGGTCGTCGATCATCGGCACCGCCACGCGCACGTGCGCCGCGTACTGCGCCGGCGCGAGCGGGTTGGGGTCGGCGGCGACGGTATGGGTCAGCGCCGCAAAGCAGGAGACGATGTCGTAGCGCTTCCCGACCCCGGTGAGGACGATGCCCTTCACTTTTCAACCCCCTCCCCCGGATCGCTCCACCCACCCGACGCGCCCTTGTACAGCCCATCGCCGCCGAACAGGACGAGCGCGGTGCGCGCGAGGATGCGCACATCCAGTGCCAGCGAGCGATGCTCGATGTACCAGAGGTCGAGCTCGATCCGCTCCGACCACGGCAGGGCGGCGCGGCCGTTGACCTGCGCCCAGCCGGTGATCCCGGGCCGGACGGCCAAGCGCCCGCGCTGGCGCTCGGTGTACTGCTCGACCTGGTGCGGGAGCGTCGGGCGCGGCCCCACCAGCGCCATCTCGCCGCGCAGGACGTTGACCAGATTGGGCAGCTCGTCGATCGAGGTGCGCCGCAGCAGCGCGCCCACGCGGGTGATGCGCGAGTCGCCCTCGGCGATGGCCAGGCCCGCGCCGATGTGCTCGGCGCCCCGCACCATCGTGCGCAGCTTGATGACCTCGAACGGATGGCCGTCCTTGCCGATCCGGCGCTGGCGGTAGAAGGCGCCGCCCGCGCTCTCGAGCCGGATGGCGAGGATCGCCGCCGCGAGGATCGGGCTGGTGAGGGCAAGCACGGTCGCCGCGACGAGCACGTCGACGGCCCGGCGCAAGGCCTCGGAGCGATTCGCGGGCCGAGTCACGGCCCGCGAACCTACCAGGCCTCAGATCGGGTTCGAGACCACCTCGTTGTTGCAGGCGATCAGCGTCCAATGGCCGCCGATCTCGTATCGGAAGCCCGGTGTGCCACTCGACCGCGGCCTGAGTCGGATCGCCGCAGCTGCCGGTCGCGTGCACGCTCACCTGGCCGACGTCATTGGTGGCCATCGTCACGCTCGGCTCGGCCGGGCAGTCGCCGCCGAGGCGGGTCGTGCTGTGCGCGGAGGCCGGGCTCGCGGCGGCAAGTCCACCGCCCACGGCGAGCCCGGCGGCCAGAGCCAGTCCTCGCGGGGCTCATCTGGTTCGCCTCCTTGGCCGGGGTCGGCCGTCGGCTGCCCCCGGCCCGGGTCGCTGACCCTCAGCGCGTCCCCTCGGCGACCTCCCACGCCGCCTGGGTGCCATGCGCGAGCCAGTCGTAGAGCCCGGCGGCGATCGAGGCCGTGGTCAGGACGTAGTAGCGGGCGAGCAGCGCCGGCCGAGCGTTCCACGGGCCGAGCGCGGCGACGACGATCACGCCCTGGCCGGCGAGCGCGAGCCGGTGCATCCGGCTGCGGCCAGCGAGCGTGGCGCCCGCGCCGAGGAGCGCGAGGTGCAGAAACGGCGAGGCGTAGCGCAGCCAGCGGTGGGAGATGATCATCAGCGCGTAGGCCGGCGTGAAGCCGCGCAGGTCGAGCAGGCCGCCGCGGATGACGATCGGCCAGGTGTGGCTCATCATCCGCCGCTTGCGCGCGAACTCGCCCTCGATCGAGGGCACCATCTTCTCGGTCGCGTTGGCGGCCGGCGTCTCGACCGCGCGCCAGCCGCGCTTGACCAGGTTGAAGGGCAGGCTCAGGTCGTGGCCCATCACCGGGTCGACGACGAGATAGGCCTCGCGACGGGTCGCGTAGATCGCCCCGGTGCCGGCGGTGATCGACGACAGCCGCGCCTCGGCGCCGCGCAGCCAGGTCTCAAAGCGCCAGTACAGGCCCTCCTGGTTGGTGCCCCCGTCGGGATTCTCCAGGTGCACGCGCCCGCAGGCGTAGCCGACGCCGGGCTGGGCCAGCGCGGTCGCCAGCGCGCGCAGCGCGTCGGGCTCCCAGCGCGTGTTGGCGTCCGAGAAGGCGACGACCGCGCCGCGTGCCCCGGTTACCGCCGCGTCCTGGGCTCGGATCTTGCCGCCGCGCGGCAGCTCGAGCACGAGGTCCGCACCCGCCTCTCTCGCGCGCTGCGCCGTCGCGTCCCCGCAGCCGTCGCAGGCGACGATCACCTCGCAGGCGATGTCCTGGGCGCGGGCGTCGGCGACCTTGGTGGCGATCACCTCCTGCTCGTCGTGGGCGGCGATGATCAGCGACACCGGCTCCAGCGGCAGGGGCTGTGGCGGTTCCGCTCCGGCGCGGCGGGCGCGCCGCGCACGGCGGCGGTCGGCGAGCGCGATCGCCGCCGGGTAGCCGGCCTGCGTCCAGAGGAGCAGCCCCGCGGCGCCCCAGAAGATCGTCCTTCTCATCGCGCGCCCAGCGTTCGGTAGAGGTCGAGCGTGCGCGCCGCGATGCCGGGCCAGGCGTAGTCGGTCTCGGCGGCGCGCCGTGCGGCGGCGGCCATCGTCGCGCGCGCTTCGGGGTCGTCGAGCAGGCGCTCGAGCGCGGCGCGCAGCGCGTCGGCGTCGCCGGCCGGGAAGAGGGTTGCCGCGCCGGTGGCGGCGACCTCGGGAAAGCCGCCGACGTCGCTGAGCACCGACGGCACGCCGGCGCCCAGCGCGGTGAAGAGCACCCCGGACTGGTCGATCTCGCGGTAGGGGAGCACGGTCAGGTAGGCGCGATCGAGGAACGGCCACAGCTCGCCGTCGGTGAGGAAGCGCTCGATGAAGCGGACGCCGGGAGGCGCGCTCGCCTTCAGCGCCGTGGTGTCCATGCGCGGCATCCCGACGATCCACAGCTCGGCGCCCTCGATGCCCTGCCAGGCGCGCAGCAGCACGTCGAGGCCCTTGTAGGGGCGCAGCAGGCCCAGGAAGAGGATGACCGGGCCCTGGAGCGTGGCCAGCTCGCGCGGCAGCCCGCGCCGCTGGCCGCGCTGCCCGGAGTCCAGCTCGACGTGGTCCTCCCACGGTCTCAGGACGCCGTGCGGGATCTGGGTGATGCGCGCCGGATCGAGTTTGAGCTCCTCGATCAGCCGGCGCCGGCCGTGCTCGGAGTGCACGACGACGGCGTCGACGCGCTCGTACAGGGCGCGCTGGGCCCTGAGCTGGCCGGGGCGAGGCTCGCGCGGCAGGACGTCGTGGGCGGTGAGCACGAGCGGCGGGCCGCCGCGCGGCAGCAGGTGCACGTCGAGGGGCTGGACGGTCAACCACTGCAGGTGCACGACATCGGCGCGCTGCGCCCGGCGACCGTAGGCGACCATCTCGGGGACGTGCTCGGCGAGCTTGAGCGCGCGCTGCCAGGCCGGGCGCGGAGCGGCGCTCTGGGGGCCGGCGTGTCCGAGGCGGTAGAAGGACTCGCGGCGGTCGTAGTTCTCGGCGGCGGGGACGGTGCCATAGCTGAAGCGGCTGGTGATCAGCTCGACCTGCGCCCCGGCGCTCGCCAGGGCCTGGCACAGGGCGTGGTCGTAGGGCGGGGTGTAGGCGGAGGGGTCGACGACGTGGACGCGCACGGGCGCAGGAGACAATAGGAGGCGTGGCGCCGACTCCCGAGGTCACCTACTGCGTGGTCAACACCGGCCAGCGCGAGCTGTTGATGCGCGGGCTGGACGCGATCGCGCGCGAGCGCGAGTCGCTGCCGTTCGAGACCGCCGTGCTCGTGCTCGACAACGCGTCGCTCGACGGCTCGGCCGAGGCGGCGCGGGCGCACCCGGTCGGCGCCGAGGTGATCGCCCTCGAGCGCCGCACGGCCAAGGCACTCAACGACTCCGAGTTGCTGCGCCGCACGCGCGGGCGCTTCTCGCTGCTGCTCAACGAGGACTCCGAGCTGCAGCCGGGCGCCACGCTGGCGCTGTGGGGCGCGCTCGATGGCGACGCGCGCGCCGCCTGCGCCGGCGCGGCGCTGCTGCGACCCGACGGGCGTGGACAGGCCTCGGCGTGGCGCTTTCCTGGCGTCGGCGCGGCGCTGCTGGCTGCGGTCGGGCTCGCGCGGGTCGCGGTGCAGAGCCGCGGCTCGGCGACCCGCGAGGTCGACTGGTGTCAGTCGGCGGCGATGCTCGTGCGGCGCGAGGCGGCGGCGGCGATCGACTGGATGGACCCGGCCTTCTTCGTCTACTCCGACGAGGTCGACTTCCAGCGGCGGCTGCGCGACGCGGGGTGGCACATGCTGTGGGTGCCTTCGGCGCGGGCGATCCACCACGAGCAGCTCTCGACCGGGTCGGTCCCCGAGCGGCGGATCGTCGAGATGGCGCGCAATCGCGACCTGTACATGCACAAGCACCACGGCGCGCTCGCCGCGCTCTTCGTGCGGGTGTTGAGCGCATGGGCGTACGGCGCCCGGGCGCTCCTCGCGCTCGCGCTGCCGGGACACGATGCGCGGCGCTACTGGCGGCACGCGGTGGCCTCGCTGCGGCCCGGGCGCGGCGAGGGGATCCGTGAGGCCGCCGAGCGCTGGAACGCGTCGCGGGGCGTATGATTGTGTTGATGGTCGGCCGTCGGGGGATCGTGGGGTTCCTCGCCGCCGGCGCGGCGCTGCTGGGGTCCGTCGCGGGCGCCCAGGCGCAGGCGGGGGTGCCCAACCTGATCCACGACTGCGGGAACGTGGCGGTGCCCTCAGCGGCGCTCGGACATCCGGTCTCGCGGGCGGTCCAGCTCTACCGGCCGAAGGGCGTCAGTACGCCCAGCTGCAAGACGGCGCTGTCGATCGCCCGGCTGTGGGCGCATACGCCCTCGCGCTCGCCGCGCTATCCGGCCGGGTACCACGACGATTCCTACGACAAGCGCAAGCCGCTCAGCGAGTGGCTGATCGACGGCCCCCACCACGTGCAGGTGATCATCGTCCTGGTCTGACGGGCGCGGTCTCGCTGCCCGAGGCGGCGCCGGCGGCCTGCGTGCGGACGATCGCGTCGAGCTGCGTGCCGAACAGGAACGCCGTGGTCGACATGTACAGGTATCCCATCAGCACGATCACCGAGGCCAGGCTCCCGAACACCGAGCTGTACGACGCGACGTCGGTCAGATAGACGTAGAAGCCGAGCGACACCACGATCCACGAGCTCACCACGATGCCCGCGCCGAAGCTCACCCATGGCAACGGCTGCTCGCGGGCCGGGGCGTAGCGGACGAGCAGGCCGACGCTGAGCAGCAGCAGACCCAGCGTCGGGACCCAGCGCACGAGGAACGCGAACACCTCCCAGAGCGCACCCGGGTGCTTCATCTCGATGAACGGGGCGAGCAGCACGCACACGGTGGCCCCGATCAGGCAGGCGCCGACCACGATCGACAGCGTGAACGACACCAGGTAGCGCCTCAGGAACGAGCGCTCGCTCGTCGCGCCGTAGATGCCGGCGAGCGCGCCCATGACGGCGCGCACCGCGCCGGAGACCTGCCAGAGGGCCAGCGCGCCGCCGAACGTGACCCAGAACACGCGGCGACTGGCGAACACGTTGGTGACCGCGGTGGAGATCACCTGGAACACCGCGGTGGACACGTGTGAGCGGATCTGCGGCTCGAGGTGGTTCTGCCAGACGCCCTGCAGGTGGACGAGCCCGGCGACGGCGAGCACGAACAGCAGGAAGGGAATGATCGCGGTCAGGATCTGAAACGAGATCGCGCTCGAGTAGGTCAGCAGGTCGTTGCGTTTGAACCCCGCCTGCAGCTCCCGCACCAGCTCGCGCGCGCGTGTCCCGACCCGCCGGTCGTGATCGAATCGCGTCGCGAAGCCCACGGGTGGGTGCGCCGATGCGATCCTGCGCCGCTGCGGCATGCCGACCACGGTACCGGGGTCCGAGGTGCGGCGAGGAGGGGCGTGCGGGGGCGCCGCCGGCGACGGCCGGGGCTTGTGGGGCGGCGCGCCGGGGCTTGCGGGGCGGCGCGTCCGGGAACACATGCGCCCGGCGCACAAAATCCAGGACGCGTCGCGCCGGGGGCCCGGGTCGCCGCGCGCCGCTGCCGCCACGAGCAACCGGGCGCCCCGGCGGGGTTCCGGGCGGCGCATCCTGAAAAGCACACGCCCGCGCGCAAAATCGGGGCGCGTCGCGCCGACGATCGCATGCGCCGCCGGCGCCGGGGGGACCCGGGTAGCCGCGCGCGGCTGCTGCCACGAGCACCCCGGCGCCCGGCCGGGGGCGGCGCGTCCTAGAAAACATGCGCCCCGCGCACAAAATCCAGGACGCGGCTCGCCGCCGATCGCGCGCGCCGCCGGCGCGTCCTGAAAACACACGCCCCGCGCACAAAATCCAGGACGCGCCAGCCCGAAACAGATTCCGTCCCAAGCGCTGAGGATGCTCCCGTGCATGGCTCGACGCCGGGTGCACAGGGAGATGCGGGAGGTCTGGACGCTCGCTGCCGAGCAGTACGGCCTCGTTGCACGCTTCCAGCTCGTTGAACTCAAGGTGTACGACGCCACGATCCGTCGGCGCCTCGCGGCTGGTCGCTGGCACGCGACGCCCTACCCGGGGACCTACTGGGTCGGCTGGCCGGCCGCCGGGCCGCTCCCGCTGGCGCGAGCCGCCACGCTCGCGTGCCATCCCGGCGGCGCGCTGTGCGGCAACTCAGCGCTCGCGCTGTACGAGGTGCTCGGCTACTGGCCGGGCGTCCCGGAGATCGTCGCCCCCGGCGAGCACAGGCACGACACGCTCCGGGCGCGGCGCTGCCGGACGCTCGGGCCCGCGGACGTCATCGTGTACCGCGGCATCCCCGTCGTGCGCGCCTGGCGCGCCGTGCTCGAGGTCGCGCCGACCTACGAGCCGGAGCGGCTGCAACGGATCATCGACGCGCTGCGCCTGAAGGACCTGCTCGACGCCGAGGAGCTGCTCCGCCGCGCCGCGGGCCGCCCCGGCGCCGCCAAGCTGCGCGAGATCGTCGACCCCCACCGCAACCCGATGCGATCGGTCTTCGAGCAGCGCTTCCTCGCCTTCTGCCGCCGGTACGGCCTCCCGGTCCCCGAGGTCAACGTCCACGTCGCCGGCTTCGAGGTCGACGTCTACTGGCGCGCCGCGCAACTGGTGGTCGAGCTGGACGGCCGCCGCTACCACGAGCACGGGTTCGAGGCCGACCGGATCAGGAGCAACGCCCTCACCGCGGCCAGCCAACGCCACCTGCGCATCACCTGGCGCACGCTCGTCGAGCAGCCCGACGAGCTCGCCCGCACGCTGCGCCGGCTCCTCGACCTGCCCTGAAGGCCCTACTCCATCGGCTCCTCGGGGGGTGGCAGCGGCGGCCGGCGCATCTCGCGCGCCCGCTGCAGCCCCGCGACGGCCAGGCGGCGCGCGGTGGCGATCTCGTGCTCGTGGGGCACCCGCGTGACCCACAGCCCGATCGGCATGAGGCCGAGCCACAGCACCCGTAGCGCCAGGCCGCCGATCCCGTGGGTGGGCAGGAGCAGCGAGCCGCTGACCGCCACGCCGCCGAGCACGGCCACGATCCGGGCGAGCCGGCTCCACTCGAACCCCACTCGGAAGATGTCCCGCGTGAGCCAGTACATGAAGCCGAGGTTGACCAGGTAGGCCCCGCACAGCGCGATCCCCGCGCCGGCGATGCCGAGGTTCGCCCCCCCGCGCGGCACGAGCGTGACCAGCAGCACCACGTTGGCCACGAGCCCGGCAAGGGCCGCGGGGAAGTTGCGCGAGGTGCGCCGCGCGCGCCCGGAGATCACCACGAACACGAGCAGCAGCCCATACAGCGCCCAGCCGAGCGCGAGCCACGGCAGCGCACGGTAGGCGTGGTAGTACTGCGGCCCGGAGAGCAGCCGCACGATCCAGCGGCTCAGCACCGCCACCGCGACGACGACCACCCCGGTGGCGACCGCGTAGTAGGTGGTGACGAGCGAGTACAGCCGCGCGGCCTCGTCGTCGTCGGTGATCGAGTAGGCCAGCGGCGGCCAGGCGTACTGAAAGCCGCGCACGGCGACGAACACGATCGTGGCGAGCTGGACCGCCACCCCGTACAGGCCGGCCGCGCCGTGGCTGACCACGCGGAACAGGTAGACGCGGTCGGCGACCTGCAGGCCGTAGACGCTGGCGTCGGCCGGCACGGTGGGCAGACCGAACCGCAGCATCGAGCGCACCGTCGCCCAGCGAAAGCGCCAGCCGACGCGGTCGCGCAGCGCCCACCACAGCCCGACGACGATCACGCCCGAGGCGCCGAAGTTGCCGAGCAGCAGCCCGCGGGCCTGCAGGTGGCCGAAGAGCACCAGCGGGACCGTCGCGCCCACCGTGAGCACCACGTTGGCGATCGACGCCTTCATGTAGGTGGCCGCGCGCGCGTCTACGCGCAGCTGCGCGTAGACCATCTCCAGGTTGGTGAACGACCACAGGCCCAGCACCGCGAGCGAGAACAGCGTCGCGTCGTGGTACCCGAGCACGAGCTTGGACAGCGGCTGAGCCTCGAGCACGCCGACGACCGACGCGATGCTCGTGATCCAGGCCACCACCCCGGTGGCCGACCGCGACAGACGGCGGCGACGCTCGATGTCGTCGTCGTCGAAGTAGTAGCGGATGAACGCCTCGCCGACGCCGAGCCGCAGAACGATCGAGACGAGCACGACGAAGACGAGCAGGTTGGCGGCAGCGCCGTAGTCGGCGGTGGTCACGTGCCGCGTGTAGATGGGCAGCGTGAGGACCGCCAGCCCCTTGGAGAGGATGTCGCCCGCTTGGTAGGCGGCCCCGGTGGTGACGAGCCGCTTGAGGTAGTCGAGCACGCGCGAGCGGCGCTGGCGCTAGGCGGGCACCGGGGTCGACGGCTCGGCCGCGGCCGACGGCTCGGCGGCCGTCGGGCGGATCGCGGCGAGCGCCGTGCCGAGCCCGAGCAGCGTCCAGGTCATCGGGTCCTCGAGGAAATCGGCATAGGCCATCGTGTGCACGAGCAGCGCGGTGAAGCACGCCGCGAGCGCCAGTCGCGGAACCAGCCACGGACCGGCGCGCGTGACGCCCGCGCACAGCCGCTGTAGGCACACGCTGATCAGCGCCACGTAGACGGCCAGGCCGATCAGCCCCTGCTCGGCGGCGATCGTCACCGGGATCGTGTGCGAGGCCGACGTCGCGTGCTCGGCGTTGGCGTCGTTGTGGGCGATGTACTCCTTGGAGAACGAGCCCGAGCCAAAGCCCTGCAGCGGCCGGTCGCCGAACAGCTTCAGGCCGTTCTTGATCAGGTCGTAGCGACCGCTGGTGGCGTTGTTGGCGCCGGTGCTGCTCGAGCCGATGTGGAAGCGCTTGGGTGCCGCGGCGACCACCACGCCACCGATCGCGATCACCCCCAGGCACACCGCGAGCGTCCGGTAGACGTCCCAGCGCACCGCGGCGATGATCGCCAGCCCGACGAGCAGCGCGACGATGCTCGACTGCGAGAAGCTCGTGATCAGCCCGCCCATCAGCCACAGCAGGATCACCCCGGCGATCCACACCCAGCGCTCGTTGGCCGTCCACATCACCGCGGCGGCCACGGCGATCATCACGAGCGCCAGGAAGCGGCCGTAGATGTTCGGGTCGAAGAACATCGAGTTGACCCGGAAGAAGTTGTCGTAGTCGTTGGAGCGCACCACCTTCGGGTTCAGCAGCAGGTGCTTGGTCGAGTACTCGATGAAGCCCAGCCCGCAGAACACGATCGCCAGCACCACCGCGACCCCCAGGCAGCGCAGCAGCAGCTCGCGGTCCCAGCGCACGCGCCGCAACAGCCCGAAGAGCAGGCCGAACGGGATGTAGAAGAACACGGCGTTCTCCAGCCCCTTGCTGAAGTCGCTGGAGTACAGCGACTGCAGCGCATAGACCAACACCGCCCCCATCAACAGCGCCTCCAGGCGCCCCGTCGGCGGCCCTTCCTCGGGCGGCGGGCCCGAGTCGCGCAGCCGGGGGATCACATCGGCGATGGTGGCGGCCCCGACGACCAGGTATAGGGGAATAAGGAGGTTGCTCGTGGTGGTTCCCGTCGATATCGGAAGTCGGAACGGCAGCGCGGCAATCGCCACCAGCGCCAGCCAGTTCGGACGGCGCATGAACAGGACGACCAGGGCGACGAGCACGACCAGGCCGACGACGATCGCCGCCGCCGCCTCGGCCGGGTGGTGGCGCAGATGGCGAAGCTGGTGGTTGTTCCAGATGTCGGCGGTCAGCAGCACCGGGGTGACGACGAGCACGGCCAGCGCCATCAGCGCGCGGGCGCGCGGACCCACCCGAGAGGCCGCCCCCAGGACGACGATCCCCGTCATGAGCGCAACGAGGACGAGGCCCGCCTTCTCGACGCCCTCCCCGAACCCGTGCACGGTGGCCAGCGTGGTCGTCATCACTCGATGCAGGTCAGGGCCGTGCGCCCACGCGGGATCGGGGGCGAGGCGACGCGGGCCTCCAGCTTGAAGCTGGCCGGCGAGGGGATCGTGCGATCCTGGCGCACGAAGCTGAAGCTCAGCGTGTACGTGCCCGCGGGCGCCAGCCGTCCGTGCCCGGTCAGCCCGTTCCAGACCGCCTCACACTGCCGGTAGCGCGGCACCGGCGTGCGGTTGACGAGCGTCGCGACATTGGCGCCGGCCGCGGTCTGCACAGTGACCGTGACCAGGTCGGCCTCCTTGGTCTTGAAGGAGATGTGCTCGAGCTCGTGGCCGTGGACACCGGGGGCGAAGTACGGCGTCTCGCGGACGGACTGCAGCACGGTCGGCGTGTGCTTGAGGTGCTGGCTGATGAAGAAGGCCAGGAAGCAGGCGAGCACGAGCAGCGCGAAGACCGCGCGGGCGGGCGTGTTCACGCGACCGTGTCGGCACGCAGCCCGAGGCGCAACGTCTCCAGCGAGAGGACGTCGTGCGGGGCGATGTTGCCGAGGTTGCACTCGTGGCCGAAATGTCGCAGCAGCCACACCTGCTGCTCCTTGCGGGGCGCCTCGAAGATGATCCGGTCGGGGTCGATGCTGTGGGCGATCTCGGTGACCAGCCCGGAGCGGATCTCCCCGTTGGCCCGGTAGATGCCGGCGCTGCCGGACTCGCGCGCCTCGGCGATCACCTTCCACGCCCCCGCGGCGAGCTCTCCCTGCATCAGCTCGACCCAGGTGTAAGGGGGCATGATGAACTCGGCGTCCTTGCTGCCGACCTCCGAGAGAACGGTGAACTCGGTGGCCAGGCGGGCGATCAGCTCCTGCTTGGCCGCGGGCTCGAGCGAGATGGTCCCATCCGAGACCTCCACGTGACGGATCCCGAGCTCGCGCAGCCAGGCGACCAGCCCGTCGACCCGTCCCTGCTTGACCGCGACCTCGGTGAGGGTGCCGCCGAGCATCACCGGGACCTGGTGGTCGGCGTAGAGCCGCAGCTTGTCCTTGAGGTTGCCGGTGACCACCGCGGTTCCCCACCCGAGCTTGACCAGGTCGACGCTCGCGCCGGCGACCTCCATCATGCCGTCGACGTCGGCGAGCGACAGCCCGCGGTCGATCACGTGAGTGAGCCCGCGCTCACGCGGTTTGACAGCGCGCTCGGGGAGGTCGAGGAAGGCGGCCGACATTGGGGACGGGCGGCGAGGGCTACGGGCCGGTGAGCGTGCCGCCGGCGTTCGTGCTCGTCGCGGAGGCGCCGGTGAGGGCCTCGAACTTGTTCCCCTGGTCCTGGCCGGCGACGAGCACGACGGGCACGTTCGGGACGACCGAGGCCACGGCGGCGCTCAGCGGCGCCACGCCGCCGGCGCCGACCGCCTGCTGGACGGCGAGCGCCTGGGCCTTGTGGCCGGTGTAGTACTCCACGGTCGTGGTCTGGTGGAAGCCACCGGGCGCGGGGGTGGTGTTGACCTGCGCCTTGGTGAAGCCGTCGCCCTGCAGCTCGGTGGTGAGGTGACCGGCCAGGCCGGTGACGCCGCACCCGTTGATGACCGCGACGTTGACGGTCGAAGCCACGACCGGTGGCGCCGCCGCGGCGGTGTTGGGTGTCGAGTTCGTCGGTCCGCTCGTGGGGTTCGATCCGCCGGCGGGCGGGGCGCTGACCGTGCCGCCTCCGCCGCCGCTGGAGAGCACGATCACCAGCACGATGATCAGTACGCCGCCGGCCGCGGCGCCACCGAGCACGAGCGGGTTGCGCGGGATCGGAAGACGGGGCGAGCCACCGCGGCTCGAGCTCGAGCGCGCCGGCGGCTCGGCGCCCCAACGCGAGCGCGGCGGTCCCGTGGGGTGAGAGCGCGGACGCGCCGACGCCGGCGGGCGCGGCGGCGGCGGCAGCGGCGGAGAACCGGCGCCGCCGCCGTTGCCTGCGGAGACCGCGGCGGCGCTGGCCACGGGAGCGACGGCGGTCGCGCCCCCCGGGCGGGCGGCGGCAGCAGCGGGCACGCGAGCGGGATCGCCCGGCGCCTGTGCGGGAGGGGGCGCACCGGGGGCGGGCGGGAACGGTGCGCGGCCGACGGGCGGCGCGGCCCCGGACTGGGCCGCGATCGCAGGCGTCTCCGGCGTCCCCGGCGTGGGCGTCACCCCGGGCAGCGCAGCCGGGTTGCCGGGCGCGGCAGGCGTCCCGGCCGGGGCCCCAGGCGCGGCGGGCGTACCCGCCGGAGCGCCGGCGGGAGTGAGGGGACGCGGTGCGCCGGGCTCAGCCGGCGCGCCGGTGGGGCTTGGGAGGGGCGCCTGGCCCGGGGCGGGCGCCCGTCCCGGGCCGGGCGCGGCACCGGGGGCCGGCTCGGCGCCTGGAAGCGGGGTGGCACCCGGAAGCGGCGCGGCACCGGGGGCCGGCACGGCGCTCGGGACGGGGGTGGGCGTGCCTACCGGACCGGATGGGCCGGCGGGCGTCGCCCCGGGAACGGGGGGCGCGCCCGGGACCGGCGCGCGCGGGACGCCCGGGGCACCCGGCGCTCCGGGCGCGGCGGCGACCGCGGCACCGGCGATCGCGGCGCCCGGGACGACACCGGGAACACCCGCACCGGGGATCGCCTGTCCGGCGGCGGTCACCGCGGCGGGCGTGACGGGGACCGGCCGGCCGGGCACCGGCCTCGGTCCGACGGCGACGCGCGCGGCCGCGTCAGACTGAACCCGCTGCTCGAGCTCGGCGGCGCGCTCGGGTGCACGACCGGCCCATTCGCGCAGGCGCTTGACTTCGCGGGCCTGGGCGAAGTAGAGCATCGACAGCACGGCCAGCCCGGCGATCGCGGCAAGACCTGCGACTGCCCCGACCTTCGTGAACGAGTTCGAGAGCGAAAAGGCGAGCGTGGCGTGCATCAGGCGTCGGCAGAGTGTACGGTCGCGCCGGGACCGAGCGGCCCGGCGCTCCCCGGCCTGCGCGGCGTCCCGGCGAGCTGGCCCGGCGCGCGGCGCACGGCCGAGAGCTCGGTCACCTTGGCCGCGAGCGCATCGGCGTCGCCCTCGAGCACGAGCAGACCGATCTCCGAGAAGACCGCCTCGACGGTCTGGGGATCCAGCGGGGTGCGCTCGGCGAGCAGGATGCGATCGGCGGACGTGGGGCGGGCGTACTCGTAGGGGTTGAACAGCTCCTCGTCGAGCTTCTCGCCCGCTCGCCGGCCGATGAACTCGATCGCGATGTCGCGCTCGGGCACCAGGCCGGAGAGCTCGATCATCGCCCGCGCGAGATCGAGGATGGCGACCGGCTCGCCCATGTCCAGCACGAACACCTGCGCGCCCTGGTGCGGGCCGTCGGTGGCCAGCGACCCCGACCGGATGATCAACTGGACCGCCTCTGGGATCGTCATGAAGTAGCGGCGCATGCGCGCGTCGGTCACGGTCACCGGGCCGCCCGCGGCGATCTGACGGCGGAAGATGGGCACGACGCTGCCCGAGGAGCCGAGCACGTTGCCGAACCGCACCGCGGCGTAGCGCGTCGCCGGGAAGCGTCCGCTCGCCGCCTCCAGCGCCCACTCGGCCAGCGCCTTGGAGGCGCCCATCACGGTCGAGGGCTCGACGGCCTTGTCGGTGGAGACGAGCACGAAGCGGGCCACGCCGAGCTGGCCGGCGACCTGGGCGACGACGCGCGTGCCGATCGCGTTGTTGTGCACCGCCTCGACCGGGTTGCGCTCCATCAGCCCGACGTGCTTGTAGGCGGCGGCGTGGAAGACGATGCTCGGGCGGTGCTCGGTGAGCACCTCGCGCATGCGCTCCTGGTGCTTGCAGTCCGCGAGCACGACCGCGAGCACCGAGGGATGCACGTGACGGTCCTCCTCGAGCTCGCGGGAGATCTCGAACAGGTTGTCCTCGGCGTGGTCGACGAGCACCAGCCGGCGCGCGCCCACGCGCGCGATCTGGCGGCAGAGCTCGCCGCCGATCGATCCGCCCGCACCGGTGACCATCACCGTCTCGCCCTCCAGGTAGGCGCCGACGTGCTCGAGGTCGACGTGGACGGGGTCGCGCCCGAGCACGTCCTCGACGCGCACCTCGCGCACCCGGCGCACCATCGTCCCGCCCGACTGCAGCAGCTCGAACACGGTCGGCAGCGTGCGCACCGCGATCCCGCGCTCGCGGCAGGCGCGCACGACCCGCGCGCGCGTCGTGCCCGGCGCGGACGGGATCGCGATGATCACCTCGTCGGGCTCGGCCTCGTCGAGAATCCGGGGCAGGTCGCCGGCGGTGTCGCCGCGCACGCGGACCCCCTCGATCCGCATCCCCCGCTTGCGCGAGTCGTCGTCGATGAAGCCGACCGGCTTCAGGCCCAGCTCGCGGTTGCGCACGATCTCGCGCAGGACCTGACGGCCGCCTTCGCCGGCGCCGACGATCAGCACGCCGCGCGACGTGCGACGTGCGCCGAAGTCACCCAGCCGACGTTCGTGGGCGGCGCGGGCGAGCACCCGGGCGCCGGCGACGAACAGCAGCGTGAGCAGGCCGAACAGGACGGTGACCCCGTCGGGCAGGCCGACGGCGACGGCGTGCGTGCGGCCCTCCTCTTCGGGCTTGAAGGCCACGACGGCGACGACGAGCAGCACGGCCGCGACGAGCGTCGCGCGCACGATCGCCTCCAGGTCGCGCTGGCCGACGTACCGCCAGCGCCGCTGGTAGACGCCGGACAGCACGAAGGAGACCAGGCACAGCAGCACCGCCCACCACCACGTGTGGTCGAACAGGTGGCGATAGACCCGGTTGGGTCCGTCGTCGAACCGCAACTGGTAGGCGAGGTAATACGCGAGCGCGACCAGAGCCCCGTCCACCGCGAGCTGGGGCAGTGTGTGGCGGTGGAGAGGGACGGCCGCGGAGCGAATCCGTCGGCGCATCGGGGCATTGTACGAGCAACTCCGGTTGCAGCGTTGGGCGGGGACTGTCGGTCTTCGGTGCGCTTTAGGTCGAAATGTGCGCCGGACCTAGACTTCGCGACGTGTCGGCCGCGAGCTCCCCCGCCCTACCGCGGGCCCGCTCCGGGGGTGAGCCGGCACGCCGAGCGCTGACGCTCGTCGGCCAGCACCCGGCGTTCGTGGCGGTGCTCGGCGTCGGGCTCGTCGTGCGGGTGCTGGTCATGGTGGCCTACCCGCCGGCGCTGTTCTTCGGCGATTCGTGGGGCTACCTGGTCAGCGCGTTCGGTGGGCACCCGGTGGCGCTGTCGAACATCCACCCCGACGGCTATCCGCTGTTGCTGCGGCTGCTCACGCTGCCCGACCGCGATATGGCCCAGATCACCGCGGTGCAGCACCTCGTCGGGTTGGCCGTCGGCACGATCGTCTACGTGGTCCTCGTCCGCGTGCGGATCCCGCGCACGGCGGCCGCGGCCGCGGCGGCGCTCGTGCTGCTCGACGGCTACGCGATCGCGCTCGAGCAGTACGTCATGTCGGACACCTTCTTCACGCTGGCCGTGCTGCTCGCCGTGCTGCTCGTCGCCCGTCCGGCGCTGCTGGGCGCCGACGGCCGCGCCGGCTGGCGCGCGGCGGCCGGCGCCGGCCTACTCGTCGCCGCGAGCGTGCTGCTGCGCAGCGCGGGCCTGTTCGTGGCGCCGCTCATCCTCGTGTACCTCCTCTGGACACGGGCGGGCTGGCGCCCGCTTGCCGCCTTCGTGGTCGCGCTCGCGGTGCCGCTGCTGGCCTACTGCGCCGCCGAGGACGCGCGCTTTCACACGTTCGGGTTCTCGCAGACCTCCGGCTGGCTCAGCTACGGACGCGTCGCGGGCTTCGCCGACTGCTCGGGCGTGCACGTCGCGCCGGGCAGCCGGCCCCTGTGCGAGACCGCGGCGCAGCGGCACGCTCATCCCGACGCACCGGACTGGTACATCTTCAGCCCGGCCTCCCCGGCGGTGAAGCTGTTCGGCGGCTACGCCGGCACGGTGGCCGCCCAGCGACGCTCGAACGCCGCCCTGGGCACGTTCGCGCGGCGGATCGTCGAGCACCAGCCCCTCGACTATCTCGACGCCGTGGCCCGCGACGTACTGCGCTACTTCACCCCGGGCGCGACGCCCTACGACGACGCGGTCAGCGCGACCGCGCTGCCCAAGGCCGCGAGCGCCGAGGAGGTCGTGGCCGTCGTGCACGAGCGCTACCTGCCCCACGCGCACCTGCGCGTGCAGTCCCCGGCGTCGGTCGTGCGCGCCTACCGCCGCGTGATCCACGTCCCGCGTCCGGTGCTTGCCCTGCTCGTGCTCGCCTCGTTGGCGGCGCTCGCCCTGCGCGTGCCCGCGCGGCGCGAGGTGCTGCTGCTGTCGGGCACCGGCGTGGCGTTGATCCTCGGCACGGCGCTGAGCGCCGGCTTCGGTGTCCGGTACCTGATGCCGGCCGTGCCGCTGGTTGCCATCGGCGGCACGCTCGCGGCGCGCGACCTGTGGGCGCGCGAGCAGGCGCGCCGCCGACGCCCAGCGACGGCTCAGTAGTTTTCCCGGCGCGCACGCGTCGCCGATCTCGACGGTGCTGCCGTTGCTGTCCCGACGCCAGGTCCCCGCGCGGTAGCAGGCACACCTGGAGCGTGCGGCCCGCATGAAGGACGGTCGCCGACGCGACCGCGCCGGTCTCATCCCCGACGTTCGCGCAGGCGCGCGGGTTGCCCGCCGAGGAGCCGGTCGTGCGCGACTGATGGGCGCTCGCCGTGGACACGCCGACGGCCAAGAGCACCGCCAAGGTCGCCGTCGTTCGGGCTGCCGACCTCACGCTCGTCACGCTCTCCTCCTCGCGCTGGACGGTGTGGTGGCACCGGTCCCCGGCGCGTCGCTATCGCGCGGCGCGGGTCATCAACGCACGAGTCCCTCGGTGAGCAAACGTGCAAGCAGGTCCGGGTCCCGGCGCACGCGTGCGGCCGCCGACCCGCTGCGAGGCCGGCGCTCGAGCGGCAGCTCGGCCGGCTCGAGGAGCCGACGCAGGCGACCCTCGGCGATCAGGCGCTCATCGACCGCGCCGAGCCTCCCGGCGAACGTCGTCCAGACCGGCGTTCCGAGGGCGACCGCCTCTCGGTTCATGGTGCCGCCCGCGGACACGACGAGGTCGGCGAAGGCGATCAGCGAGGGCGCATCGACCGCGCGCTCGGGCACGGTCAGGCCAGCGCGCCGCGCGAGCGCGGCGCGCTGGTCCTCGGTGCGCGGGAACACGACGCTCTGCACGCCGTCGGTCGCCGCCGCGCGCTCGAGCCGCTCGAGCAGCGCGCCGAACAGGTCGCTGCCGCGGTGGTACAGGGAGACCTCCGGCGGGGTGCGCACGACGGCGATCGGACGCGACGTGTCAAGGCTCAGCTCGTCGAGCACCTCTGGCGAGGGCTCGAAGTCGGCGAGGTAGTACTCCTCCTTGAGCCCCGGGTAGCGGCGGAGCTTGGCCGCGCGGGCTCCGTAGCGGCGCAGACGCTCGGGCGGAATCGCCTCGGGCACGACCACCGCACGCGCCAGGGCGCAGTTGACCGTGTGCTGGGCGGTCGCCCATTCGTAATCGAACATCGTCGCGCTGGGGATGCGCAGCAGCGCCGCGGCGACGGTGATGTCGTTGGAGCCGTGCCCGAGGGCCACATCGAAGCGCTGTCCGCGGGCCCAGCGCGCGAGCGCGAAGGAGCGCTCGGCCAGCCCGCGTGCCTTGGCGCCGCGACGCTCGCCCCGATGGTGGCCGATCGCCTCGTGCTCGATGCCCATGCGCTCGAGCAGACCGAGGGTCTGGGCGAAGTCGCGGGCGGTCACTCGCACGCGGTCGCCGCGGGCGTGCAGGCGCTCGATCACCGGCCGCATGACCAGCACATGCGGGGAGTTCGTTAAGTCGATCCACACGTTCACGTTGGGCCGCCACGGTACAGTTCCCCGCCGCATGCTCGTGCTCGCGTCCATCAGCGGCTCGGTCGTCAACGACTGCGCGCACCTGGTGCGCGACGGCGGCCTGCCGGCGATCTTTCTGCTGATGGCGCTCAGCAGCGCCTGCATCCCGCTTCCGTCGGAGGTGGTGATGCTCTTTGCCGGGTTCGCCGTGGCCGACGCCGGCCAGAGCCACGCCCACCACCACATGACGATGCTCGGCATCATCGTCATCGGCGTGCTGGGCGCGCTGGTGGGCTCGTGGATCGCCTATGCCGTCGGGCGTGCCGGGCGCTTTGAGCTGTTCGAGCAGCACGGGAGCAAGGTCCACGTCGGCCCCGAGCAGGTCGCGCGTGCCGAGCGGTTCTTCAACCGTTACGGCGAGGCGACGGTCCTCTTCGGGCGGCTCGTGCCCTTCATCCGCGCCTTCGTCTCGCTGCCGGCGGGGATGGCGCGCATGCCGGTGGTGCGATTCACCCTGCTCACCGTCATCGGCAACATCCCCTGGGTGGTCGCGCTCGCCTTCGCCGGGCACGCCGTCGGCCACAACTGGACCGACGTCAAGAGCGGCTTCGAGTACGTCGACTATGCGATCGTCGCGGTGATCGTCGCGGGGATCGGCTGGCTCGTCGTGCGCCGTCGCCGCGCACAGGCCGTCGCCTGACGGCACCGAGCGTGTGCGCACGCCTGCGGCTGGG
>DATAWZ010000219.1:0-30131 GCA_036266975.1 Solirubrobacteraceae bacterium
CCGCGGCCGGCCGGGCCGCATGCGGCCCGGCCCTCCATATCCGCCGTTTGAGCCGCCGCTATACTGCGGCGCCGTTTGCGCCCGTCGAGCAGCGTCGGGCGCTGTCGCGTCGGGAGCCAGATATGCCGAAGGACGTCATCCTCACACCGGACGGGCTCGAAAAGCTCAAGGAAGAGCTCGAGCACCTGTCCACCGAGAAGCGCCGCGAGATCGCCGAGCGCATCAAGGAGGCGCGCGAGTTCGGCGACATCTCCGAGAACTCCGAATACGACGACGCCAAGAACGAGCAGATGATGCTCGAGAGCCGGATCGCCCAGCTTCAGGAGAAGCTGCGCTCGGCGACGGTGATCGAGCCCACCGAGCTCTCCAACGAGAGCGTGCAGGTCGGGTCGGTCGTGCACGTCAAGGACGAGAGCACCGGCAAGTCGATGAAGTACACGATCGTCGGCTCCTCGGAGGCCAACCCAGCCGAGCTGCGGCTCTCCAACGAGTCGCCTGTCGGGCGCGCCCTGCTGGGGCGCAAGCGCGGCGAGATCGTCTCGGTGCAGGTCCCTCGGGGACCGGCGCGTCAGCTGAAGATCACCAAGATCAACGTCGCCTGAGCGAGCGGCCGCGGCCGCCTACGCCGCGGAGCCCTCGGCCAGCTCGCCGGCGTCGCCGCCGCTGGCGATCCGCTGCGCCTGCCGCTCGAAGCGGTCGGACGGGTCGGAGAGCTTGATCCCGCCCGGGGCCGGCGTGCCGTCGACCGGTCCCTGGCGCTGCTGGACGACGTGGACGAGCTCCTCCTTGAGCAGCCGGTGGCCCCCGGCGCGCTGCAGGGTCGTCCCCTGTCCGAGCACGATGTTCTCGCCCGCGGTGTAGGCGGCCGCCTGGACCGCGGCCGCCGAGTCCGCGGCCTGGTGGTCGTCGTGGATGCGCACGCTGGAGAAGTCGTGACCCAGCTCGCTCTCCATCTTGCTGCGCAGCTCCGGCTCCAGCGGCCGGCCCGGGCGCGAGATGGTCTCGAGTACCGGCGAGCGCTGGATGCTCGCCTCGCCGACCAGGTCGGCGACGGCCTTGTTGCCGGCCGTTCGCGCGAGCTGCGCGAACGCGCTCTCGCCGCCGTGGGCTGAGTGCGGCGCCGGCGGAGCCGGCGCCACCGATTCGTCGTGGGTGTGCGCGTTCAGTGGGCTCATGCTGCGATTGAACCACCCACCGGCGGCGGCGTCCACCGCCAGCGAGGTGCCCTTTTGGGCACGTTTGCCGCATCATGGCGGCCATGAACGACGAGCCCCGGCCCGAGAGCGAGCTGCTCGCCGAGCGCCGCGCCAAGGGCGCGCGGCTGCACGAGGACGGCGTGCGGGTGCCCTACCGCTTCACCGGCGTGGTGCCGATCGAGCAGGTGCGCGCGCAGTTCGCGACGCTCGGCGCCGGCAAGGAGACCGAAGAGATCCGCCGCGTGGCCGGGCGTCTGGCCGCGCGCCGCGGTCAGGGGCGGATGGCCTTCCTGGACCTCGTCGACCGCTCCGGGCGCCTGCAGCTGCAGGCGCGGGTGGACGAGCTCGGCGAGGAGCGGCTGGCCCAGCTGCTCTCGCTGGACCTGGGCGACGTGATCGGCGTCGACGGGATCGTCTTTCGCTCGCGGCGCGGCGAGCTGTCGCTGCGCGTCAGCGACTACGAGCTGCTGGCCAAGTCGCTGCGTCCGCCGCCGGACAAGTTCCACGGCCTGACCGACACCGAGACGCGCTACCGCCAGCGCGAGCTGGACCTGATCGCCAACGAGGACACGCGGCGGCTGTTCATCGACCGCGCGCGGATCATCGCGGCCGTCCGGGGTTATCTCGACGGCGAGGGCTTCGTCGAGCTCGAGACGCCGGTGCTGCAGCCGCTCTACGGCGGCGCGATGGCGCGTCCGTTCACCACTCACCACAATGCGCTCGATCGCGACCTGTACCTGCGGATCGCCACCGAGCTGTACCTCAAGCGCGCGATCGTCGGGGGCCTGGAGCGCGTCTACGAGCTCGGCAAGAACTTCCGCAACGAGGGCCTCTCGCCCAAGCACAACCCCGAGTTCACCGTGGTCGAGTGGTACGAGGCCTACGCCGACTACCAGGACGAGGCGGCGCGCCTGGAGGCGATCGTCGCCGCGGCGGCCGACGCGGTCGGCTACGAGGGCGAGCTTCGGCTCCGGGCGCCTTTCGCCCGGATGACCTTTCACGAGGCCATTCGCAAACACGCGGATATCGAGCTAGTTCCCAGCGTCGAAGAACTCGGTCGTCGGATCAAGGCGCGGTACCCCGAGATGCCCACGGAAGGCTTTACGTGGTTTCAGCTCGCAGACGACCTGCTGTCCAAGCTGGTCGAGCCGAAGCTTCAACAACCCACGTTCATCTTCGACTATCCCGTCGAGCTCTCCCCGCTCGCCCGCGAGCACCGCTCGCACGCCGGCCTGGTCGAGCGCTGGGAGTGCTTCGTCGGCGGCTACGAGATCGCCAACGCGTTCAGCGAGCTCGCCGACCCCGACGAGCAGCGCCGGCGCTTCGAGGCCCAGCGGCGGCTGGCCGTCGCCGGCGAGGAGGAGGCCCAGCCCTACGACGAGAGCTTCGTGCGCGCCCTGGAGCAGGGGATGCCGCCGACCGGCGGCGTCGGGGTGGGGATCGACCGCCTGGTGATGGTCCTCACCGGCCGGCGCTCGATTCGCGAGGTCCTGCTGTTCCCGGCCATGCGGTGACTTCTCGCTGCGGGCGGGCGGAAACGTCCTCGCATCGTGCGGGGAAGCCCGCCAAAGCGAGAGTCGCGGGGGAGGCGGTTGGTAGACTGGATCTCGGCGCCAGAGCACCCTGGACCCCTTCTCCATCCGTGTCGCGAGAGAGGAGCGGGGGTAGGGGGGACTAGGCGTCCCCGTCTCGCAACCCTCAAGCCCAGCCGCCGACGACCGACAAGGAAAACCAGAGGACACGTTGCGCTCAGGACGGCCGGCTCACCCAGAGCTGGCCATCTCTCCGCAGGAAGGAAGCCCCCATGTTCGAGCGATTCACAGAACGAGCCCGGCAGGTCGTCGTTCTCGCGCAGGAGGAGGCGCGGACGCTCAAGCACAACTACATCGGCACCGAGCACATCCTGCTCGGCCTGCTGCGGGAGGAGGAGGGGCTCGCGGCTCGTGTCCTCGAGAGCCTCGATATCACCGTCGAGCGTGTGCGCGCCCAGGTCGTGCGCATCGTCGGCTCCGGTGAGGAGGTCACCTCCGGTCAGATCCCGTTCACGCCGCGGGCCAAGAAGGTGCTCGAGCTCGCGCTGCGCGAGGCGCTGAGCCTGGGCCACAACTACATCGGCACCGAGCACATCCTGCTCGGCTTGGTTCGCGAGAACGAGGGCGTCGCCGCGCGCATCCTGCTCGACTTCGACGCCGACTCCGAGAAGATCCGCAACGAGGTCATCCGGATGCTCTCCGGACCCGGCGGGCGCCGCGGCCAGCAGGGCGCGGGTGCCGGTGCTCCGGCCGGCGCCGGCGGTCCGGCGGGCGAGGGCAAGAAGTCCTCCAAGCTGCTGGACCAGTTCGGCCGCAACCTGACCAAGCTCGCCTCCGAGGGCAAGCTCGATCCGGTCGTCGGTCGCGAGACCGAGATCGAGCGGATCATGCAGATCCTCTCGCGGCGGACCAAGAACAACCCGGTGCTGATCGGCGAGCCCGGCGTGGGCAAGACCGCCGTCGTCGAGGGCCTGGCCCAGCGCATCACCAACTCGGATGTCCCGGAGTTGCTGCGCGGCAAGCAGATCTACACGCTCGACCTGGCGGCCCTGGTCGCCGGCTCGAAGTACCGCGGTGAATTCGAGGAGCGCCTGAAGAAGGTGATGAAGGAGATCACCCAGCGCGGCGACATCATCCTGTTCATCGACGAGCTGCACAATCTCGTCGGCGCGGGCGCCGCCGAGGGTGCGATCGACGCCGCCTCGATCCTCAAGCCGGCGCTCGCCCGTGGCGAGCTGCAGACGATCGGCGCCACCACGCTCGACGAGTACCGCAAGTACCTCGAGCGCGACTCGGCGCTCGAGCGGCGCTTCCAGCAGATCCGCGTCGAGGAGCCGACGATCGAGCAGACCGCCGAGATCCTCAAGGGGCTGCGCGACCGCTACGAGCAGCACCACAAGGTGCAGATCACCGACGAGGCGCTGCTCGCCGCGGCGGAGCTCGCCGACCGCTACATCTCCGACCGCTTCCTGCCCGACAAGGCGATCGACCTGATCGACGAGGCCGCGTCTCGCATGCGGATCAAGTCGATGACCTCCCCGCCCGCGAACCGCGAGCTCGAGGAGGAGATCGAGACCACGCGCCGCCAGAAGGAGGGCGCGATCGAGGCCCAGGAGTTCGAGAAGGCCGCCGCGCTGCGCGACAAGGAGCGCAAGCTGACGGCCAAGAAGCGCGAGCTCGAGGAGGAGTGGGAGTCCGGCGAGTCCGGCGAGCGTCCCGCGATCGGCGAGGAGGAGATCGCCGACATCGTCTCGATGTGGACCGGCATCCCGGTGTTCAAGCTCACCGAGGCCGAGACCCAGAAGCTCATGCGCATGGAGGAGGAGCTGCACAAGCGCGTCATCGGGCAGCACCCCGCCGTCGAGGTCATCTCCAAGGCGATCCGCCGCTCGCGCGCCGGGCTGAAGGACCCCAAGCGCCCGACCGGCTCGTTCATCTTCCTGGGCCCCTCAGGCGTCGGGAAGACCGAGCTGGCCCGCACGCTCGCCGAGTTCCTGTTCGGCGACGAGGACGCGATGATCCGCATCGACATGTCGGAGTACATGGAGAAGCACGCCGTGTCCCGACTGGTCGGCTCGCCTCCGGGCTACATCGGCTACGACGAGGGCGGCCAGCTCACCGAGGCTGTGCGGCGCAAGCCCTACAGCGTGCTGCTGCTCGACGAGATCGAGAAGGCCCACCCGGACGTCTTCAACATCCTGCTGCAGATCCTCGAGGACGGGCGCCTGACCGACGCCCAGGGTCGCACGGTGGACTTCCGCCACGCGATCGTGATCATGACCTCGAACATCGGCGCCTCGGAGATCGCGCGCAACACGCCGCTCGGCTTCGCGGTCTCCGACGACGAGACCGGGATCACCTACGACGACATGAAGAACCGGATCATGGGCGAGCTCAAGAAGGTCTTCCGCCCCGAGTTCCTGAACCGGATCGACGACGTCATCGTCTTCCACAAGCTGCAGAAGGACGAGATCAAGCAGATCGTCGAGCTGCTGCTGCTGCGGATCCGCGACTCGATGGCCGAGCGCGAGCTGCAGCTCGAGCTCACCGAGGAGGCCAAGGACCTGCTCGTCGAGAAGGGCTGGGATCCGGCGATGGGCGCGCGGCCGCTGCGGCGGGCGATCCAGCGCTACATCGAGGACCCGCTCGCCGACTTCGTCCTGCGCGAGGAGCTCACGCCGGGGGCCACGGTGGTCGTGGATCCCAACCCGGACAGCGACGACGGCGACGTCCGCCTGACCGTGCACAAGCCCCACAAGCACAAGACGCCGGTCGGCGTCGGTGCCGAGGGCGAGGGCGAGGCGGACGCCGGCGGCGAGCCGTCCGAGCCGCCCGCCGAGCAGTCCTGACCGGTTGAGGTGATGGCGCGCGCGCCCGTGGTGGGTGCGCGCGGCCGGAATCTCAGGGAAGGAACATGAGGGTCAAACTCGTTTCGCTGGAGGACGGCACGACGTCGTGTGGATTCCGCAAGCTCGCCGCGTACGCGCAGCGGGTCGAGCCGCGCACGGAGTCGCTCTACATCACGGCCAAGCGCTACCGCAGCGTCCGCAGCTTCATCACCGGCACCGCCGGCGACAAGGGTGAGTTCGGGCCGGAGCAGATCGAGGAGATCGCCGAGGGTCTCGGCGGCGCCGACGTCGTGGGCTTCTCCTCGATGACCGGCTACGCCGAGCTCACCCGTCAGATCATCGCCACGCTCAAGCGCCGCGCCCCGGACACCTACGTCGTCTGGGGCGGGATCCATCCGATCATCCATCCCGAGGACGCGATCCTCTCGGCGGTCGACGCGATCTGCACCGGCGAGGGCGAGTTCGCCTTCGAGGCGCTCCTCGGCCACCTGCGCGAGGGGCGCGACCCCTCGGCGCTGCTGAACTTCTGGTTCCGCCGCCGCGATGGCGAGGAGGTGATCCGCAACCACTTCCTTCCGCTGTTGACCGCGCCCGAGATGGAGGCGCTGCCGTTCCCGCAGTTCGGCGCCGGCGAGCAGATCTACCGTCCCGGGCGGGGCTTCGAGCCGATGGTGCTCCAGGACTTCCTCGACAACGACGGCGTCGGCTACACCACGCTGTGGTCGATCGGCTGCCCGTTCCACTGCGCGTTCTGCGGCAACACCAAGTTCATCGCCAACGACCCCAAGTACAAGCGCATCCGCCACCCGAGCCCCCAGTACGTCGTCGACGAGGTCAAGGGCGTGCGGGCGCGTTTTCCGCACGTCAGCCAGGTGAGCTTCCACGACGACAGCTTCATGGCGATCCCCTACCCGCAGATCGAGGAGTTCGCCGAGCGCTGGCACGACGAGCTCGGGATCCCGTTCGCGGTCTACGGCGTGATCCCCAACTACGTCAAGCGCGAGAAGTTCGAGATCCTCACCTGGGCCGGAATGAACCGCGTGCGCATGGGGATCCAGAGCGGAAGCCAGCAGATCCTGGACTTCTACCAGCGCCCGACCCCGCCCGAGAAGATCCTCGCCGCCGGGGAGGTCATCGCCTCCTTCTCGCCCGACCACCACATCCCGCCGGCCTACGACATCATCATGGACAACCCGGTCGAGACACGGCAGGACGTCCTCGACACGCTCGAGCTGCTGTACGAGATCGCGCGCCCCTACACGCTGTTCATCTACTCGCTCAAGCTGATCCCCAACACCGAGCTCGAGCGCGCCATGCGCGAGCGGGGGATCGACATCGAGGAGATCTCGGCGAGCTACCTGATGGTGCCGCCGCGCTGGGCCAACCTGATGCTCTACGTGCTCGCCCTCTGGCGCCCGCCGCGCTGGCTGTTCACGCTGCTGCTGCGCCGGGTCCGCGGGAGCACCGAGCCCCAGCGGCTCTATCCGCGCCTGGGGATGGTCCTGCGGACCCTCTACCTGGCCAAGCGCGTCGCCTGGCACGTACGCTTCATGGACTTCTCGATCACCCCGGGGCGAACCGGCTACCTGCTCTGGCGCGTCGGCGCGATCGGCCTCTGGCAGCGGCGGGTGCGGCGCCGGCCACCGCGGCCGGCGCCGCCCGCTCCGCGCGGAGCGCCGGCGGTGGCCGCCGGTTCCGTGGTGGTCGTGCCGCCCGCCGGCTGACGCGCCGGGGCCGCCGCCCGCGCCAGCGCTGCTCGGGCGTTCGCTCGGGCGCCGACGGATACCGTCGGGGGCGGCGCGTAGCCTGCAGGGCGATGCCCCGCCCGACGACGGTCTTCATCTGCTCGCAGTGCGGCGAGGAGAGCGCGCGCTGGTACGGCCAGTGCCCGGGCTGCGGCACGTGGAACACGCTCGACGAGGAGCGGCTGCGGCCGGGGCTCGGCGGCGGGTCGGCGGGCGGCGCGTCGCTCGGCGGCGGGGGCGGTGCGGGCGGCGGGCGGACGCGGGCGCGGGCGCGGGCCGCCGAGGTCAAGCCCTTGCGCGAGGTGCGGACGGCCGAGGTCGCGCGCCTGGCCACCGGCATCGTGGAGCTCGATCGGGTCCTCGGCGGTGGCGTGGTTCCCGGCTCGCTGATCCTGCTCGGCGGCGCCCCGGGGATCGGCAAGTCGACGCTCACCAACATGGTCCTCGGCAACCTCGCCGGCGCCGGGCGGCGCACGCTGTACTGCAGCGGCGAGGAGTCCGCCGAGCAGATCCGCCTGCGTGCGGCGCGGCTGCCCAGCGCCGCGCTGGAGGTCCCGGTGCTCGCCGAGACCGACCTGGACGTCGTGCTGGCCACGCTGGAGGCCCAGGCCCCCGAGGTGTGCGTGATCGACTCGGTTCAGACGCTGCACGACGGCGGCCTGGGCGGCGCGCCCGGCTCGGTCTCCCAGGTGCGCGAGGTCACCAGCCGGCTGATGACGCTGGCCAAGGCGCGCCGGATCGCGATCGTGCTCGTCGGCCACGTCACCAAGGAGGGCGCGCTCGCCGGCCCGCGCGTGCTCGAGCACCTGGTCGACTGCGTGCTGCAGTTCGAGGGCGAGCGTGAGCGGCCCTACCGGGCGCTGCGGGCGCTGAAGAACCGCTTCGGCGCCACCAACGACTCCGCGCTGTTCGAGATGCGGCAGGGCGGCCTGGTCGAGGTGCAGGACGCCTCGGCGCGCTTCGTCAGCGGCGCCGCGCGGGCGCCCGGCAGCGTCGTGCTCGCGGCGATGGAGGGCTCGCGGCCGCTGCTCGTCGAGGTCCAGGCGCTCGTCTACCCCTCCGAGCTGGTGCCCCCGCGGCGGGTGGTCAGCGGGCTGGATCGCAACCGTCTGGCCGTCGTGCTCGCCGTGCTCGCCCGCCACGGCGGGGTGAGCGTCGGCGCCGCCGACGTGTTCGTCAACGTCGTCGGCGGCGTGCGGGTCGACGAGCCCGGCGCGGATCTGGCCATCGCGTTGGCGGTGGCCAGCGCGGTGCGCGGGCAGGCGCTCGCCGGGACGGCCACGCCGGGGGTTGCGCGGGGCTCGGGGGGCCGGCCGGTCGGCGGTCGGGCGCCGGCGGGGGAGCCGTCCTCGGCGGCGGCTCGGGCGCAGCTGGCCGGCGCGGACGAGCGGGCGACGGTGCCGCTGGCATGCTTCGGCGAGCTCGGGCTGACCGGCGAGGTGCGTTGGGTCGGGCACCCCGAGCGCCGTCTGGCCGAGGCGGCGACGCTCGGGCTCGGGCGTACGCTCGCACCGACCGGCGCCGGGGGGCCGGGGGCGGTCGAGGTGGCGAGCCTGCGTGAGGCGCTGACCGCCGCGCTGCCGGGCCGGGCCGCCCCGGCCGGCCGGCGCGCCGCCTGAGCGCCGCCAGCGGCCCTCAGCGCGCGTTCGCCCGTGGGGGGGCGGGGCCTGGTTCTGAAGTTCAACTCGAGGGTTGGCCGGACGTCAAAATGCCTCGTTTGCGGGAAGGTCGGGGGTCGGCGAGCGCCGCCCGGCGCCTCTACCGGAGATAAACAACGGCTTAATGGCGCTAGAATGTGAAGGGCATGGCGCCTCGAACGAGTGAAGAGACGGGCGAGTTCGAGGCCCGGCAGGAGCCCCGCTTGGTCAAGGCGCTGGAGATGGTGGCTCCCGGGACCGCGCTGCGAGAAGGGCTCGACAGCATCGTCGACGCACAGTGCGGCGGGCTGCTCCTGATCGGCGAGCCCGACGAGCTCAGCTTCCTGTACTCGGGCGGGATCAAGCTCGACCTCGACTACAGCCCGGCGCTGCTCTACCAGCTGGCCAAGATGGACGGCGCGATCGTCCTCGGCGCCAACGCGACGCGGATCGTGATGGCCAACGTCCAGCTCATGCCCGACCCGACGATCCTCTCCTCGGAGACCGGCACGCGCCACCGCACCGCCGAGCGGGTGTCCAAGCAGACCGACGCGCTGGTGATCGCCGTCTCCCAACGCCGCCACGTCATCTCCCTCTACGTCGACGGCGTCAAGTACGTGCTCGAGCACATCCCGGTCGTGCTCGCCAAGGCCAACCAGGCCCTGGCCACGCTCGACAAGTACCGCACCCGCCTGGACCAGGTCTCCACGCGCCTGACCGCGCTGGAGTTCGAGGGCGGCGCGACGCTGCACGATGTGCTCACCGTCGTCCAGCGCTCGGAGCTGGCGACCCGCATGGCCGTCGAGATCGAGCGGCAGATCGTCGAGCTGGGCAGCGAGGGCCGGCTGATCGAGATGCAGCTGGAGGAGACGATGGTCGGCACCGCGGCCGAGAAGGCCGCGCTCGTGCGCGACTACATCGCCGAGCCCACCGACGAGGCGTTCGCGTCCACCCTGGACCAGGTCAGCCGCCTGGCCCACCAGGACCTGCTCGACTTCGGGCGTATGGCCGAGCTGCTCGGCTACGACCGCAAGCTCAACACGCTCGACTACCCCGTGGCGCCACGGGGGTACCGCATTCTCGGTCACATCCCGCGACTGCCGAAGCTCGTCGTCGCGCAGATCGTCCGGGAGCTGGCAGGCCTCGACGAGTTGCTCGCCGCGAGCGACACCGAGCTCGAGGCCATCGACGGCGTCGGCGAGATCCGCGCCAAGGAGATCCGCGAGGGCCTGCGCCGCCAGCAGGAGATCAACCTCGTGGATCGCTACCTACAGACTTGACGGACAGGGCAGCCCGCGCGGCGGCCCGTGACAACACAGGAGGACAGTCATTCCCCAGGGAACGGAAGTGCTGGACGAGGAGGATCTGGAGGTCACCCGCGAGGTCGAGTTCATCGAGTTCGAACTCGGCGATCACGTGGTCTACCCCCACCACGGCGCGGGCAAGGTGCTGCAGAAGGAGGAGAAGGAGGTCTTTGGCGAGGTTCGGGAGTACCTCACGATCAAGATCCTCCACAACGACATGACCGTCATGGTCCCGACCGAGAACGCCGCGCTGGCCGGCCTGCGCCGCGTGATCGACGAGGAGACGGTGACCAAGGTGCTCGACGTCCTGCGGGACGACGTGTCCGAGATGCCGAAGAACTGGAACCGGCGTTTCAAGCACAACCGCGACAAGATCAAGACCGGCGACATCTATGAGCTCGCCGAGGTCGTCCGCAACCTCGCGCTGCGCGAGAGCGAGAAGGGGCTGTCGACCGGCGAGAAGCAGATGTTCACCCGCGCCAAGAAGATCCTGGCCTCCGAGCTGATGTACGCGCTCGACAAGGACGAGGTCGAGGCCGAGAGCTACCTCGACGAGTTGCTGGCCAACTCGGCAAGCGAGAAGCTCGCGACCGTGAAGTAACCGGGGGAGGCCCCCGCGCACGCAGCCCACAATGCTGCGTGCGCGGAGACCCCCAGAGGCCCATGGCGATCGCTCTCATCGTGGCCGCCGGGCGAGGGGAGCGCCTCGGGTACGCGCAGCCGAAGGCGCTGATCCCGCTCGCCGGCCGTCCGCTGCTCGCCTGGAGCGTGCAGGCGCTCGCCGAGGTGCGCGCGATCGAGCAGATCGTGCTCGCACTCCCGGGCGACGATCTCCACGCCGCGCCGGCGGGCACCCTCGCCGTCGCCGGCGGCGCGACCCGCTCGGAGTCCGTGCAGCGCGCGCTCGCCGCCGCCGGGCCCGGCGACCCGGTGCTCGTGCACGACGCCGCGCGGCCCCTGCTCACACCCGAGCTCGCCCAGCGCGTGCTCGCCGCGCTCGAGGACCCCTCGCTCGACGCCGCGATCGCCGCGGCGCCGGTGAGCGACACGATCAAGCGCGTCGACGCCGAGCGGGTCGTCGAGGCGACACTTGACCGCTCGGCGCTGTGGGCGGTGCAGACGCCGCAGGTCTTCCGCCGCGAGGCGCTCGAGCGCGCCCAGGCCGCGGGGCCGGAGGTGCTCGCCCAGGCCACCGACGACGCCTGGCTGATCGAGCGCGCGGGGGGGCGGGTCGCGATCGTGCCCTCGCCGGCCGCGAATCTGAAGGTGACCACGCCGCTGGATTTGCGCGTGGCCGAGTTGCTTCTGGCCGAGCGGGGCGCTTCTCAGTAGGGCGCATCGCGTGGCGCCTGGTGCTCGGCTTTGGCGCTTGGCGCTTGGCGCTTGGCGCTCGGCGTGGGCGCTTGGTGGGGCGGTGGGCGGGGGGCGCTCGGTCGGGCGAGGGGCGCTCGGTCGGGCGAGGGGCGCTCGGTCGGGCGAGGGGCGCTCGGTCGGGCGAGAGGCGCTCGGCGCGGCGGGGGCGCTCGGCGGCGTGTCCTGGATTTTGTGCGCTGGACGAATGTTTCCCAGGACGCGCCGATGTGGAACAAGCGTTCCGCCCGGGGCGGACACACTCCGGTCACCCTCGCGCCACACGCCTGCCACAAAGCCGACCCGTCGGCGCGCGCCGGTGCACCCGGCCGGCAACAAGCGCGCCGCATGGCGCGCGCTAGCATCGGCCGCCGTGCTGACCGACTACCACGTGCACCTGCGCCCCGACGATCTCGGCGCGACCGCGGAGCGCTACTTCACCGCCGAGAACGTCGACCGCTACCGCGCGGTGGCCAGCGAGCGCGGGATCGCGGAGCTGGGCGTCAGCGAGCACGTCCACCGCTTTCGCCAGGCGCTCGACGTCTGGCAGCACCCCTTCTGGCGCGAGCAGGCGCGCGACGACCTGGAGGGCTATGCCGCCTTCGTGCGCACGCGGACCGACCTGCGGTTGGGCATCGAGGCCGACTTCGTCGCCGGCCGCGAGGATCGCATGGGCAACCTGCTCCAGCAGATCGACTTCGACTACGTCGTCGGCTCGGTCCACTTCCTACGCGACGCCTCCGTCGACGACCCGGCCTACGACATCTGGCGCGGGACGAGCAGCGCCGAGCAGATCTGGCGCCAGTACTTCGCCACCCTGGCCGAGGCCGCCCGCTGCGGCCTGTTCGACATCCTCGCTCACCCGGACCTGATCAAGGTGTGGGGTGGCGACCGCCCCCGCCCGGAGGGCGACCTGCGCCGCTATTACGAGCCCGCCGTGGAGGCGATCGCCGAGTCGGGCATCGCCGTCGAGGTCTCCACCGCCGGCTGGCGCAAGCCGGTCGGCGAGCTCTACCCGGCGCCGGCGTTTCTGGAGATGTGCCTGGAGGCCGGCGCGCCGATCGCGCTCTCCAGCGACGCGCACGAGCCCGCCCACGTCGGCCACCGCTACGAGGAGGCCGTCGAGCTGCTGGACGGGCTCGGGGTGCGCGAGCTGTGCGTCTTCGAGGGACGCGGCCGGCGGCTCGTGCCCATGGGGCCCTCGTGAGTGACCCCGAGTCGGGCACGGTGACCAGCGGGATCGGCTGGGACAGCCACCGGCTCGTCCCCGGTCGCCCACTCATCCTCGGCGGCGTGCGCCTCGAGTTCGCGCGCGGGCTTCAGGGCCACTCCGACGCCGACGTGCTCGCCCATGCGATCATCGACGCGTTGCTGGGCGCCGCCGGGCTCGATGACATCGGCCATCACTTCCCCGACAGCGACGAGCGCTACCGCGGCGCGGACTCGATGACGCTGCTGGACATGACCGTGACCAACGTCGTCGCCGCTGGCTACCGGGTGGTGCACGTCGACAGTACGGTCGTCATGGAGCGCCCCAAGCTCGCTCCCTATCGCGATCAGATCCGCGCCCGCCTGGCCGAGGCGCTGGGCGTGTCGCCCGCCCACGCCAACGTGAAGGCGAGCACCGGCGAGGGCATGGGCTTCGTCGGGCGTGGCGAGGGCATCGCCGCGCTCGCGGTGGCCACACTACGGCGCGAATAAGCCCTGCGCGACTGGCCGCCGCTCCGGCCGCTCCGCTGCTCCCGCTGCGGCAAACGGCGTTGCCGGTCGTGAGGTCGGCTGGAAATCGACGATGCTCAGTGCGCGCGATCGATGTGCGGTCAGACTGTGCACATGAGCGAGACCGGCATCTTCATCGTGCCCAGTGCCGAGGACCCAGAGCTGACCGTCAGCCAGGCGCTGGCCGCCGACGCGGCCGGACTCGAGTACGTCGCCGTCCAGGATCACCCCTACCAGCGGCGCTTCTTCGACACGTGGACGTTCTTGTCCTATGTCGCGGGACGAACCGCGTCGGTCCGGTTGCTGACCGACGTCGTCAACCTGCCGCTGCGGCCCCCGAGCGTGCTGGCCAAGTCAGCCGCGTCACTTGACGTCCTCAGCGGCGGTCGAGTGGAGATCGGAATCGGAGCGGGTGGCTTCTGGGACGCGGTCGCCGCGATGGGCGGTCCGCGCCGCAGTCCGCGCGAATCGGTCGACGCGCTCCAGGAGGCAATCGCGATCATTCGCGACTTCTGGGCCGGTGCTGAGGTGATCCGGCGCGAGGGCGAGCACTATCGAGTAGTCGGGGCGAAGCCGGGTCCGCCTCCGGCTCATCGCATCGGCCTGTGGATCGGCGCATACGGCCCACGGATGCTCCGCCTCACTGGCCGCCTCGGCGACGCCTGGCTGCCGAGCCTTGGCGGCCATTACCTGCAGCCTGCGGACGTGCCACCGATGCACGCCGCGATCGACGACGCCGCGCGTGCCGCCGGCCGCGACCCGTCCGAGATCAGGCGCGCGATCAACGTGATGGCGCTCGAGGGCGACGCGGGTGGCTGGGTGGACCAGCTGGTGACGATCGCGACCGAGCTTCGGTTCGAGACGCTGCTCGTCGGAACGCCGGCCGATTGTCCCGTTGACTTCATCCGCCGGCTGGGCGAGGAGATCGCGCCAGAGGTGCGTTCGCGCACGACTGGCTAGTCGCCGCCATTCCGATCGCGCGGTTCGTGGCGGCGGGATGATCAGAGATCGTACGGTGAGGAGCGGCCCAATGCTCAAGATTGGTGAGCATGCGGGCGACAGTCCGACTCGCCACGCCTCCTTCGTCGCATTGCGCGATGCGCCTCCTGCGTGTCACGAGAATCCTTCTCAGGCGGGACAACGCCAGCGGCGGGTCGACGACCTTGGAGGCGCTCGCCGGTCACCGCTTCGGCATCGAGGGGCTGTTCCGGCGCAACGAGTCGGAGGCAGCGCTGCGGTGAACGCGTCGCTCGCGCTGGTGGCGATCAGCGCGCGCCCGGGCGAGGGGCCAGTTCGTGATCGCCAGGTAGTCGCCGATCCGCCGAGGACAACGAGCGATCGAGCTGAGCGAGTCCTCCGAGCACGGCTATGCTCCGGCGCGGAATGGTCTGGTACTCGGCGGGCACGGGCCGCGCGTGAGAGGTCGCCCGTTGGCCATCCGCGTCGCGGGCGTCTGCTGGCTCGGGGTGTGTACCGCGATGGCGGCGTGCGGAGCGACCGCCGCCCCGCTTTCGCAGCGCGCCGCCGGAGCACGTCCTGCCGCGCTGACCCCAAGCCTGCCGCCCGCGCCGGCGGCGGTGGCGCGGCTCTGCGGCCGGGTCCGGCGCTCGGTCCGATTCCCGGTGCAGTGTCCAAGCGACTGGCCGCCGACGCGTGCCACCGGCCAACCCGAGCTTCAGGTGCTCACGCTGCGTCCCGGGATCTACTTGGTGAACGCGTTCAACGGGATCGATGACCGCAGCCCGCACGTCTTCCACCTCTTATTCGGCGGTCAGCAGGCGCCGGTCAGCGGATCGCTGAACTCGATCGAGCCCGGGCTGCGGCTCACGACCCGCAACGTGGAGATCCCCAGGCGCGGCGGGGGCGTCTTCCTTCAGCAGCGGGCGGCCCGCCACATCGGGACCACGACGTTCCGCGGCCATCACGCCTGGATCCTGCGCGAGCCGCTATACCCACAAGGCGGAATGCAGGGCGGCCACGAGATCGTGCTGTGGAACCAGGACGGGCACGGCTATCTGGTCTCCGTTCACGGCCTGCGGCTGAGCGAGCAGACCCTCGTCGGCATCGCGACAGCGCTCGCGCGCTCCACGGCGGCCGCGAAGGTGACCGCAGGGACGTAAGGACGGGACCCGCCGCCGCCGCCGTCCTCGTCGCGGCCCGGTCCGGTCCGCGGGCACACGATTCTGTCCGGGCCGCTTCGAGGCCACGAGCGGCTCTGCTTTTACGCGAAGGCAGCGCTGGCGTCTTCAGCAGGGCGCGGGGCTTGGAAGCTGACGAGCAAGCTTTGCGCGGGTCGCTGCCGCAGCACTCACGATGCCTTTGGCGATCGAGCGCTCGTCCGCCCAGGCCGCGATCCGATCTGCGGACCGGATCGTCGCCCCGCAGGGGCCACTGCACGCCTCCTTCGTCGGCGAACCGCTCGTGCCCGTTCTGGCGGTCGCGACGCTCAAAGCGATCGTCGGCTGACCGTGGGACCTCGCCGCCTTGACGCTAACGACACGCGCGATCCGGCTGCCCCCCTGTCCGAGGACTGCATCCAGGCGGCGAGCGTGCGCAATGCGTCGCTCTCAACCAACGGCGCGGCGAACCCGACGACGCGGCGCTGCAGCTCTCCGCGTCGTGTCGGCACGTCGACGAACCGGTCGGGTAAACGCGGGCGCACCCCGAGGTGCTCCTCGGCTACGCCGCGATACTCGCGCTCCAGGCGCAGCGTCAGCCACCCCCGGTCAAAGACCCGGAGGGTTACCCCGTGCTCGCGAAGGGCCTGCTCCTGCTTAGGTCTGACCGCGTCGTATGACTCGGGTCGGTGTCGTAGCGCCTGAGCTCTCGGTCGACCTTGGCGGATCCACCTGTCCGCCAGTGAGTACTGCACGACGACGTACTCGTCGCCCCAGAGGCCCTTCTGCGCCCGCGCATCCCGCCCGCAGTCCCCCGTCGTGCCCGACATCACGAGCTCGTTGAGGTACTCGCGCTGGAGGATCACGCTCGCCACCCGGGCGAGCACCTCTGGGTCGCGAATCATCTGGACCGCCTGCTCGACCGAGTCGTATACCGGCATCGGATTGACGCTACCGGTCGCTCCCGATCACCGAGGCGCGAGCTCTGAAGACCCGGGACAGCCCAGTTGGGCGGTGACTCTCAACGCATCGGACCGGCCACGCCGCCGGCGCCGAGCGGGCTATCAGAGCGCCGGTGCGTTCTCGTAGCCCTGCAGCGCGTATGCGTTCAGGAACTGCCTTCGCCAGAAGTAGTCCCGATCGACATCCGTCAGCCCAGCGCGCTCGGTGACCTCCGCCCATTCGCTGACGATCACCGCGATCTGACGGTCGATGATGGCCCGGGCCTCAGCCTCGCCGAGCAGGTAGGTCGCCGCGACATCGACGCACCCCTGCACCCGGCTGAAGCGAAAGCCGTCGGGGCCGATCGCCATCGCCTGCGCGGCCTCGCCGCCGCTGCGCCCCTGCGGGCAGATGTCATACGCGGGCGTCAGGCGCAGTTCGGCGCCGTCCCAGAACGCGGCGTGGTTGCGCGCATGGTCGTCGGTGTTGCCCACGAGGATGTTGAAGGTGATACGCGAGAAGAGCTCCCGCAGGGTTGCCTTGGCGTCGGTGAACCGCTCGCGAACGACCTGCGCCAGGTCTGCATAGCTCGCATAGCGCGCCATCAGCTCGTCGAGCTCGAGGATCGTGAGCGCGGAGACGAGGGCACGTCGCTCGCTGCTTCCCGCGAGGCGGTCGAACCGCTCGACCAACAGGACGTCGCGGCCAAGGCTCTTGACGATCTGCACCGGCGCCACATCGAGGCCTGCGCGCCGGGCGAGCTCCATCGCCACAAACTCGCCCTGCACGACGGCGAACGTGTCGCTGGAGGAGGAGAACTTTGCGATCAGCTTGCGATCGCCGTCCTGTAGCAGCGCCTTCGGGCGCGCGCCCCCCACCGAGCTGCCGTGCAGCAGCGCCAGATCAAGCGCCGGGGGCAGCGGCAGCCGGCGGTCCACTAGATCAGCTGCCTCAAGCAGTTCTTCCAGCCTGGCGGTGCCGTCATCGCGGCTCACATACGTCGTCGGCGACTCCTGAAAATCGAGCGCGCCGATCCGGTCAGACCCCGAGCGCAGCAGGTAGGTGAGCGGATCGAGCACCGCCGGATCAGCATCATCGGCCGCATCGCCGAGCAGGTGGCGCATGATCACCCGCTGCCCCCACGCGTCCGGGCCCGCGTCCCTGATGCACCCGGCGATGCGCAGGCCATCGAGCGGGACCTGGCGCCCGGGCTGCAGTGGCAGCTCCGGAAGGTACAGCGGGATTGCGTCCTGACGGGCGAGGAAGCTCCGGCCGTAGTTGAATTCGATCAGATCGCCGACGGCCTCGAGTCGGCCGGCGACGACGGGCTGGGCGGCGCCGGGCAGCCACACCCACACAAAGCCCTCGCGACGCGCCTCAGAAGTCGTCACGGGCCGGCTCCCTCCGCCCGCGCACCCGTCCGGGGAGCAGAGCGCTGCGCGCGGCCGTCCGGTCGAGGTCCATCGTCAGCCGCTCGCGATCGCTATGGAACAGCGGTACGCCACTGAGCGCGGCGACCTCGAACGCCGTGCCCAGCGCCACGCCCAGGTCGCCGCGCTCGATCCGCCGCAGCGTCGGCACCGTGATGCCGGCTCGGTCGGCCAGGTCCCGTTGCGTCCACCCGCGAGAGCGACGGGCAAGCCGGATCTGCTCGCCGAGCAGACGAGCGGCGTCCTTCACATACGGCGAATGCGGCTTTGCCCGTGCCATAGATAGAAAATATAGCTTGCTTTATGGCTCCTAGACAAACTGTGCTTTGCTTTCCGCGGTCAGCTTATGCCGAGGGCAGCGCTCTGTCACGGCCGGCTTGGTAACGGTCGCTCCTAGCGTTGCATGTCCTCGTCGGCAACGTCCTGCGCCGGCCATGCCCACGCCTTGATCGGCCAGCCGTCCTCGGTCGGCATGACGCGCGGCGCGCGCACGAGCGCGGTCCAGGCGAGCATTGCCCCTCGGTCGTCGGGGTCGCGCAGCAACGTCAGGATGAGGTGCGCGACGAAGTCGGCCAACTGAAGTCCGGCGTCGGCGTCGGCGTCCGACCGGCCGCTGTTCAGTCACGATCGCGTTGCCACGAAGGCGATCGCCGCCGCTACGACGACTCGCGCGATCGGAATGGCGACGCTGCACTCGTCCGGCGGGACCCGCCCGGGTCGTCGCAGATCGCACGGCCGCAGTTCGCCTCGCGTTCGAATCGGACGACCGGAGCATCGCCATAGCAGTGCCCAGTCGGGCGAGCTCGACGGCGAATGCGATGTCTCGCGCGCGAGGGCTATCGTTCCCGGCGCGGCTCCGCCCTGCCTGCCGTCCCGCCCGCGTGTGTCCCTGACCCGTCGGCCCTGGAACACCCGGTCAGATGCCCTCCACCGGGCCCTTTAGACGGCCTGGCGGCGCCGGCGCTCGGCGGCCTGCACGCGCAGCTGCTCGTACTCGACCTGGCGCTTGAGCTGGGCCAGGCTGCGGCGCAGGTTGCGCTGGACCATCGGCGCGGCGACGTGCTCGGCGATCCACGCGCCCAGGCCGGCGCCGGCCACGCCGTAGGAGAGGCGGAACTCGACCGTCGTGCGCTCGCCCGGCCGGTCGCGCGCACGCCAGCGGCCGCGCTGGTCAAGTCCGGTCACCGACGTCCACGCCAGGTCGCGGTTGTGGTCGTACTCGACGATCTCGATCAGCCCGCCGATGTCGGCCGATCCGACCCGCATCAACATCCGGTAGCGCGCGCCCAGCCCGCGGTCGGGCTCGCCCACGACCTCCCAGCGCGTGACCCCGGCCAGGAAGTGCAGCGCCCGGCCCGGGTCGGTCAGGTACGCCCACACCGCCGGGCGCGGCGCGGCGATCTCGACCTCGGCCTGGAGCCTCATCCGAGCACCGGCAGCCGGCGCTCGGCGGCGAGCGCATTGAGGGTCTCCTGCATGAGCCGCAGGATGTGGTCGTAGATCTCCTGGACGTCGGGGTCCGGACCGAACTCGGCGTGCAGGTCGATCGGCGCGAGCACCTCGATGGTGATCTTCGCGGGCAGCGGCAGATGGCCGAGCAGATCGCCGACGTTCAGGCCCCAGGGGACGGCGAGCGAGATCGGCAGCACCTTCAGGCGCAGCATCCGGTCGAGCATCAGCCGCCGGGCCAGGCCCTCCCCGCGCGAGAGGAACAGCGCGGTCTCCTGGCCGCCCACCGCGACGACCGGGACGATCGGCACGCCCTGCTCGAGGGCCAGGCGGATGAAGCCCTGCCGCCCGCCGAAGCCGACGCGGTGGCGCTCCCAGCTCGGGCGGTGCACCTCATAGTCCCCGCCCGGGTAGACGAGCACGGCGGCCCCCGACTTCAGCGCGGTACGGGCGTTCTCCGGCGAGGCGGCCACGGTCCCGTAGCGACGCAGCGGCGCCAGGAACGGCATCGAGACGACCAGGTTGTGGGCGAGCTGGTAGAAGGCGCGCTCGACCCCGAAGTGGGCCGCGAAGGCCAGCGTGAGGACCTGGGTGTCGGGCGAGACGTTGCCGCCGGAGTGGTTGCCGACCAGCAGGACCGGTCCCTCCTCGGGCACGTTGGCCAGGCCGCGTACCTCGCCGCGGAACCAGAGCGTGGCCAGCAGCCACAGCCAGGGCAGGTTGTCGCGGATGTAGTCCGGGTCCCGCTCGTCGAGGTCGGCCGCGGGGATGCGGCTCGCCGCCGCGCGGCCGATTGTCCGGGCCACTCGGCGGATGACGTTGCCCGATCCCTCGCCGTCGCCGTCGGCCGGCGCCGCCCGCAGCCGCACCTCGCCACCGTGGCCGTTGCGGGAGGGGTTTGTGAAACGGACGGTCTCGCTCATCGGCTCAGCCTACGGGCCGTCCCGGGTGCCGGCAAGCGGGACCGGTCGGCGCGGTCAGGCGGCATCCACGTCCGCCCACGGGCTCGGCGCGTCGGTGAGCGCGTCGGCATGGGCGAAGAACCGGCGCAGCAGGCCATTGGTCTGCTCCGGGCGCTCGACCTGGGGGATGTGGCCGCAGTTCTCGAGGATGATCTGCTCGGCGCGCGGCAGCCACTGAGCCACGTGGCGCGCGAACGCGGCCGGGACCAGCGGATCGTGCGTCCCCCACAGGAACAGCGCCGGCACGCTCAGCTCGGCCAGGCGCGGATAGAAGCCGTGGCGGCCGAACGGGGGCGTCAGGTAGATGTTGCGCGCCGCGCTCAGGAACGCATAGCGCGCGCCGGCCGAGTCGTAGATCCGCCGAAACTCGTCGACGGCGATGTCGCCGATCGCTGGGTCGACGCGGTCACGGTCGGCCACCATGTCCCAGAACTGGCCGGCGACGAGCGCCCGGTGCACGCGGTGCGGCAGCACGCCGAACTCAGGCCGGGCCAGGCGCACCATCGGCCACAGCTCGCGCCGCACGAACGCCAGCGCCGGGCACAGCAGCCCGACCGCCCCGATCCGGCGCGGCTCCTCGAGCGCGATCTCGATGGAGATGTGGCCGCCCATCGAGTTCCCGACCAGGTGCGCGCGGCGGATCCCCACCTCGTCCATCCAGTCGAGCACCCGAGCCGCAAACCAGCGCGGCGTGTAGGGCGCGGTGGCGGGCTTGGAGGAGCTGCCGAAGCCCGGTAGGTCGAGGGCATGGACCCGGTAGTGGGCCGACAGGGCCGCGGCGGTGTCCACGAAGGAGGCCTTGGTGGCGCCCAGGCCGTGCAGCAGGATGACGTCGCGCCCGCTGCCCATCGTCAACGTCGAGATGCGCAGGCGGCCGACCGGCACGTCGTAGATGCGCGCGAAGGGCTGACCGCCGTCCAGGCGCCGGAAGCGGCCTTCGAAGCCCATGGCCAGGTCCAGGTTGCCGCGAGCGGTGAGCTGGCGGTTGGTGAACGCCTGCACGCCGGTGATCTCCGAGCGGTGCAGGCGCAGCCAGGTGACCGAGTCGGTGGTGATCACGCAGTCCGGCCGGCGGTGCCCGCAGCCGGGCTGCACCCGGGCGCCGTGGTGGTCGGCGGTCACCTCCCAGGTCACGCCGATGTCGGCGAGCTTGATGCGATAGACCGCGTGAAACCCGGGCTCGCCCCCCAGGTAGCGGTCCGGCAGAGTGCGAAAAGCCGCCTCGGCGTAGCCCCGTCGCCGGGCCCGGACATCCGTTTCCATCCCCCTAGCGTACCGGCCGCGGATGCGACCGGTACGCAGGAAGACCGCTCTTTGGCGCGATCCGGCGGGGGCGCTCAGATGAGCGCGATGCCCGTCGGCTCGTCGCTGAGCCCGAGGTTGACGGTCTCGACGACCGCGTTCGTGGACGGATCGATCACCGAGACGGTGCTCGCGGTGTTGTTGGCCACCCAGACGTACGGGCTGCCGGCGATGATGCCGGTCGGGATGTGCCCGACCGAGATCGTCGCCTCGACCCGCTGACGGCGCAGGTCGATGGCCGACACCGTGTCGTTGTCCGCGTTGGTCACGTAGGCGGTCGTCCCGTCGGCGGTGATCGCGATGTTCCAGGGCATCACGCCGATGCGGACCTCGCCGAGCCGCTCCCGGCCGGCCGAGTCCAGGATGACCACCACGTCGCTGTGCGGCACGGCGACGCACAGCATCTCCCCGTTCGGGCTCATCGCCACGCCGTGGGCCCGGCCGAGGGCCTGCCAGGTCGCGCGCACGCGCCCGCGGGCCGCGTCCAGGACGTAGAGGGCGTCTCGGCAGGTCACGAACAGCGTCGAGCCATCGGGGCTGACCGCGACCACCTGCGGCGCCAGGCCGACGGTGAATGTGGCGGCGAGCGTGTTGCTGGCCACCTCGATCACCGACACGGTGTTGCACCCGCCCGGGCCCGGCGACGGGCTCGCGCCGGTGTCCGGCCCGGTGTTGGCCACGTACATCTTCGACCCGTCGGGCGAGGCGGTCACCCCGTGGGGATACAGGCCGACGGTGATGTTGGTGGTGATCGTGTTGGTGGCCGTGTCGATGACCCCGACCGTGTTCGTCCCGGAGTTGGCGACGTACACCGCGCTGCCGTCGGGGGTCGCGGCGATCCCGAACGGGTTCGTCACGCCCTCGATGGCCGACTCGAGGGCGTAGGTCTGGGCGTTGATGACCGCGACGTTGCCGCCCACCAGGCCGGACACGTACGCGTAGCCGCCGGAGCTCGCCGTCACCGCCCGGCCGGACACCGCGGCGAGCATCCCCGGGAAGACCGTGTCCGACGTCCCGTTCGGGAAGTCACCCCGGTGCGTGGTGCGGGTCTCCTCCAGGCGGCTCGCGGTGAGCGGCAGCGGCCCGGCGGTCGCCGGATCGCGCGTCACGCGCAGCCCCGAGAGCGTCACGCCGCCGAGCCAGCCGGGCGGCGAGGGAGCCGGCCGGCTGGTCTCCTGCACCGGCGCGGTCTGGCTGGCCGGGGGCTCGGTCGCGGCGGGCAGGCTGGCCACCTCCTGCTCGGCCTGGATGAGCGAGGGCATCGTCGGCGGCAGCTCGGGGAACGGCCGGCCTGCGGTGAAGCCGAGCGCCGAGGTCAGATCGCCGAACGTCTGCCGGCGCCACGCGGTGATGTTGGGCTCGGTCACCCCGGTCACCTGCTCGAGCAGCTGCAGCACCGAGGTGTGATCGAAGCTCTCGCTGGCCACCCAGCCGCCCACCGTCCAGGGCGAGACCAGGATGCACGGGACGCGGATCCCGCCGCCGATCGGAGCGCCGTCGATGAACTCCAGCGCCGTGCCCGTCGGCGGCGTCGGCGGCGGCACGTGGTCGAAGAGGCCGTCGTTCTCGTCGTAGTTGACGATGAACAGCGTCTTGGACCACAGCTCCTCGTTGGCCGCGACCGCCTCGAGCTTGCTGGCCACGAAGTCCGCGCCGGCGGCGGGGATGTACGCGGGGTGCTCGCTCTGCCCGGAGGTGGGGATGATCCAGGAGACGGTCGGCAGCTTGCCGGTGGCGCAGTCGATCTCGAACTGATCGTGCGCGGTGATCGTCAGTGCACCCTCGTACAGCGTGGATCCCGGCTCCGCATTCTGGTAGGCGGCGAACCACTCGAGCACGTTGGTGCCGTAGTCGTCCTCCTGCTGGTAGACGCGCCAGCTCACGCCCGCCTCGGTGAGGCGCTCGGGGTAGCTCGTCCACGTGTAGGGGGTGGGGACGACGTTGCTGATGATCGGGCCGCCGCTGGTGCCCTCGGGATCGATGTTGGCCGACATCAGGTACAGCCGGTTGGGCCAGGTCGGGCCGAGTACCGAGCAGTGATAGCCGTCGCAGATGGTGAAGTTCTCGGCGAGCGTGAAGTGGAACGGAATATCCGAGCGTTCGTAGTAGCCCATCGTGTACCAGCCGTGCGCGAGGCCGTCGGCGGCGAGGTGCGCGGGCAGCCAGTCGTTCATCAGGCCGTTGTTCCACGCCTGGTGCTGCACGGTCCAGGCGTGCGAGGTCGAGGGAATCGCCTGCGAGCTCGTCGTCGTCGTGTCCAGGTGGAAAGGCAGCAGGTAGCCGTCGGGGTTGTTGCTGACCGGATCGGGCTGGTAGAAGATCGACTGCCCGCCCGACTGGACGATCGCGTTCGGGTCGCCGAAGCCGCGCACCCCGGCGAGCGTTCCGAAGTAATGGTCGAACGATCGGTTCTCCTGCATGAGGATGACGACGTGCTCGATGTCCCGCACCGAGCCGGACCTCGGCCCGGCGGCGAGTGCCGACTGCAGTGCCGGCGGGAGCATCGTGGTCGCCAGTGCGCTTCCGGCGGCGCCGGCGGCAGAGGTGAGCAGTCGTCGACGAGTGATCTCGGGCATGGAGCCGCGTCCTCTCTCTCGAAGGGGTGAAAAGCGACAGACCTGCGCCGACGGCGCCGGGAACCTACGGCGCGGGGTACCCACCCGGGGAAACGCGGTGTGAACTTCACCGCCTGGTGACGCGCCCTGTCAGCGATCTGACAGCACAGACCGTGCGGCTAAGGTTGCCCGGTGCGAACGATTCGCCTGCACGACACGCGCGCCAAGGCGCTGCGACCGCTTCAGCCGCGCGAGCCCGGCCGCGTCGGCATCTACGCCTGCGGGCCGACCGTCTACAGCCGCGTGCACGTCGGCAACGCGCGCCCGTTCGTCGTCTTCAGCCTGCTCGCGCGCTTCCTGCGCCACGAGGGCCTGCAGGCCACCCTCGTCATCAACATCACCGATGTCAACGACAAGATCTATGCGGCGGCCGCGGCGGCCGGCCGCCCGAGCGCCGAGCTCGCGCGGGAGATGGCCGACCGGTACATCGCCGACACCGACGCGCTGGGCCTGGGGCGGCCGAACGTGGAGCCGCGCGCGGCCGAGGCCGTGCCGGCGATGATCGAGCACATCGCGGTGCTCATCGAGCGCGGCCATGCCTACGCCGCCGGCGGCGACGTCCACTTCCGCGTCCGCTCCGATCGCGACTACGGCACCCTCTCGCACCGGCGGGTGGACGAGATGGACCAGGGCGAGGGGGTCGAGGGCGCCGAGCTCAAGCAGGACCCGCTCGACTTCGCGCTGTGGAAGGCGACCAAGCCGGGCGAGGACACCTCGTGGGAGTCCCCTTGGGGTCCCGGGCGCCCGGGCTGGCACATCGAGTGCTCGGCGATGGCCGAGCAGGAGCTCGGCATCCCGCTCGACATCCACGGCGGCGGGTCTGACCTGATCTTCCCCCACCACGAGAACGAGGCGGCGCAGACGCGCGCCGCCCGCGGCCACGAGCTCGCCGCGATCTGGATGCACAACGGCATGCTCGTGCGCGGTGCCGGCGAGAAGATGGCCAAGTCGGTGGGCAACATCGCTCCGCTGCACGAGGTCGTCGAGCGCTACGGGGCCGAGGAAGTCATCACCTACCTGATCAGCGGCCACTACCGCCAGCCGCTCCTGTTCTCCGACGAGGCGCTCGAGGAGGCCCGTCGGCGCGTGGCGCGGATCCGCGAGGCGCTGCACACCTCGACCGAGCCGGGGGAGAGCCCACCGGACATGCGCCACCACCGCGACGCCTTCTTCGACGCGCTCGCCGACGACTTCAACACTCCCACGGCGCTCGCGAGCCTGGCCGAGTGGGTCCGGGAGGCGAACCGCCGCGAGGGCCGGGTCGGCCACGACGATGCGCTGGAGATGCTCCACGTGCTCGGCCTGGAGGGGCTGGCCACGCGGACGGCTGCGGGGGCCGACAACGAGGCCGACGCCCTGCGCCAACGCCGCGACGCCGCCCGCGCCGGGCGCGACTTCGCGCTCGCCGACCAACTGCGCGACGAGCTGGCCGCCTTGGGCTGGGAGGTCCGCGACGGACCCGACGGCTCGGAGCTGATCCCGCTGAGCTGATGATCGTCTACGGGCGCAACCCCGTGCACGAGCTTCTGCGCGGCCGGCGCGCCCACACCGTCCAGGAGGTGTGGGCGACCGCGCGCGCCGCGCGCGAGCCGTGGCTTGGCCGGCGCGCCCAGATCGTCGATCCCGACCAGATCGAGCAGCGCTGCGGCTCGACGGCGCACCAGGGCGTCTGCGCGAGCGCGGGCGGCTACCCCTACGTGGGGGTCGAGGAGCTGCTGCAGGGTGCGGAGCCGCTGTTGCTCGCGCTCGACCAGGTCCAGGATCCCCAGAATCTGGGGGCGGTGTGCCGCACCGCCGAGTGCACGGGCTTCGACGGCGTGATCATCCCCGAGCGCCGGTCGGCCGAGATCACCCCGGCCGCGTGCAAGGCGTCGGCGGGGGCGGTCGAGCACCTGCGCGTCGCGCGGGTGGTCAACCTATCGGCCTTCCTGGCCCGCGCCCAGCAGGCCGGCTGCTGGTGCTACGGGGCCGCCGCCGACGGCGAGCTGGCCTACGACGAGGTCGACTATCGCGGTGGCGTCGTGCTCGTGCTCGGCGGGGAGGGCAGCGGCCTGCGGCGCCGGGTCGCCGGCGCCTGCGATGCCCGCGTGCGGCTTCCCATGGCCGGACGGGTGCGCTCGCTGAACGTCAGCGCCGCGGCGTCGGCGCTGATGTACGAGATCTTGCAGCGGCGCCCCGGGGTTGACAGGACTCCATAACTGTGTCAGATTGGCGCGCGATAAGGCTGAACCTGAGGTTGAATATCGGGTCAGCGTTCAACATGGCGCCAGGGGAGGAGTGCGCCACGACCTTTTCGACGGCCTCGTGCCGTGAAAGGACTGCTCGTGGCCCGTTTTTCCTTCCAGGCTCAATCTGAGCTTAAGGTTGAGGACGGCTACCTGATCGCGCTCGCCAAGCAGGGCGATCACGCCGCGCTCGACCGTCTCATACGCCGCTACCACGGATTCGTCCGTCTGAAGGCCTCCTCGTACTTCCTCGCCGGTGGCGACGCCGACGACCTGATCCAGGAGGGCCTCGTCGGCCTCTTCAAGGCGATTCGCGACTACCGCACCGACCGCGAGTCGAGCTTCCGCAACTTCGCCGAGCTGTGCATCACCCGGCAGATCATCACCGCGGTCAAGACGGCGACCCGCAACAAGCACACGCCGCTGAACCAGTACGTCTCGTTCTCGGCCACGCCGGCGGCGAGCGGAGCCGACGACGTCCCCACGCTCGATCAGCTGCTGCCCGGCCCCGCGGTCAACGACCCGGTCAACCAGGTGATCTCGACCGAGGAGCTGCGCTCGCTCGTCGGGTGCCTGTCGACCACGCTGTCCGACCTGGAGAGCCGCGTGCTCTCGCTCTACCTCGACGGCCACTCCTACGAGCAGGTCGGCGAACGGGTCGGGTGCGACACCAAGACGGTCGACAATGCCCTGCAGCGCGTCAAGCGCAAGGTCGGCAGCCACCTGGCCACGCGCGCGGTCCCGGCCTGAGCGCTTCGCGCTGAGCGAAGCCGGGCCGGCCCGGCGCGGGCACAATACCCGCCATGTCCGCCCGCTCTCGCCGCCTCGCGGCGACGCTCCTCGCGCTGGCCCTGGCCCTGCTCGCGGCCGGCTGCGGTCACTCACGGCGCCACGTCGCGCCCCCGCCCGCGCGCGGCGAGACCGCGTTCGACCGCTGCATCACGGCGTGGGACACCGACGTCTCCGGCGAGATCTCCTCGCTCGTCGCCGAGGCCTCGGTGAGCGGCGCCGGCACCGGGCGCATGTTCCTGTTCCGCGGCGGGCAGTGCGGGTTCACCGATCCCGGCCTGGGCGACCAGACCGGAGCCACGGCGACGCTCGTGCAGCTCACCCCCGGCGGCGACTTCGCCGTCTGGATCAACACCGGCCACGGCTCGCCCGACGCCTCGGTCTTCCCGGTCGCCCTCGCCTTCGACCACGCCGCGGTGAGCACGCCCAACGTGCGCATCGGCGGCGACGGCAGCGTGAGCGCGCTGCCCAACGCGCGCTTCATCCGCGTGCGCACGTGGGTGACGATCCCGGTCTCGGCGCAGACCTCCGGTGAGGACCCGCCCTACGCCGTCGACGCGCTGAACTGGGAGCTGTACACCCCCGAGCAGAAGATCGCGGCGATCAGCGCGTACGCCGCCGACCATCCCGGTGCGTGCGACACCGGCGCGCTGGCGCGGATCGCGCTGGCCCTGAAGTCGGGCACGTTCGTCCTGAACCAGGACGACGTCGCCAGCACCCTCGCCGCCGACTGCGCGAACCCCGGCCGGCTGAGCTCCTCCTCGGGGCTCGACGGCCCCGAGACGGTGTTCCAGCAGGCCCTGCAGGCGTTCACCGGGTTGCACCTGCGCACGCCGCCGCTGCTTCCGACGACGCTGCCGACGCTGCTCCAGGGCGGGACGATGGGGGTCAGCACGCTCGCCGGGGACGGCTACGACATCTCGGTGATCAAGGACAACGGGTCGGTCATCTCCGAGTTCGACCTGCGCCGCAGCGGGCCCCCCTTCGACTTGCGCTTCAACCCCGACGTGGCCGACCAGGTCGCGCAGGGTCGCGCCGCGGGTGCCAATATCGCTCCCACGGTGATCGGCACCGACCCGGCCTACGTGATCGACAGCAGCCTCGAGCACGACGTGATCTGGGCGGACGCCAGCTTCGTCTACTCGGTGTCGGTCTACAGCGCGCCCGAGATGCCCTCCGACAGCGACTTGGTCGGCGTGGCCCAGACGCTCGTCCCCGCGCCCGCCTCCGTGACCCCGCCGCGCCGGGTGCGCGCCGGTCGCCACGCCAAGCGTCGCGTGCGCCGCCGTGCCCACACGACCCCGAAGCGCACGCCGCGCCGCGGCGCCGTCCCGACCCGCCCCACCGACGAGGGCGCGGCCGCGAGCGCCGGATGAGCGTCCCAGCGGCCGATCGCCACGAGTCCGAACGCCGCCCCGAGCTGGGCGCGTTGATCGCGCTCGGCGCCGGCGAGCTGCGCGACGCCGTGCTCGGCATCGGGGCGCTGCACCAGGCGGTCGCGGCGCGGGCCTTCGGCGCCGCCGGCGCGCGGTCGAGCCCCGCCGGCCGCGTGCATCGGCAGGTCGCCCACGCGAGCTACACGGCGGTCGGTACCGGCGTGGCCCTCGCCGGCGACGCGCTCGCCGCCGCCGCCCGCCACTGGCCCGCGCCCGCCGCCGCGGGGAGCGACCAGCCGCACGAGCTCTCCCGCGATCCGCGCGGCGCGACGCTGATCGCGATCATCGACGGGCTCATCGGCGACGCGCTCGAGGAGCAGGACAGCCCCCTCGCGCTCCCGATGAGCGTGCGCGTCGACGGCCGTGCGGTCGAGCTCGACGCCGCCGCGCTGGCTGACGCGTTTCCGGCGGCCACCGGCCGACTCTGCGTGTTCGTGCACGGCCTGATGGAGACCGAGCACGCCTGGCGGCGCGGCACGGAGGAGCCCTACGCCACGGCGTTGCAGCGCGAGCTGGGTCTCACGCCGATCGAGCTGCGCCTGAACACCGGACGGCGCGTCTCGAGCAACGGCCGTGCGCTCTGCGAGCTCATGCAGCGCCTCAACGACTCCTGGCCCTGCCCGGTCGAGCAGATCGCCTTCGTCGGACACTCGATGGGTGGGCTGGTCGCCCGCAGCGCCTGCCACCACGCGGCCGGAGAGGGCGTGCCCTGGGTCTCCTCGGTGCGCCAGCTCGTCTCGCTGGGGACACCCCACCACGGCGCGCCGCTCGAGCAGGGGGTGCACGTCGCCTCGGCGGCGCTGGACCTGCTGCCCGAGACGCGACCGATCAGCCGGCTGCTGCGCCGGCGCAGCGGCGGCATCCGCGACCTGCGCCGCGGCTCGCTGGTCGACGAGGACTGGAGCGGCCGCGACCCGGACGCGCTGCGTGCCGCCGCCGTCGCCGAGGTCCCGCTGCTCGCTGGCGCCACCCACTGCTTCGTGGCCGCCACCGTCACGCGCGACCCGCGCCACCCGCTCGGACGTCTGGTCGGAGATGCGCTCGTGCTGAGCGCGAGCGCGAGCGGATGGGGCCGCACGCGCCGGCTGCCGTTCGCCGACGAGCACGGCCTGCTCATTGGCGGCGCGAACCACTTCGCGCTGCTGAACCACCCCGAGGTCCACCGTCGGCTGCGCGAATGGCTCGCCGAGCCGGCGCCGCCGCACGCGGTGGCCGCCCGCTGATCACGGGCGGCGCGCGCGGCGGCGGCTCGCTCAGCCCGTCGTCGTCCCGAGGATCAGCAGCCCCGGCAGCGCCGGCACCGTCGCCAGGGGCGGGGTCTTCGGCTTGGGCTTGGGCTTGGACTTGGACTTGGACTTCGACGTCGTCTTCGACTTGGGCTTGCTCTTGCTCTTGCTCTTGCTCTTGCTCTTGCTCTTCTGGTTGTCATTCCGCAGCGCAGCGAAGGAATCTGCTGTCTGCTCGCACCACCTCAGAGGCTAAATAGAAAGAATGAACGCCGACCCCACCCAATACGCCCTAACCGCCCCACC
>DATAWZ010000220.1:0-21097 GCA_036266975.1 Solirubrobacteraceae bacterium
GCGCTGGCCGAGGAGCGCCGGCTCGCCGCGGCGCTCTTCGGGCTGGCCACGAGCGCCTCCCAGGCCAAGGAGCTGCGGGTCTTCGGGCTGCGCGAGGAGCTGCTCGAGCGCCACGCCGAGCTCACCGGCCAGGTGCGGCGCGCAACCGTGCGCGTCGCGGCGAAGGGCGCGGCGTGGAGCGCGCTGGGCTGGGTCGTGTACGCGCTCGCCTTCGCCGGGGCGATCGCGCTGATCGCCCTGCGCGCCACCCGCCACGAGGCCTCGCCGGGCGACGTCGTGCTCGCCGTGAGCCTGCTGCGCCGCGCGCAGCTGTCGGTCTCCCAGGTCTCCGACGCGGTCGGCAAGCTGCTGACCAGCGCGCGCGCCGCCGGCCATTTGGTCTGGCTCGAGGACCACGCCGAGCGCGAGCGCGCGGAGGTGACCGGGCACCCGGCGCCCGAGCGGCTCGAGCGCGGGATCGAGCTGCGCGACGTCTCCTTCCGCTATCCGGGGACCGAGACGCACGTCCTGCGCGACCTCGACCTGACCCTGCCCGCCGGCCGGTCGGTCGCGCTGGTGGGCGAGAACGGCGCGGGCAAGACGACGCTGGTCAAGCTGCTGACCGGCATGTATCGCCCCACCGAGGGAGCGATCCTGCTCGACGGCCTCCCGCTCGAGGAGATCGACCTCGACGCCTGGCGGGCGGCGAGCAGCGCGGTCTTCCAGGACCACGCCCGCTACGAGCTGCTCGCGGCCCAGGCGGTCGGGGTCGGCGACCTGCCCCGCGTCGACGACCGCCCGGCCGTGCTCGGCGCGATCGAGCGGGCCGGGGCCGAGGGGCTGCCGGCCGAGCTGCCCGAGGGCCTCGAGACCCCGCTGGGGCGCAGCTTCAGCGGCGGGCGTGAGCTCTCGGGCGGGCAGTGGCAGAAGCTCGCGCTGGCCCGCGGGATGATGCGCGACGCGCCGCTGCTGCTGATCTTCGACGAGCCCACGGCGAGCCTGGACGCGCCGACCGAGAGCGCGCTGTTCGGCAGCTACGTGCGCACCGCGGGCGACGCGGCGGCCCGCGTAGGCGCGATCACCCTGCTGATCTCGCACCGCTTCTCGACCGTGCGGATGGCGGACATGATCCTCGTGATCGACGAGGGCCGGATCGTCGAGCGCGGCGACCACGCGACGCTGATCGCCGCCGGCGGACTGTACGCCGAGCTCTACGAGCTGCAGGCGCGCGCCTACCGTTGAGCTGCTGAGCGGCGACCACCCTTGCGCTCACACGCAGTTCTTCACTGCACCGCGTAGGTTGCAGACTTGCTCACGCCGGCCGGCTCAGGGGTCCGACGACGCTGGTATGCGCGCACGTGGACGGCGTGCGCCGGCGTTGCGGTGCTCGTGGTCGTCGCGCTCGCCGGCGGCTTTGCGCTCGGCGACGCGTGGGCCCGCCGTCACGACCACTCCAGCCACGCGCGCACCGCCCGGCTCGCCTCGGCCACGAGCCCACGGAGCACGACCGACACCCCCTCCCCGGCCGCCTCGCCGGCGGCGGCCGGCGACCCGTTCCAGACGCCGGCGATGCGCACCTTCATCGCCTCGCGCCACGGCGACATCACCGCGGCGGTCGAGGACGCCTACACCCACCAGACCTTCCTCTACCGCCCGGGCGTCACCGAGCAGACCGCGAGCATCATCAAGGTCGACATCCTGGAGACCCTGCTCGCCGAGGCGCAGGCCTCGGGCCAGCGGCTCGACTCCCAGCAGACCCAGCTCGCCACCGGGATGATCGAGAACAGCAGCAACGACGACGCCCAAGACCTGTGGGACGGCGAGGGCGGCTCGACCGCGGTGGCGGCCTACAACGCCCGCATCGGGCTCACCCACACCGACCCCAACACCCACGGCTTCTGGGGCGAGAGCACGACGACGGCCGCCGACCAGATCCGTCTGTTGCGCCAGCTCGCCTTCGAGGGCCCGGTGCTCAGCAGCACGAGCCGCGACTACGAGCTCGGCCTGATGGAACAGGTCGAGGCCGACCAGCAGTGGGGCGTGAGCGGCGGGATCCCGACCGGCGCCGCGCGGGTGGCGATCAAGAACGGCTGGCTGCCGCTCGGCAGCGCGGACTGGCAGATCAACAGCATCGGCCGGATCGAGGGCTCCGACCGCCACTACCTGCTCGCCGTGCTCACCACCGGCGATCACACCGAGCAGTACGGGATCAACACGATCCAGGGCATCTCGGCGCTGATCTGGAAGGACCTCGTCAAAAGTTGATCAGGCCGCGCACGTTGCGCCCCTGGTACATGTCGTCGAAGGCCACGTTGACCTCCTCGGGCGGGTAGGTGCGGGTGATCATCTCGTCGATCTTCAGGCGCCCCTGGGTGTAGAGCCGCAGGTTGCGCACGAGGTCGACGCCGGCGCGCGCCCCGCCGTACACGCAGCCGGTGATCGTCTTCTCCGAGAAGGCGACGTCGACGGGCATCACGCCCCCGATCGAGGTGTGGCGCCGGTGGGTGGCCGACACGAGCACGAGCGTCCCGCCCCGGCGGATCGTGCGAAAGCCGTCGCTGATGAGCGGGGGCGTCAGCAGGTCGGTGGTCATGATCGTGCTGTCCGCGCCGCGCCAGCCGGTCCACTCCATCACCTGCTCGGCGATGTCGCCGCGGCGGGGATTGAGGCTGCGCGTCGCGCCGAACGTCTCGGCGATCTCGAGCTTGCCGTCGTTGATGTCGACCGCGACGATCTCGGCCGCGCCGGCGATCGCCGCCCCCTGCACGGCGGAGATCCCGACGCCGCCGCAACCCACACCACGACGACATCCCCGGGGCGGACCCTGGCGCGCTCGATCGCCGCGCCGAAGCCGGTCGTCACCCCGCAGCCGACCAGGCAGGCGACCTGCAGCGGGATGTCCTGGTCGATCTTGATCGCCGTGCGGGCCGGGACGATCGTGTGCTCGGCGAACGTGCCGAGCTTGGCCATCTGGCCGACCGGTCGCCCGTCGGCGTCGGTGAAGCGGTCCTGCGGTCGGGCTGCTTGCCGTTCATCAGCCAGGCGATCTCCTCGCACAGGTGCTCGCGCCCGCTGCGACAGAACCAGCACCCGCCGCACGAGGGGATCGTCGAGAGCACGACGTGGTCGCCCTCCTTGACGTGGGTCAGGTTCGCGCCGACCCCCTCGACGACGCCGGCCGCCTCGTGACCGCCGATGAACGGGAGCATCCCGGGGCGGGATGTCGCCGGTGAGGAGGTGCATGTCGGAGTGGCACACGCCCGTATGCGGCAGGTGGACGAGCACGTCGTCGGGACCCGGGTCGGCGAGCGTGACCTCCTCGATCTGCCAAGGCGCCCGGGCGAGATCCCACTGCAGATCGGTTTCGCGGATGAGCGCAGCGCGCGTGGTGATCGGCACGCCGGCAGCCTATGCGCAGCGGCATCGGTAGGACTTACCGATGACCGGCGGGTGACAACGTGGATAGGCTCCGGACCGTGCCCGAAGCGGTCATCGTCGACGCCGTCCGCACACCGGTCGGGCGGGCCTTCAAGGGATCGCTCGCCTCGCTGCGCCCGGACGAGACGCTCGCGTTCATCATCGACGCGCTGCTCGAGCGCCACCCGCAGGTCGACCCGACGTGCGTCGAGGACGTCATCGCCGGCTGCGCCGTGCCGCAGGGGCTGCAGGCCAACAACATCGCCCGTATCGCGGTCCTGCTCTCCTCGCGCCTGACCGCATCGACGAGCGGCACGACGCTCACCCGCTACTGCGCCTCGGGCCTGAGCGCGATCCGCACCGCCGCCAACAACGTCAAGGCCGGGCAGGGCGACACCTACATCGCCGCCGGGGTCGAGTTCGTCTCCAGCTACAACGATCGGGTCGAGGGCGCGCACCCCGAGGATCAGAACGAGCGGCTCAAGGGGCACCAGCCCGGGCAGCCCGACGCGTTCATCGCGATGGGCCGGACCGCCGAGAACGTCGCCGAGCGCTACGGCGTCACCCGCGAGGACCAGGACGCCTACGCGCAGCGCTCGCAGGAGCGCGCGGTCGCGGCTCAGAGGAGCGGCTACTTCGACCGTGAGATCGTGCCGGTCACGCTCGCCGACGGCACCGTCGTGGCCAAGGACGACGGCCCCCGGCCGAGCTCGACGCTCGAGGCGCTGGCCGACCTGGAACCCGCGTTCCGCGAGGGCGGCACGGTCACCGCGGGGAACTCGTGCCCGCTCAACGACGGCGCCGCGGCTGTGCTCGTGATGAGCGACGAGCGCGCCCGCGAGCTCGGCCTGACCCCTCGCGCGCGCGTAATCACCTCGGCCACCGCGGGGCTCGAGCCCGAGATCATGGGCGTCGGGCCGATCTACGCGGTGCCCAAGGCGCTCGAGCGGGCGGGGATGACGATGGCCGATGTCGACCTCGTCGAGCTCAACGAGGCCTTCGCCGCGCAGGTCCTGCCGGTGGCGCGCGAGACCGGGATGGACATCGACAAGCTCAACGTCCACGGCGGCGCGATCGCCCTGGGGCACCCGTTTGGCATGACCGGCGCGCGGATCATGACGACGCTCATCAACGGCCTGGAGACGGTCGACGGGACCATCGGGCTGGAGACGATGTGCGTCGGCGGCGGGCAGGGCGAGGCGATGCTCATCGAGCGGCTCGCCTGACGTGGCGCACGTCCAGATCGTCGACCAGACGCTGCGCGACGGGCCGCAGAGCCTCTGGGGGATGCGCTTTCGGGCGGGCATGGTCACCCCGATCGCTCCGTACCTGGAGCGCGCCGGCTTTCACACGATCGAGGCGCCGAGCGGGTCGTTCTTCAGCGTCGTCGGGCGCTACCTGCGCGAGGACCCGGTCGAGTTCTACCGCCACATCCGCCGCTCGCTGCCCGGGTCAAAGCTCCGCGGCGGGACGCGCCCCTCCTCGAGCGGGCGCTACGGCCTCTCGCCCTACTCGATCATGGAGTTCATGGCCCGTTTCATGATCCAGCAGATGGGCCAGAATTCGGTCTGGGTCTACGACTGCCTGTTCGACATGCCCGAGATGGAGCGCCGCTCGCGCGTGATCCACGAGGCCGGCGCCGAGGTCATCCCCGCCGTGATGTACGGGATCAGCCCGGTGCACACCGACGAGTGGTTCGCCTCCAAGGTGCGCGAGATGGTCTCGTGGGGCATCGCGTCCTCGATCTACGTCGAGGACGCGCCGGGGATCCTCACCCCCGCGCGCGCGAGGAGCCTCATCCCGGCGATCGTCCAGGCGGCCCAGGGGGTCCCGGTCGAGCTGCACTGCCACAACACGACCGGCCTGGCGCCGCTCAACTACCTCGTCGGCGTCGAGCACGGCATCCAGCTGCTGCACACCGCCTCGCGCCCGGTGGCCAACGGTCCCTCGCTGCCGTCGACCGAGATGACGGTCGTGAACCTCGAGGCGGCCGGGCACACGCACGACATCGACGCCTCGACCCTGGAGCCGGTCGCCCAGCACATGGAGCGCTGCGCGATCGCCGAGGGCCATCCGCTCGGAGTGCCCGACGAGTACGACGCCCGGATCTACGACCACCAGCTGCCGGGCGGGATGATGGGCACCTTCAAGGCCCAGCTCGCGCAGCACGGGATGCCCGAGCGGCTCGACGCGGTCCTCGACGAGATCCCGCACGTGCGGGCGGACTTCGGCCACCCGATCTCGGCCACGCCCTTCTCGCAGTTCATCGGCACCCAGGCCGTGCTCAACGTCGTCAGCGGCGATCGCTACTCGATCACGATCGACGAGATCGCGATGTACGTGCAGGGCTGCTACGGCCCGACGGCGGCGCCGATCGACGAGGACGTCAAGGACCGGATCCTCTCCACCCCACGCGGCCGCGAGCTGATCGGCTACCGGCGCCCGGAGATGACCCTCGACGAGGTCCGCGCCGAGTACGGGGGAACGGACCTCTCCGACGAGGACCTCTTCCGCCTGAACTACATGCCGCTCCCGGACCTGGAGGCGATCCGCGCGGGCGGGCCGCTCGCCGTCGACTACCCGCTGCCGGTGCGGCTGGGCGACCTGATCAGCGACGCGCTCGACGCGCGTCGCGCGCGCCGCGTGAGGCTGCGCACCCCCGAGGTCTCGGTCGAGATCGTTCACCACTGACGGTTTGTTTGGAGGCTGTCCATGGACTTCGAGATCCCGCCCGACATCCAGCAGCTGATCGCCGAGGTCGATGCGTTCATCGAGGCCGAGATCAAGCCGCTCGAGCAGCAGCACGACAACGCGCGCTTCTTCGACCACCGGCGCGAGCACTCGCGCACCGACTGGGACAACGACGGCCAGCCCCGCCCGGAGTGGGAGGCGCTCCTGCAGGACGTCAAGGGGCGCGCCGACCGCGCCGGGCTGTTCCGCGCGCAGCTGCCGGTCGAGCTGGGCGGGCGCGGGCTGTCCAACCTGGCCATGGCGATCCTGCGCGAGCACATGGCCACCCGCGGCCTGGGCCTCCACAACGACCTGCAGAACGAGCACTCGATCATCGGCAACCTGCCGACCGTCGAGATGATCCACACGTGGGGGACCCAGGAGCAGAAGGACTCGATGATCGAGAAGATGATCAAGTTCGAGTACCGGGTCGCGTTCGGGCTCACCGAACCCAGCCATGGCTCGGACGCCGCCCACATGGACACGCGGGCGGTCCGCGACGGCGACGAATGGGTCATCGACGGCGCCAAGCGCTTCAACAGCTGGATGCACACCTCCACGCACGACATCGTGTTCGCGCGCACGTCGGGCAGCGCGGGCGACGGGCGCGGGATCACGGCGTTCATCGTCCCGATGGACACGCCGGGCATCGAGGTCGACTTCATGTGGTGGACCTTCAACATGCCCACCGACCACGCCGAGGTCTCGATCCGTGACTGCCGGGTGCCGTCCTCGTGCATCCTCGGCGAGGTCGACATGGGGCTGCCGGTCGCCGGGACGTTCGTGCACGAGAACCGCATCCGCCAGGCCGCCTCGAGCGTCGGCGCCGCCCAGTACTGCATCAACGAGGCGGTCAAGTACGCCCGGGAGCGCAGGACCTGGAACCGGCCGCTGATGGTCAACCAGGGCATCCAGTTCCCGCTCGTGGAGCTGCATTCCGAGGCCGAGCTCGTGCGCAACCTCGTCTACAAGACGGCCTGGGAGGTCGACCGGCGCAACAAGTCCTCGGTCGAGCACATGATCGCGATGGCCAACTTCCGCGCCAACCGGCTCGCGTGCGAGGCCGCCGACCGCGCGATGCAGGTCCACGGCGGCTACGGCTACACCCGGCACGTGCCCTTCGAGCACATCTACCGGCACCACCGGCGCTATCGGATCACCGAGGGCGCCGAGGAGGTTCAGATGCGCAAGGTGGCCAAGGAGCTGTTCGGGATCTAGTGGTGCCTCCGGCAAATCCGGTCGTCGATTCGCGAGCGAAAATCGAGCACGGCCAGGACGCAGGGAGCCGGAATAGCAGCGCTATTTCGGCTCCCGAGGACGCCGCCAGGCGAAGATTTGCAGCCGCGAAGCGGGAGCGGATTTACAGGAGGTGCCACTAGCTCGCGGTCCCGGGAGCGCAACCGTGCTCCCTTGACCACGCCTGGACCCGACGAGGGAGCAACCCTCAACGCCCGGCACCCCGCCGAGCGCCCCTGGCACCCGAGCGTGCTCCCTTGAGCACGCCTGAACCCGACGAGGGAGCAACCGTGCTGGGACCGGGGTCCACGCCCGCGTCGGGACTGGGATGGTCGCTGGAGAACCCTGCGCCGGGCGAGACTAGAGAGCAGCCGTCCAGCCCGGGTGGGCGATGTCGACGCGTGCGCGGACCTCGGCCCGCAGCTCGGCGATCAGCTCATCGAGGCGATGGTCGTGCTCGCCGCGACGGATCGCGTCGGCCAGCGCGCGCTGCGCGGTGCGGTCGGGCGCCAGCGGGGCGCCCTCGCGGGCGACCATCGCGATCGAGTTGGCGGCGATGCGCACGCCGAAGCGGTGCTCGGCCGGGACGTCGGGCAGCAGGTCCTGGCGCAGGTAGTCGGCCACCGCCTCCAGCAGCTCGTGGGCGTCGGGCCGGTCCTGCGGCGCGTCGGTGTGCGCGCCGTCCGCGCCGCCGATGAGCTCGAGCATGTCCCAGGTCGGCTCGCACGCGCGCCGGCCGATCGCCGCGAGCTCGTGTGAGCGCACGGCGCCGCTGAGGTGGCGGCTGGCCTGGCGCACGCACAGCACGGCCCAGCGTGCGTTGGCGAGCGTCTCCCACCAGCGCAGCTCCTGCAGCGTCACCGGCTCGCCCCCCGCCGCGGCGTAGTACTCGACCAGCCGCTCGCGGCTGCCGAGCCCCGCCGCCGGGCGGTCGTCGGCGCCGAAGCGCCAGGAGCGGATGCACATCCAGCCGAGGTCCTCGGCGCCGTCGCCGAGGTGGCAGAGCTCCCAGTCGAGCAGCGCAACCAGCCGCCCGTCGCGGACCATGATGTTCCCCAGGCGCAGATCGCCATGGACGAGCGTCGTCTCGCGCCGGTCCGGGACGCGGGCGCGCAGCCAGCGCAGCCCGGCCTCGATCGCCGGGTGGGGCTCGTCGAACTCGTCGAGCAGGGCCTCCAGGCCGGCGATCTCGCGCAGCGCCGGCGACCCCGGCAGGCGCTCGAGCGCCGGGACCTGGTCGGGCGTGACGCGGTGCACGGCCGCGGCGGCCCCGGCCAGCTCGGCGAGCAGGTCGTCGCTGCCCTCGCCGCCGAGCTGGTCGCGCAGCACCCGGCGCGGGATCGCCTCCCCGGGCACGCGGCGCATCACGATGCCCAGGCCGTCCGCGGTCCGCCACAGCGGCTCGGCCACCGGCACCTCGGCGCGGTGCGCGGCCGACAGCGCCTCCCACTCGCGCTGGGTGCGATCACGGTCGCCGAGCGCCGCGTGCGCGCGCAGCAGCACCAGCTGCTGGTCGTCGGCGTCGAACCCGAGCAGCTCGCGCGAAGCGCCACCGGCGAGAGGCGTCAGCGGGGTGAGCCGCGTGGCGTTCAGGACGCGGCGGGCCTCAGCGCGCAGCTGGTCGTCGGCGTCGCTCATGGGCCGGCGGATCCTCGCACGAGCCCGGCATTATTGTTGGCGAGCACCGCCCCGCGCTCTAGGCTGGTCCCGGTGCTCGACGCGCTCCAGGAGCTCACGCAGGCGGTCCCCGACAGCGCGTACGCCGAGGCGCGCTGGGTGCGCACCCGGCGCGAGGCCATCCGGGTACGCGCCGGCCGCCTGGACGGCATCGAGGATGAGGAGAGCGAAGGCGTCGGCGTGCGCGTGCTGCACGGCGGGGGCTTCGGGTTCGCCGCCACGCGCGACCTCTCGCGCGCGGGGCTGGCCGCCGCCCTCGCCCGCGCCCGGGCGATCGCCGCCGAGGGCCGCGAGCCCGCCGCCCTCGCGCCGCTGCCCGAGTCCGCCCGCGGCCACTGGGCCGGACCGTGCGAACGCGACCCGTTCGCCGCCGGGATCGAACAGAAGATCGAGCTGCTCGTGGCCGCCGAGGGCGCGATGCGCGGCGACGCGCGGATCGTGAGCACCGAGGCGAGCTGCCTCGCGCTCGCCGAGGACTGGGCGTTCGCCTCCTCGGAGGGCGCCGCCGCCACCCAGTCGTTCGTGCAGTGCGGCGGCGGGCTGCAGGCCATCGCGGTGCAGGACGGCGAGCTGCAGGTGCGGTCCTACCCCTCCGCGCACGGGGGCAGCGTCGCCGCCGCCGGCCTCGAGCACCTGGACGGGCTCGCGCTGGTCGAGCAGGCCCCGCGCGTCGCCGAGGAGGTCGTCGCCCTGCTCACCGCGCCGCCCTGCCCCAGCGGCCGCTCCACGCTCGTGCTCGGCTCCGAGCAGCTCGCGCTGCAGATCCACGAATCGATCGGCCACGCCCTCGAGCTCGACCGCGTCCAGCTCGGCGAGGCCGCCTACGCGGGGACGAGCTGGGTCAATCCTGCGGACATCGGTTCGCTGCGCTACGGGTCCGCGCACCTGAACATCACCGCCGACGCGACGCTCTCCGGCGCGCTGGGGTCCTTCGGCTGGGACGACGAGGGCGTGGCCGCCACGCGCACGCCGCTGATCGTCGGCGGCGAGTTGCGCGCCGCGCTGTCCGATCGCGTCTCGGCGGCGCGCGCGGGCCTGGCGCGCTCGGCCGGCTGCGCCCGCGCCGACGGTTTCGCCCGCCAGCCGATCGTGCGCATGACCAACGTGTCGATCGAGCCCGGCGAGGCCGGCGGCGTGGCCGAGCTGATCGCCGGGGTCGACGAGGGCGTCTTCATGGAGAGCAACCGCTCGTGGTCGATCGACGATCGCCGGCTGCACTTCCAGTTCGGCACCGAGGTCGCCTACGAGATCCGCGGTGGCGAGCTCGGACGGCTGCTGCGCAACCCCTCCTACGCCGGGGTCACCCCCGAGCTGTGGGGTTCGCTCGAGGCGGTCGCCGGCCCGGGCGAATGGCGGCTGTGGGGCGTGCTCAACTGCGGCAAGGGCCAGCCCGGCCAGGTCGCCCACGTCTCCCACGGCGCCGCGCCGGCGCGCTTTCGCGACGTGCAGATCGGCGTCGCGCGGTGAGCGACCCCGCCGACCTGGCCCTCGCCGAGCGTTGCCTTGCCGCCCTCGGCGGTGCCGCCGAGGCCCAGGTCACGATCGTGCGCGAGCGCTCGCTCACCTGCCGCTTCGCGCGCTCGACCCCGACCCAGGCCACCGCGGTCGACGACCTCTCCGTGGAGGTGCTCGTCGTGATCGACGGCCACACCACCGCGGCCAGCACCAACGCGACCGATCCCGATGGCCTGGCCGCGGTGGCCGAGCGGGCGCTGCGCGCCGCGCGCTCGTCGGCCGCGCTCGCCGGCGAGCCGGGCGCCTACCCTGGCCTGCCGGCGCCGGCGCCGGCGCCGGCCTTACCGGACGGCTGGGACCAGGCCACGGCCGCGCTCGACCCGGCCGGCGCGCACCGCGCGCTGGCCGAGGCCTTTGGGGCGGCCGAGCGCGCCGGCGCCGAGGCGTTCGGCATCTGGACCGCCGGGGCGGTCTCGACGACCGTGGCCTCGAGCACCGGCACCGCCGCCCAGGATGCGGTCACCGACGCCCATATGCGGGTGATCTGCCGCCGCGAGGATGGTCGCAGCGGCTTCGCCGCCCATACCGCGGTGGCCGCGGCCGCGCTCGACGGCTCGGCGATCGCCGAGCGGGCCGGCGCCCGCCTGACCGACACCGAGCCGTCAGGACTGCCGCCCGGCGAGTACCCGGTGGTGCTCGGCGCCGAGGCCGTCGGCGACCTGCTCGCCTTCCTCGGCGTGCTCGCCTTCAACGGCCTGGCCCACGCCGAGGGCCGCGGCGCGCTGGTCGACCGGCTGGGAACGCGGGTGGCCGCCCCCTGCGTACAGCTCGGCGACGCGCCGCGACGGACGGGCGGGCTGCCCCGGACGATCGACGCCGAGGGGGTGCCGAAATCCGAGCTGGCGCTGATCCGCGACGGCGTCGCGCAGGCGGTCGTGCACGACACCCGAACCGCCGCCCGCGCCGGCGGCGACGCGCGCTCGACCGGGCACGCGCTCACCGGCGGCGGAAACCCGGAGGGCGCGGTGCCGACCAACCTGCACCTCGCCGGAGGGGAGGCAGCCGACGAGCAGGCGCTCGCGGCCCCGATCGAGCGCGGCCTGTACGTGACCCGGCTGTGGTACGTCAACCCGGTCCAGCCCCAGCGCACGCTGCTCACCGGGATGACCCGCGACGGGACCTTCCTGATCGAGGACGGGCGCATCGGCCGCCCGCTGCACGACGTGCGCTTCACCGATGAGGTGCTGCGCATCCTGGACGCCACCGAGGCGCTCACCGCCGTGCCGACCCTCGTCACCGAAGCCGATCTGTACGGGCGCCGCTTCGCCTACGGAAGCGTGTGCCCGTCGTTGCGCGCCCAGGGGTTCCGGGTGACCGGCGGCGCGGAGAGCTAAGAGCCGAACGGCTGCTTGAGCAGCACGATCGCGAGCACGACGAAGACGACCGCGAAGGCGACCGTCCAGCGATTCAGGTTGCGCTCGACCATGGAGCCGCCGCCGAGCGGGCCCGAGCCGCTGCCGACGCCGAACGCGCCGGACAGGCCCGAGTCCTTGCCCGAGTGCATCAGGACGAGGCCGATCAGGACGACGGCCACGAAGACCTCGATGACCGACAGGACGGTTTCCACAGCCTCAGAGTAGCGACTAGCGTCGCGCGGCGCCCTCAGAGGACTGGGTCTCGTCGGCTTGCGGCTCGGCCTCGCCCGCCGCGGCCGGCGCCTCGTCCGGTTGATGCTCCACGGCCCCGTCGAGATCGTCCAGTCCGCGCAGGATCTCGGCGGCCTCGGCCCGCAGCGTGGCCGAGATCGACTCGTGGTCGGCCTCGGAGAGCTTGCCCAGGCGGTAGTCCAGCTCGGTGTCGCGGATCTCGCGGTACTTGGACTCGCGCGCGGCCTCGAGCTCGCCGCGGCGGACCTCGTCGGCGTCGACCTCCCGCCGTCGGTAGGGCAGGTTCAGCGGCGCGCCGACAATCGCGATGACCGCACCGAGCAGCGCCAGCGTGAGCAGGACGACGACGAGGTCCAAGAGCTCTAGGCGCGGGCCATCCCGCGCGTCGCGCGTGCGGCCACGCGCGCGCTCGCCCGGCCGCGCACCAGGCTGCCGCTCGGCGACCCGGCGAGCAGTCCGCCGCCCAGCACGATCAGGCCGCCGACCCACAGCCACATGACCAGGGGCGAGATGAGCAGATTGAACTCGGCCGCAGGCGGGTGCTCGAGATAGGACCCGGCGAGCGCGGCGATCGTCACCAGCGCGAGATCGGGTCGATTGGCGGGCACGATCGCGTTGCCCCGGTTGATGATGCTCTGCAGCGGCGTCTGGGCCAGGTTCAGGTCGAAGGCGGACCACAGGTCGCGCAGCGGGCTGCTGTTGAGGCCGACGTCGCTCACCGACTGCCCGGCGAGGAGATCGCCGACCGTCCCCTGGCTCGGGTCATCGCCGTTGTAGAAGCTCATCATCGGGCGGAGGGTCGCGACGTGGTGCCCGTTCTTGGTCACGTCCAGGACGGCGCCGAGGTCGAGCACGTGGTCGAGGTCGCCGCCGTCGTGGTGGATCGGTATCTGGTTGCCCTGTGGGTACTGGGCCAGCGCCGTGCGCAGCTCACCGTCGACGCTGGGCGCGTCGTGCAGGACCGCGGTCGGGCGCACGTAGGTCACCTTGTAGGCGCCGACCTTGGTGGACTGGCCACGCCCGAGCGGGACGTCGGTGTTCTGATGCGCGAACGAGGACGAGGCGGCGACCCCCACGAACATCACCGCGATCCCGACGTGGACCAGGTAGCCGCCGTAGCGCCGGCGGTTGCGGCGCACCAGCGAGAACATCGCGAGCGGCGTCGCCTCGCCGGAGAGCGCGCGGCGCACGCGCGTGCCGCGCACGAACTCCTGTCCGACCGCGGCGATGGCGAAGGCGGCGCAGGCGAACATCAGCAGCGCCTTGACGTTCTCGGGCACGCCGGCGGCGATCGCCCCCACGAGGACGAGCACGAAGGCCGTGGCCGGGACGATCAGGTTGCGTCGCGCGCCCGAGCCGGTCGCCCGGCGCCAGCTCAGCAACGGGCCGACGCCGGACAGGAGCACGAGGATCAGGGCGAGCGGGACCGTGTAGCGGTCGAACCACGGCGGCCCGACCGAGGATTCGCTGCCGGTGAAGGCCTCGGAGATCAGCGGGAAGTAGGTGCCCCACATGATCACGAAGGCCAGGCCGACGAGCACGAGGTTGTTGAGCAGGAAGGCCGCCTCGCGCGAGAACAACGAGTCGAGCCGATGCTCGGTGCGCAGCATGTCCCGGCGGCTGACGACCAGGTAGATCGAGCCGAAGATGCACACGGCGATGAGCACGACGAACGGCACGCCGAGCGTCGATGCGCCGAACGCGTGGATCGAGTCCAGGATGCCCGAGCGCACCAGGAAGGTGCCCATGATCGCCAGCGTCCCGGTGGCGAGGACGAGCGAGGCGTTCCACACCTTCAGCATGCCCCGCTTCTCCTGGATCATGATCGAGTGGATGAACGCGGTGCCCGTCAGCCAGGGCAGCAGCGCGGCGTTCTCGACGGCGTCCCAGCCCCAGTAGCCGCCCCAGCCCAGCTCCGAGTAGGACCAGCGCGCCCCGAGCAGGATCCCCAGGCCCAGGAACAGCCAGGAGGCGAGCGCGAAGCGGCGCGTGGCGCGGATCCACTCGGCGTCCACGCGCCGGGCGATCAGCGCGCCCACGCCGAACGCGAACGGCACGATGCACAGCGTGTACCCCGAGTACAGCATCGGGGGATGGATCATCATCGTCCAGAAGCGCAGCAGCGGATCCAGGCCCGCCCCGGCGGTGGGGGCCGGCGAGGTCGTGTCGAACGGGCTGGCGTAGAAGATCATCAGCCCGACGAAGAAGCCCGCGAAGCCGAGCAGAACCGACTGCGCGTACGGCGTGATGTCGCGCATGCGGTTGCGCGTCAGGAAGAGGATCAGGCTCGACCACATCGCCGACAGCCAGGCCCACAGCAGTAGCGAGCCCTCCTGCGAGGACCACACCGCCGCGAACTTGTAGAACGTCGGCGTGTTGGTGCTCGACGTGTCGGCCACCGCGTTGAAGGAGAACTCGTTGCGCATGAACGCGATCTCCAGCACGACGAACGCGACCGTCAGGATCAGCGCGAGCGCGTAGACCGCGCGCCGGCCGGACTCGCACCACTCCGAGCGTCCGCGGCGCACGCCGTACAGCGAGGCGCCGATGCCGTAGACGCAGACCAGCAGGGCGAGCAGCAGGCAGGCGCGGCCGAGTACGGCCATCAGGACGAGCTCGGCGGAGCGGCCTGGTACTTCGACGGGCACTTCGTGATCAGCGAGTTGGACTGAGCCACGTAGATGCCCGACCCGTTTGCGGGCGGATTGACGTTCACGACGATCTCCCGGCCCGCCTCGAACGGGTCCGGGACGGTGCCGGTGTAGGTGACCGGCAGCTTCAGGGCGCTGCCCGTGCGGTCCTCGACCCTGAACAGCAGCTCGGGTCCGACGCGCCGCACCGAGCCGGCGACAACGGTGCCGGTGAGCACGTAGGTGTGCCCGGGACGGACCTCGCGGACGAGCTGCGTCGGCGTCACGGCAGGATCCGCGGCGCTGAAGCTCGTGTAGATCAGCGCGGTGGCGAGCAGCACGGCTGCCGTCAGCGCCACCACCAGCCGGACAGTGCGCTTACGTTCCGGATTCATCGGCGCGCGGGATTATCTCAGAAGCGGGCGCAAGTCCCGCCGGCCGGCCCCCGAAGGTCCGTCCACGAGGATTCCTGCGCTCAAGGGCGAAACCTTTTTGCCGATCCTGAGTCCTTAGAGAGAAAGGACAATCGGATGCGACATCACCTCCATCTCAGCGAGCGCCGCCCGGCCCGCAGCGTCGCCGCCCGGCGCTTCGGCATCGCGGCGCGCCCGGAGCGCCGCCCCGGCGTCGGCCCCTCGAGCTCCGATCCGGAGACCGTGCGCGCCCGGCAGGCCGGTGGCCCCGTCGACCGCGCCCAGTACAACTGCGAATGCGGCTACGCGTTCGCCGCGCAGGTCTCGACGACGGTCCGCTGCCCGCACTGCGGCGACCACCAGGCCTGGTAGCCCCCGCCGGCGCTCGCCGACCGCGTCGGAAGCGCCCGACGCCCCCGCTGGACCACCGCCGCGTGGTCGGCGCAGGTTCCTCACAAAGCCGATAATTTCCATAATTTCGGTAAACACGAGCAGCTTTGTAGGATATGGTGCTCGGCCCTCAGCCGTTCCCTGTCCAACGACCCAGGAATCTGACCCTTGACACGACGTCTCCTCGCACTGCTCAGCACCGTCGCGCTCGTGGCCGGCCTCGCCGCCTGCGGCTCGTCGTCCTCCAGCGGCAGCAAGCACCTGAGCCTGGTCGCCTACTCGACCCCTCAGGCCGCGTACGCCAAGCTGACGGCCGCCTTCGAGGCCACACCGGCCGGCAGGGGCGTGACGTTCACCCAGTCGTTCGGCGCCTCCGGCCAGCAGTCCAAGGCCGTGCTCGCCGGGCTGCCCGCCAACGTCGTGGCCCTCTCGCTCGACCCCGACGTGACCAAGCTCGTCAAGGCCGGCCTGGTCTCCCCGAGCTGGGATTCCGGTCCGAACCAGGGAATCGTCAGCACGACGGTCGCGGTGATCATCGTCCGCAGGGGAAACCCCAAGCACATCACCGGCTGGGACAGCCTGATCAAGCCGGGCGTCCAGGTCGTCACCCCCAACCCGGTCTCCTCGGGCAGCGCGCGCTGGAACATCCTCGCCGCCTACGGCGCGGAGCTCAAGGAGGGCAAGACGCCGGCCCAGGCCGACGCCTACCTGACCGCGCTGTTCAAGCACGTCGTCAGCCAGGACACCAGCGCCCGCAACGCCGAGGAGACCTTCCTCAGCGGCCGCGGTAACGCCCTGCTCGACTACGAGAACGAGGCGATCAGCCTGCAGCGCAAGGGCGAGCCGGTTCAGGAGGTCCTGCCCTCGAGCACGATCCTGATCCAGAACCCGGCGGCCGTGGTCACCCGGGGCGGCGACACCGCGGTCGCGCAGCAGTTCATCAGCTACCTGCAGACCCCGGCGGCGCAGCAGATCTTTGCCTCGGAGGGCTTTCGCCCGACGATCCAGAGCCTGGTCAACAGCGCCGAGTTCCCGACCATCCCGGGCCTGTTCACCGCCGCCGACCTGGGCGGCTGGACGAAGCTCGACACCGAGTTCTTCGATCCGGGCGGACTGATCACCAAGATCGACTCGAGTGGCTAGCCTCACCACCCCGCTCCCGCGGGCGCGCCGGCGTGATCTCGGCGCGTCCGCGACGTATCTGGGCCGCGGCGCGCTCGGCATCTACCTGTCGATCATCGTGTTGCTGCCGGTGGCCGCGCTGTTCGCTCACGCCGGCAGCCCGGCCGCCTTTTGGCGCGCGGTCACGGCCCACGAGGCCGAGACGGCGATCGCGCTGACCCTGATCGCCGCGGCGATCGCGGCGATCGTGAATGGGATCATGGGCACGCTCGTCGCCTGGGTGCTCGTGCGCGACTCCTTCCGCGGCAAGAGCGTGGTCAACGCGCTGGTGGACCTACCCTTCGCGCTGCCGACGATCGTCGCGGGCCTCACGCTGCTGCTGCTCTACGGCGGCCAGGGTCTGAACGTCGGCGTCACGTTCACGCGCGGCGCGGTCGTGCTCGCGTTGCTGTTCGTCACGCTTCCCTTCACCGTGCGCGCGGTGCAGCCCGTGCTGACCGAGCTCGACCAGTCGATGGAGGAGACGGCCTCGTCGCTTGGGGCCCGGCCGGGGCAGGTGCTCAGCCGGATCGTCCTGCCCGCCCTGCGCCCGGCGATTCTCTCGGGCGTCGCGCTGAGCTTCGCGCGTGCCCTCGGCGAGTTCGGCTCGCTGGTGCTCATCACCGGCAACCTGCCCAACCACACCGAGGTCGCCTCGGTCTACATCTTCGGCCAGGTCCAGAACGGGGAGACCCAGGTCCCCGCCGCGGTGTCGGTGCTGCTGCTGCTGATCGCGGTGGTCGTGCTCGGCGCCCTCGAGCTGCTCATCCGTCGCCGGAGCCATCGTGTCTGAGGGGCTGCTCCCGCGGCCGGCCCGGCTCGGAGCCCGCAGCGTGGCGCTCGCCTACCTGGGCGTGCTGCTGCTCGCCCCGGTGGGGATGATCTTCTACCGCACCTTCGAGCACGGGGTCTCGCCCGTCTGGAACGCGCTCACCTCGCAGCCGGCCGTGCACGCCCTGCTGCTCACGCTCGAGCTGATCGCGATCGCGGTCCCGCTGAACACGGTCTTCGGGGTCCTGGCCGCGATGTGGATCGTGCGCGGGCGCTCGCGCGGACGCTGGCTGGTCGGCCTGCTCATCGACCTGCCCTTCGCGCTCTCGCCGGTCGTGGTCGGCCTGGCCCTGCTGCTGGTGTACGGCGACAACGGCTGGTTCGGCAACACGCTGACCGGCGAGGGCGTCCAGGTCGCCTTCGCCGTCCCGGGCATGGTGCTCGCGACGTGCTTCGTCTCGTTGCCGTACGTCACGCGCGAGTGCGTGCCGGCGCTGCGCGAGATCGGCACCGAGCCCGAGGAGGCGGCGGCCACGCTGGGCGCGAGCCGCTGGCAGACCTTCTGGCGCGTCACGCTGCCCGCGCTGCGCTGGGCGGTCGTCTACGGCGTGGTGCTGACCACCGCACGCTCGCTCGGCGAGTTCGGCGCGGTGAGCATCATCTCCGGCGACATCGAGGGCAAGACCCAGAGCCTGCCCCTGTACGTGCAGGACCGCTACGCCAACTTCGACACCGTCGGGGCCTACTCGGCCTCGATGTTGCTCGCGGCGCTCGCGCTGGCGACGCTGCTGCTCATGAGTCGCTTCACGCGACACCGATCCACGACGATGACGACGGGGTGAAAGCAGGATGGCGATCGAGATCCACGACGTCCGCAAGCGCTTTGGCGACTACACCGCCCTCGACCAGGTGTCGGTGCTCGTCCCCGACGGCTCGCTGACCGCGCTGCTCGGGCCGAGCGGCAGCGGCAAGTCGACCCTGCTGCGCGTGATCGCCGGCCTGGAGCGCCCCGACACCGGCCGGGTGTACATCGGCGAGCAGGACGTCACCGACCGCCCGGCGCGCGAGCGCGGCGTCGGCTTCGTCTTTCAGCACTACGCCGCCTTCAAGCACATGACCGTGCGCGACAACGTCGCCTTCGGGCTCGACGTGCGCCGCTCGCGCCGCGCCCGCAGGCGCGAGCGGGCGGGGATCGACGCGCGCGTGCGCGAGCTGCTCGCGCTCGTGCGCCTGGAGGGGCTCGAGGACCGGTATCCCGATCAGCTCTCCGGCGGGCAGCGCCAGCGGATGGCGCTTGCGCGCGCGCTCGCGCCCGACCCGTCGGTGCTGCTGCTCGACGAGCCCTTCGGCGCGCTCGACGCACAGGTGCGTGCCGAGCTGCGCGACTGGCTGCGCCGCCTGCACGACGAGATCCACGTGACCACGATCGTCGTGACCCACGATCAGGAGGAGGCGATGGACGTCGCCGCCCAGATCGTCGTGATGAACGCGGGCCGCATCGAGCAGTGCGGCAGCCCCCGCGAGCTCTACGAGCACCCGGCGAGCGAATGGGTGATGGGCTTCGTCGGCCCGGTCAACCGGCTTCAGGACGGGCTGCGCCGGCCGCACGACGTCCAGGTCCTCGAGTGGGGCGACAGCGACGCAGACGAGGCCCTCGTGCAGCGCGTCGTGCACCTGGGCTTCGAGGTCCGCGTCGAGCTGCTGCTCGCCGACGGCCAGACGCTGCGCGCCCAGCTCACGCGCGAGCAGGCCGCCGAGCTCGAGCTCGCCCCCGGCGAGATCGTGGGCGTGCGGCTCGGAAGCCCGTCCGCCTTCACGATGGTCTAGTGGCACCTCCTGCAAATCCGCTCCCGCTTCGCGGCTGCAAATCTTCGCCTGGCGGCGTCCTCGGGAGCCGAAATAGCGCTGCTGTTCCGGCTCCCTGCGTCCTGACCATGCTCGATTTTCGCTCGCGAATCGACGACCGGATTTACCGGAGGCACCACTAGAAGGCCCGCGCGGCTCGCTCGGCCGGGCGCTGGAACGCCGCCGCCGAGGGGGTGGCGTAGTTCAGCGTCGCCCTAGTGCGCCAGGGTACGCCACCCCCCTAGTCGAGCAGCTCGAGCACCCGCTCGGGCGGCCGCGCAGGCAGCACTCGCTCACCGGATTGCGCCAGCGGACGCTGCAGCAGCTCGGGCCGCTCCACGAGCGCCCGCAGCGTCGCCTCGTGGTCGTCGAGGGGCAGCTCGCGCGCGCCGGCCTCCTTCAAGCGCACCACCTCGCGCGGGCGCAGCCCGGCGGCGTCGAGCAGCGCGCGCAGCGTCGCCGCGCCGACCGGCGCCTGCAGGCAGTCGACCCGCTCGACGTCGACGCCTCGCTCCTGCAGCGGCGCCACGACGCGCCGGCAGGTCGTGCAGGTCGGCTTCTCGTAGACGGTGATCAGCGGGTCTTCCAGGCCTCGCGGTCCCCGGCGAGCTCGACCACGACGGGCGGGAGCTGGCCGGCGGCGATGTCCGCGAGCGTCACGTGCTCGAGCACCGCGCGCAGGTTGGCCCGCACCGCGATCCAGATCTGCTGCAGCGGCTCCGCGCTGCCGGCGTAGTTGACTTCCTCGGGCCGCTGGCCGCGGACGCCGACGAGCGGCCCCTCGACGGCGCGGATGACCGCGGCGAGCGTGACCTCGTCGGCGGGCCGCGCGAGCCAGAAGCCGCCGTCCGGGCCGCGCTGCGAGCGCACCAGGCCGGCGCTGCGCAGCTGGCTGAGGATGTTCTCCAGGAACGACGTCGGAATCTCCTGGGCGCGGCTGATGTCGTCGACCTTGCGCGGCGCGTCCGGCGCCCCGCTCGCGAGCTCGATCGCTGCGCGTACTGCGTAATCGGCCTTCGCTGACACTTTCACGGTCGGGATTGTGTCGAAAATGAGGAGGCGAGGGGCCCGGCTCGCCGACTTCGTCGGCTGCGCCGCCCTCGTAGTGGAGGCCGCAAGGCGGAAAGGCAAGCGGCGGACGGGGTTCGAACCCGCGACCCCGAGCTTGGGAAGCTCGTGCTCTACCAACTGAGCTACCGCCGCAGCGAGGGGCAAGTGTACCCCGCCCCCACGCCACCCGCCTATATTTGGGCGCCGTGCGACGCCCCCGTCTGTCGATCGCCGCGAGCCTGGTTGGCGGTGCGGCCGTCATCGCGTTGCTCGCCTACGGGCTGGCGGCCCGTTCGACGAGCCGGACGTTTGATGACGACGTGGCCCACGGGGTCTACCCGCCCGCCCCGAGCCGGATGCTGCCGCGGCTGGGCGGAGCCGGCGACTCGAGCCTGGCCGCTTACCGCGGCGAGGTCGTCGTGCTGAACTTCTGGGCCTCCTGGTGCCCGCCGTGCCAGTCCGAGGCGCCCATGCTCGAGACCGCGCAACGCACGTTGCAGGCCCACGACGCCACGATCCTCGGCGTGACCTACAACGACGCCACGCCGGACTCGGAGAGCTTCGTGCACAGGTACGGCCTGACCTACCCGGACCTGCGCGACGTCGGCGGCCACCTCGCCCACGCGTACGGCACCGTCGCGCTCCCGGAGAGCTTCGTCATCGACCGTCACGGCCA
>DATAWZ010000221.1:0-4758 GCA_036266975.1 Solirubrobacteraceae bacterium
GCGGGGGGCGCGGGCGGCACGGGAAGCGCGGCCGTCGGCGGCGGAACGCGGCTGAACGGTTTCGCTGCCGCTCCGGCTCTGGTGCTGGCGGCCGGGGGCGGAGTCCTGGCTTCGGTCGCCTGGGTGGCGCTCAAGGTCGGCGGCCTGTCGTTCGGCGGCGGCTTCGTGATCATCCCGCTCATGCAGGCCGATGCCGTGCACCACTACCACTGGCTGACCGCCAGCCGCTTCCTCGACGCCGTCGCGCTGGGGCAGATCACGCCCGGGCCGGTCGTACTCACGGTCGCCGCGGTCGGCTACGCCGCCCACGGCGTCGGCGGCGCGCTGCTCGGCGCGGCGATCGCGTTCACGCCCTCGTTCGTGATCGTCATCGCCGGCGCGGCGCGCTTCGAGCGCCTACGCGGCGCCGCGGGCGCCCGCGCCTTCCTCGCCGGTGCCGGCCCGGCGGCGATCGGCGCGATCGGAGGCTCGGTGATCACCCTCGCCGGCGCGGTGCGCGAGCCCTGGCAGGGAGTCGTCCTCGGCGGGGCGGCGGCGCTGGTCCTGCTCGCGCGCCGCAGCGTGCTCAGCGCGCTGCTGCTCGGCGCGGTCAGTGGCCTGGCGGTGGCGCTGCTCGGGGGTCCGGTGCCGCACTGACCGGGCCGGCACTCGCCGCCGGCTCGATGTGCAGCAGGCTGGGCTCGTGCTCGACCTGCAGCGTGGTGTGCTCGATGTGAAAGCGCGCGTGCAGTACGTCGTCGAGGCGATGGCGGACCGCGTGGCAGTCGACCGCGCGGCCGACCACGACGTGCGCCGAGAGGGCCGGAAAGCCCGAGCCGATCTCCCAGACGTGCAGGTCGTGCACCTCGACGACCTCGGGATCGCGCGCCAGCGCGGTGCCGATCTCCTGGGGGTCAAGGCCCCGCGGCGCAGCCTCCAGGAACACGCGCCCGGACTCGCGCAGCAGCGCGACCGCGGCGCGCAGCATGATCGCGGCGATCAGCAGGGAGGCCACGCCGTCGGCCCGACGGGCGCCGGTGATGAGGATCACCGCGCCGGCGATCGCCGTGAGGATGAACGCGGCCAGGTCGGTGAGGAGGTGCTGGAAGGCCCCCTCGACGTTGAGCGACGTGCGGGAGGCGCCGCTCAGCGTGACCGTGGCGGCGAGATTGACGACGATCCCCACGCAGGCGACGATCAGGACCGCGGCCCCGTGCACCGCTGGCGGGTGCACGAGCCGGACGATGCCCTCGTAGATGATCAGCAGGCCGAGCACGAGCAGCGTCGCGCCGTTGAACTGCGCCGAGAGGATCTCCGCGCGGCGCAGTCCGTAGGTCATCGCGCCGCGGGCCGGGCGGGCGATCAGGCGCGTGACGACGAGCGCGAGGCCAAGCGCGGCGGCGTCGGTGAGCATGTGGGCCGCGTCGGAGAGCAGCGCCAGCGAATGGGCGAGCACGCCGACGGTGACCTCGGCGGCCATGAAGCCGACGATCAGCCCGAAGGCGATCCTCAGGCGGCCGACGTCCGCGGCGGCCGGGATCGCGTGATGGTGGTGGTGGTGGCCGCCGTGGTCGTGCGCGCCGGACACCGGGCAACTGTACCCCGCGGCCCCGTCAATATCGCCCGCGGGGCAACTCGCCGACCAGCCCGGTGTTTAGAGTCCGTCATCGAGCCCGTGTGAATTCAGAGAGGAAGTGCGCCAGTGAAGCGGATGCTGATCGTGCCGGTCGTCGTTGCCGTCTCCGCCGTGGGTGCGGCGGCCCCCACCGCCTTCGCCTCGAGCAAGAAGCCCCACTGCAAGAAGGGCTACGAGCTCAACAAGCACAACAAGTGCGTCAAGAAGCCGACGAAGAAGCCCAGCGCGCCGTCCCAGACGCGGCTCTACTAAAAAGCCGAGGCGCGCCACGAGTCGCGTGGGTCGGGACGACCCACGCGCCGGCCGCCGATCAGTAGGTGCCGGTCGCGGTGACGATCGGGCTCTGCGCGAGCACGTGCCCGTTCGCGCCGAGCGCCTGGACCTGTACGTAGCGCTCGGGGTCCTGGATCAGGATCTGGGTCTCGAAGCCGCTGCGGGGCACGGTCGTGAAGTCGTAGAGGTCGTTGCGCGCCGTGCCCGCCATCACGCGCCAGCCGCTCAGCGCCGTCGAGCCGTTCCAGCTCGCATAGATCGCCGTGGCGTTGCCGGAGAGGATCGTGGCGCTCACCGCGGGCGGCTGGGGCGGGGCGGCCTGCCAGGGCGCGACCCGCGCCCGGTAGGAGGCCGACGCGAACGGCAGGTGCCCGTCGAAGAGCACGTGCCCGTCGGGGGCGAACTCGGTGAAGTAGGGGACCTGGCCCCAGCCGACCATCCAGTCGCCGTTGGGCAGCAGCTGCGTGCTGCCCTGGGTGGCGGAGGTGATCGAGGTGGGGTGCTTGAACGAGGCGAGGATCGAGGCGGTGCGCGTGTGGGTGTTGACCGCGAGCTCGATCGCGCGCGACTCGTTGTAGACGCCGGGACGCGTCTCGTCGTCGAAGATCGTGATCGCCCCGTTGGGGAGCATCTGGGCGTCGTGCTGCCAGGCCATGTGGGCACCGGGCTGGATCTGGAAGCTGCTGTGCTTGCCGCCGAGCGTCCACTGCAGCGCGCCGCTCCCGCCCTGCAGCTGGTAGATCGCCCACGTGTTGCGCGCGGAGATCAACAGGTTGCCGCTGGGCTCGAGGTCGACTGAGTTCAGGTGGAAGTAGTCCCAGGGCTGGGGCGTGGGGGGCTGGAAGGTGTCCATCACCGCGATGTGATCCAGGCTGTCCCACTGAAGCCGCACCGCGCCGGTCTTCACGTCGATCTCCTGGACGGCGTTGTCGAGTAGCACGCCCTCACGCGGCCCTCCGCGGGCGGGGCTGAGGTTGCAGCGGATCGGGTTGTAGGCCGCGATCAGCGCGGTGCCATTCGGCTCCAGGGCGAACTCGTGCAGGTCGGCGGACAGGCCGTTGCCGGCCCGCACGACGGCGAGCGTCTGGTAGTGGTCGCCGGCGATCACATCCTCGCCCTGGCCGAAGCCGGGGATCAAAAGCCGGCCCTGCCACCAGGTCAGCACGCGCCGGCCGCCGTAGCGTTGCACGGCGAGGTCCCCGGCCGCCTCGCCGCTGGGCAGCGGCTTGAACCAGACCGTCTGGCCCTGGTCGTTGAGGATCATCAGCCCCCACTGGCTGTCGCCGGCGTCCGGGGTGAGCAGGATGTCGCCCGGGAGCGCGCTGGGCTGATCGGCGGTCACGGTGACCGTAGGCGGCTGAAGGCCGGGCAGCGAGTGCAGGACCTGCACGTCGCCCGGCGCGGCCGCGGGGTGGGGGTACTGCGGGTACCCGGCAGTGCTCGCCGGGGTGTCGGTGCGGAACTGGAAGCGCGCCGAGCGAGGGCCCGCCGCCGTTTGTACGCTGACGTGAACAGTGACCCTCTCCTGCGGCGTGAAGGGCCGGTCGGGCACGAAGCTCACCCCGTCGCCCTGCGAGTAGGCGACGAGGTGCCCGGGGTGGGCCCCGGTCGCCGAGCCGCTCGCGCTCACCGAGAGGATCTCCCGCCGTGGGCGGCCGAGCAGGCTGATCTGCGTCTGCGGCGAGGCGGCCATGCTGCCCGGCTCGGGCGAGACGTCCAGGCCGGTGCCGGCCAGCGCGCCGCTGTGGTCGAAGGTCGTGGGCAGGCACGCGGGCGCCGGCCCGCTCGCGCCGGCCGTGGCCGGACCGCGGTGCGAGGAGCCGCAGCCGGCGAGCAGCACGATGGTCGCCAGCGAGGCCGCGACGAGGCCGCCGGCCGGGTTCCGCCCGGTTCGCATTGCGCTGTTCTATTACAAACGCGACGCCGCGGCGGGCGCCGGGGACCGCTCAGGTCTCGCGGGGGACCCGGCCCATGAGGTGGAACTCGGGGTTCGGGCGGATGTCGAAGGCGTGGGCGAGGCGGTTGGAGAGCGCGAACAGCGAGGTGATCGCGGCGATGTCCCAGATGTCCTCGTCGTCGAACCCGGCGTCGCGCAACGCCTCCACGTCCTCCTCCTCGACGTCCTGCGGGCGCAGCGAGAGCTTGCAGGCGTAGTCGAGCATCGCGCGTTGACGCGGCGTGACCGTCGCGCGGCGGTGGTTGATGGCCAAAAAGTCCGCGAGCAGGGGGTCCTTCGAGCGCAGGCGCAGGATCGCGCCGTGTGCCACGACGCAGTAGGGGCAGTTCCAGGCCGCGCTGGTGGCCACGACGATCATCTCGCGCTCGGCCTTGGTCAGCCCGTCGGGGCGCTCCATCACCGCGTCGTAGTAGGCCACGAACGCGCGCCACTCGTCGGGGCGGTGGAGCAGGGCCAGAAACACGTTGGGCACGAAGCCGGTCTTCTCCTGGACCTCCTCGATCCGTGCCCGGATGTCGGGCGGGGCGTCCTCGATCGCGGGGACTGGGAAGCGGCTGATCGGCTCGCCGACGGTGCTCACCCCCTCATTGCAGCAGACCTCGTCACTCCGTGCGCGCCGGCGGTCAGCGCCCGCCGCAGGCGCGCAGGAACGTCTCGAACTGCGCCCCCAGTGACCGGGGCATGACCGGGGCCCCGGCGTCGACGATCGCGCCGGCGACGAGGCCGTCGATCAGGGCGGCGAGGGCGGGCGCGTGCGCGGCGGGATCGGCCGCGCCGACGTTGCGAAGCAGTCGGGCGGCGAACGCGAGCCGCCGCGCGCGCTCGGCTGCCAGCAGCTCGTCGAGCTCGGGGCGACGGATCGCCTCGAGGTCGAGCTCTCGCCGCGCGAGCTCGCGGCTGCGCCGCGCGTCGG
>DATAWZ010000222.1:0-15826 GCA_036266975.1 Solirubrobacteraceae bacterium
ACGACGCGCGCGTGCGCGAGCTGTGCGCGCCGATCGCCGATCCGGCCACCGCCCGCGTGCTCGTCGCCGAGCGCGCGCTGGTGCGGGCGCTGGGCGCCGACTGTCACACGCCGGTCGGCGCCCTGGCGCAGGAGTCCGCGCACGCGCTCGAGGTCGAGGCGTTCGTCGGGCTGCCCGACGGCTCGGCCTGGGTGCGCGACCGCCTGTCCGGCCCGCGCGATGACCCGGGTGCCCTGGGCCGGGAGGTCGCCGAGCGGATGCTCGCCGCGGGCGCCGGCGAGCTGCTCGAACGGGCGCGCGCGGGGAGGCCGGCAGCATGATCGGAGGGCGATCGCTGGATTGGGGTTGCTATTGGACGCGGCGCGCCCGAATGCCGCGCGAGCCACGACGAGCGGTGCTCCGCGCATGACCGGCCGCGTCGCCCTGATCGGCGCCGGCCCGGGCGACCCGGGGCTGCTCACCGCCCGCGCGCTCGAGCTGATCGCCAGCGCCGACGTGATCCTCTACGACCGCCTGATCCCGGCGGCGGCGCTGCAATCGGCGCGCCCGCACGCCGAGCTGCGCTTCGTGGGCAAGGAGGGCGGCGGCGCCTCGGTCCCCCAGGAGCAGACCGAGGAGCTGATGCTCGAGCGGGCGCGCGCGGGTAAGACGGTGGTGCGCCTGAAGGGCGGCGACCCGTTCGTCTTCGGCCGCGGCGGCGAGGAGGCTCAACGCCTGAAGGCGGCGGGGATCGCCTTCGAGATCGTGCCTGGCATCACCGCCGGGGTCGCGGCCCCCGCCTACGCCGGCATCCCGGTCACCCACCGCGAGCACGCCAGCGCGGTGGCGCTTGTCACCGGCCACGAGGACCCGACCAAGCCCGAGACCGTCCTGGACTACGCCGGGCTCGCCGGCTTCCCGGGCACGCTCGTCTTCTACATGGGCGTCGGGCGGCTCGGCCAGATCGCGCAGGCGCTGATCGACGCCGGCCGCGATCCGCGCGAGCCGGCGGCGGTCGTCGAACGCGGCACGCTGCCCGGCCAGCGCACGGTCGTCGGCACGCTGGCCGACATCGCCGACCGCGCCGCCGAGGCGCAGGTCGAGCCGCCGTCGATCACCCTCGTCGGGGCGGTCGCCTCGCTGGCCGAGGAGCTCGCCTGGCGGCACCCGGGCCCGCTCGCGGGCCGGCGTGTGGCGGTCACCCGCGCTCGCGCCCAGTCGAGCGGCCTGGCCGACCGGCTGGCCGCGCTCGGCGCCGAGGTGATCCAGGCGCCGGCGATCCGGATCGAGCCGCTGCGCCCGGCGATCCCGCCGCTGGACGGCGTCGACCTGGTCTGCCTGACCAGCCCCAACGGGGCCCAGCTGCTGATCGAGGGGCTGCTCGCCGACGGGCGCGACACCCGCGCGCTGGCCGGCGCCACGGTCGCGGCGATCGGCCCGGGGACCGCCCGCGCGCTGGCCGAGCACGGCATCCGGGCCGACATCGTGCCCGAGCGCTTCGTCGCCGAGGGCCTCGTCGAGGCGCTCGCCGCCACGCCGGTCAGCCGCGCCCTGATCGCCCGCGCGCTCCAGGCACGCGACGTGCTGCCGGCGGCGCTGCGCGAGCGCGGCGCGCAGGTGCAGGACCTCGCGCTGTACCGCACGGTCGCCGAGCCGCTGGCCCCCGAGACGCTGGCCAGCGCGCTGAACGCCGACTGGCTGACCTTCACCTCGTCCTCGACCGTCCGCTTTCTGGCGCAGTCGGCCGGCGGGCCGCTGCGCCCGCGGGCCCGCGTGGTCTCGATCGGGCCGGCGACGAGCGCGACCCTGCGCGAACACGGCCTGGAGCCCGATGTCGAGGCCGCGCGGCATGACATCGACGGGCTGGTGGAAGCGTTGCTGGCGGATTCGGATTAAAGAGCGCGGTGCATCGGCCTACCCAGGCGTCGCGCGCACGATGACCCTCATTACCTTCCTCTCCGACTACGGCCTCCAGGACGAGTTCGTCGGCGTCTGCCACGGGGTGCTGGCCAGGCTCGCCCCCGACGCGCGGGTGATCGACATCTCCCACGGGATCCCGCGCCACGACGTGCGCACCGGCGCGCTGACGCTGGCCAGCGCGCTGCCGTACTTTCCGGCCGGTGTCCACCTCGCGGTCGTCGACCCCGACGTGGGGCAGCGCTCGCGCCGCGCGGTCGCGCTGCGCGTGGGCGAGCGGATCCTCGTCGGCCCGGACAACGGGCTGCTGATGCCCGCGGCGGCCGGGATGGGGGAGGTCGTCGAGGCGATCGACGTCACGCGCTCCGAGCACCGCCTGGATCAGATGTCGGCGACGTTCCACGGCCGTGACGTGTTCGCGCCGGTCGCCGCTGCGCTCGCGCGCGGGGAGCCGCTGCTGCAGGTCGGCGAGCCGATGGACGTCGGCGAGCTGGTCGAGCTCGAGCTGCCGGTGGCCGATGTCGACGGCCAGGGCGTGCTCGCGCACGTGCTCGACGTCGACCGCTTCGGCAACGCGACGCTCGACGCGCGCCACGAGCAGCTGCTCGCCGGGGGGCTGCGGCTCGGCGGGCCGGTCCAGGTGCAGGTCGGCCCGGCGCTGCACATCGCGCGCTTCGCGGTGAGCTTCGCCGACGTGCCGGCCGGGACGCTGCTGCTCTACGAGGACGCGCGCTCCCGCTCGGCGCTCGCGGTCAACCGCGGCTCGGCCGCCGACGCGCTCGGGCTCGCGCGCGACGACGCCGTGCGGCTGCGGCCCGAATGAGCGCCCAGGCCGCAGCCGCGGGCCTCGGGCACCCGCGGCTTCACCTGCGGCGGACCGACTCGACCAACGACCGCGCTCGCACGCTCGCGCTGCGCGGCGCGCCGCACGGCACGGTGGTCACCGCCGCCGAGCAGACCGCTGGGCGCGGCCGCCAGGGACGCACGTGGTCGGCGCCCGCCGGCCAGTCGCTGCTGTGCTCGACGGTCTGGCGCCCGGTGCCGCTGCTGCTGCCGCTGATCGCCGGCGTAGCGGTCGCGCGCGTCACCGGGGGACAGATCAAGTGGCCCAACGACGTCGTGTTCGTCGAGCAGGACAGGCGGCTACGCAAGCTCGCCGGGATCCTCGCCGAGGGTCGCCCCCAGGAGGGCTGGGCGGTGCTCGGCATCGGCGTCAACGTCGCGGTGCAGCTCGACCAGATGCCCGACGAGCTGCGCGAGCGCGCGGCGACCCTGGGGCGAACGCGGCGTGACATCGAGCCGGTGCTCGCCCAGCTGATGGCCGCGCTCTCGCACTGGGCCACATGCCCGGACTCCGAGGTGCTCGACGCCTGGCGCGAGCGCGACGCGCTGCGCGGCCGGGAGATCCACTGGGCCACCGGCGACGGACGCGCCGACGGGATCGACGGCGACGGGCGGTTGATCGTGCGCCGGCCCGATGGCGGCCAGGTGACGCTCGACGCCGGCGAGGTCCACCTCGGCGCTGTGTGAGGGCCCTCGCCCAACGGAGGGGAAAGCGCTCGTTATGGTTGCTACGTGGCGCCCCTTGAGCTGATCCTCGCTCGCAACCTGCTCTCCAGCCTCTCGACGCCGGGCTTCCTGCTCGACGAGCGCGGCGAGCTGACCTTCTACAACCAGGCGGCCGGCACGCTGCTCGGCAGGCGCTTGGAGGAGCTCGCCAGCACCGAGGGGACGGTCTGGGACCACGTCGGCCCGTTCGATGACGACGGCCGGCGGATCCCGCTCGCCGACCTGCCGCTCGCCACCGCGCTGGCCCAGGGCTCGCCGGCCCACGGGCGCATGCGCATCCGGTCCTTCGCGGGCGCCGAGCACTCGATCGAGGTGAGCGCGCTGCCGATCGTCGCCGTGCAGGGCGCGCGCGGCGTGATGGCGTTCTTCTGGCCGCTCCAGGACGCGACGTGAGGCTCACCGTGCGGGGCGCGCGCGGGTCGCTGCCGGCCCCCAGACCGCAGACGACGCGCTACGGCGGAGACACCTCGTGTGTGGAGGTCGAGCTCGCCGGCGGCGGGGTGCTCGTCCTCGACGCCGGCACCGGGATCCGCGAGCTCGACCTCGCGCCCGGACGTCCGCGAGCTGGACATCCTGCTCACCCACCTGCACGTGGACCGCATCCGGGGGGCTGATGTCCTTCGCGCCGCTGTTCACGCCCGAGATGACGATCACTCTCTGGGGACCGCGGTCGCCCGACGCGACGCTCGAGGCCCGCGTCGGGGCGCTGCATCTCCGCGCCGCTCTCGCCGGTCGACGTGCGTGAGCTGCCGTGCGATGTCGCCTTCCGCGACGCGCCGCCGGCCGAGTGGACGATCGGCGGAGCGACGATCCGCGCGGAGGCGGTCACCCACCGCGGGCCGACGCTCGGCTACCGCATCAGCGAGGGCAGCGAGAGCCTGTGTTTACATCCCCGACCACGAGCCCGGGCTGGGTGGCTCGCTCGATGAGCTCGACCCCGAGTGGATCTCCGGCTACGAGCTCGCCCGCGAGGCGAGCGTGCTCGTGCGCGACTGCCAGTACACCGACGAGGAGCACCCGCGCCATCTGGGCTGGGGGCATTCGCGGCTGACCGACACGCTCGCGCTCGCGCAGCGGGCCGCCGCGCGACGGCTGCCGCTCTCTCACCACGACCCGCTGCACGACGACGCGACGCTGGACGCGTTCGCGACGCAGGCGGCCGCCGCCTGGGAGCAGCGCGGCGGGCGCGCCGAAGCCCTGGCCCTCGCCCACGAGGGCCAGCAGGTCGACGTCGGCGCGGTCGTGGCCACCGCCGTCTACTAGCTTCTCAGGGCAGGCGGCACCGGCGCGGGCCCTGCTCACGGGTCTGCCGGTGGCGCCGCCTCTCCGAGCGGCGCGCGCCTCTCGCTAATGATGGCGGCGATGCGCCGCGTCGAGCTGCTCCAAGTAGCCGGGCGGGTAGACCGGATCGAAGGCGCCGTCGAACACGCGTGTCACACGACGGATGCGCACCTCGCCGTCGTGGCGCGCTTCGATGCGCACTTGGTCTCCGGCCCGCAGTCCTGCCGCTTGCAGCGTCTCCGCGGGGATCGTCACCTGATTCCTCCCTGAAATCTGGGACACAACATCACGGTAGCGCCATTGGCGGCGCGCATGTGCACCTTTCGTTACGCGCACATTACGCGGGGACGTCGCCCCCGCGACAGAACGTAATTACGTTCGGTTACTCGGCCGGCGGCTCGTCGGCGGCCTTGGCCGCGACCGTGCGCCGCCGATGCGGCTTGGGCTTGGCCGGCTCGGCCTCGCCGTCTGGGTCGGGTGCCGCCGCGCCGCCGTTGGGCGCGTCGCCGTTGGCCGATGCCGGCTCGGCCCTGGCCGCCGCCGTGCGTCGCCGGCGCGGCTTGGGTGGCTCGGCCCGCGCCTCGTGCGGGTCGCCGTTGACCGACGCGGGCTCGGCCTCGGCCGTGGCCGCGCGTCGCCGACGCGGCTTGGGCGCAGGCTCGGGCTCCTCCTGCTCGGCCGGCGCCTCGGGCTCGGCCTCGACCGTGGCGGGCTCGGCCTCGGCCGTGGCCGCGGGTCGCCGACGCGGCTTGGGCGCGGGCTCGGGTCCCTCCTGCTCGGCCGGCGCCTCGGGCTCGGGCTCGCCGCCGTTGGCCGCGGCCTTCGAGGGCGAGGAGCGCCGGCGCGGCTTCGGGGCCGCCGCCGGCTCGGACTCGGCCGCCGGCTCGGACTCGATCGCCTCGGCGGAGGCGACCGGAGCGCCGCGGTCGGCGATCGCCTCGGCGGCGCGGCGCATCGCCGGCAGCGCGGCGACCACTCGGTCGATCTCCTCCACCGGGTCGAGTGCGGCCTTGGGCAACGCGTCGCTCAGCTCGGCCGGCCCCGCGTGGCCGACGAGCGCCTCGGGCGCGCCTTCCTTGCCCTTGCGCCGGCGCCGCCCGGGGCGGGCCTTGCGCTTGGGGAAGTTGCGCAGCAGCTCGCGCGCGAGCGCCGGCGGCTTGCGCGCCATGCGCGTGCGCGCCCCGCGCAGCACCTCCTCGGCCTCGGGCGTGTGCGCCAGCGCGGCGGCGAGCAGCGCGGCCGACAGCCGCCGGTCCTGCTTGCGCGCGGCGTGCACGAGCCGGCGCGCGTTGCGCGCGTGGGCGCCGCCGGAGGAGTTCACGAGCAGTCCGAGCAGCCGCTTGGTCTCCGGCCAGCGCTGCACTGCGTACTCCTCGTGGACCTCGCGGGTGTACTCGGCCAGCCGCCAGATCCAGGCGTTGGCCTGGTCGCGGCGACCGATGCGCCGCTCGGCGAGCGCGCGCAGCATGATCTTGGTGCCTTCGCGGCGTTCGTCGCGCGGCCAGCCGCCGATGATGTCGATCGCGCTGTCGAAGGCGTCGGCGTCGCGGGCGGCGGCGATGTCGGTGAGCGCGCGCAGGCGCAGCAGCGGGTTGCGGTTGCGCTGTACGGCAGTGATCAAAAAGCGCGACTTCAGCTCGCCGGTGCGGTCGAAGTGCAGCATCGCCCGCGCCCGGCGCCAGCCGGTGGGGGCCACGCGCGCGCCGGCGAGCGCCGCCCACACGTGCTGCTCGCCGTAGTCCAGGAACTCCACGGCGATCCGCCACAGCTCGCGCTCGAAGACCTGAAAGCGGCGTTCCTCGTCGGCGCACACCGGCAGCACGCGGCGCTCCACGCGCACGCGGCGCCCGCGTCCGCGCCGGACCGGGCCCACGACGATCGCGCCGCCGCGGTAGACGTCGCGGTCCAGTAGGGAATGCAGCGTCACGACCGGGTCGTCGTGCTTGGTCGCCGGGTGCACGAAATCGACGACCAGGCCGGCCTCCTTGCCCGGGTGCCGGCGGGTCACGCGGCCCACGCGCTGCTGGTAGATGCGGCGCGAGGCGGTCGGCGCGAGGTGCATGCAGACGGTCGCGCGCGGGCTGTTCCAGCCCTCGGCGAGCAGCTGGGCGTTGATCAGCACGTCGACGTCCCCACGCTCGTAGCGGGCGAGGATCGTGGCCAGCTCGCGCTTGGGCGTCTCGCCCGAGACGGCCTGGGCCTTGATGCCCGCGTCGCGGAACGCCTCGGCCAGGTTGTAGGCATGACGTACGCCGGCGGCGTACACCACCCCGGGCACGCCGTTGAAGCGCACCTTGTAGAGGTCGGCCACGGCGAGGTTGAACGGGAGCTGGTCGAGCAGCTCGGCGAGCATCTCCTGGTCGAACTCGGTGTCGACCTCGCCTCGGCGCAGTGGCACCTTCGCGATCGTGCGCACGCCCGGGCCCGGCGGGATGCGCACGCAGCGCAGCGGGGCGATCACGCCGCGGCGAGCGGCCTGCGCGAGGTCGAAGCGCGAGGTCTGGGTCGGGAACAGGTCGGTGACGTGGCGCGCGATCAGCGCGCCGGTGGCCGTCATGCCGATGAAGATCGGGCCGGTCCAGTTGCGGATCGCCGCGCTCGTCTTCTCGCCCAACGCGGTGTGCGCCTCGTCGCAGATGACGATCGTGTACGCGCTGGAGATGCGGCCGGCGTTGCGCACGAACCACTGGTAGGTCTCAACGGTGACCGGCCCCTTGGAGCTGTCCTCGCCGGTCAGCAGCGGGCGGCTGATGCGCTTCTTGTAGCCGCGGTCGGCGAGCTCGCCGTGGAACTGGTCGACGAGGTTGCGCCGGTGGGTGAGGATGAGCACGCCGCCGGTCCGCGAGGCCTCCACGAAGCCGAGCGCGGCGACGGTCTTGCCGGCGCCGGTCGCGTGCTCGAACCAGAAGCGCTTGGCCGCGTTGGGATCCTCGGGCTGCTCGGGGAGCTGGTCCTCGTCGCGTTCGGCCTCGGACTCCTCGGCCCAGTCCTGCGGCTCTTCCTCCTCCTCGTCCTCTTCATCCTCTTCTTCCTCTTCGTCCTCGTCGTCGTCTTCGTCGTCCTCGTCAGGCTCGTCAGCCTCGTCGTCGTCCTCGTCGTCGTCGGGCTCCTCCTCGTCGACCGGGGCGGACGGGGCCTCCTCGGCGGGGGCGACGTGGCCGTTCTCGGCGCCGAGGATCGAGGCCGAGGCGAGCGCGTCGGGCTGGGCGCCGGCGACGGCGCCCGAGCTGCGCAGCGCCTCGGCGAGCAGGGCGGTGAGGGTGCCCGAGAGCGCGTCGACCTGATGGGCGGACAGGACCGTGCCGTCGACGAGGTGCGGCTCCTCCTCGGAGAGGACGCGCTCGAGCCCGAGCAGCAGCGAGAACTCGCGCCGCCAGGTCGTCGAGGGACCGCTCTGGCCCTCGTCGAGCTCGACCAGGGCGCCGTCCAGCGCGCGCCGGCGCGGGGTGCCGGGCGCAAGCGCGACCGCGGGGTCCTCGCCCGGATGGACGAAGCGTTCATCAACGAACCGTTCGGCCCGCTCGATATCCGCGGAACTGGGAAGATTCGCGGCCGCAGTGGCCGCCAGCGTGCGTTCAGCCATGAATGGCTCAGGTCAGTCGAGGTTTGGCCAGCGCCGTCCAGTGGGAACGGCAGGCCGGGCACCAACGGCAACGGCGACGCGAGTCAAAGGCCCCCGAGGTCGCTTGGCGCTTCCTGGCGAACAGGATACAGCACATAGCGACGGATCCCCGGGCATGGGCCGACCAAACGTCCGTTGAGGACGCCGCGGGTCATCTCTGCTCCGGGGCTGCCGATGGGGACCGGGTGACGATGCGCCTCGCCCCGCTCGACCGGGCGGGCCGGCAGGCCCGCGCCTGGCCGTTCGCGGTCTCGGCGGCCCTGGTTCCGGCCACGGTTGCCCTGCCCTACCGCGACGGACACCCGGTCGAGATGCTGATCGCCGGGTTGCTGTGCGTCGTGCTCGCCGCGGTGGTCATGTGGGCGCCACTGGCCCGTCTGCAGCCGGCCTGGCAGATCGCCCCGCCGCTCGCCTTCTTCGTGGTCATCGGGTTGCTGCGCGACGCCAGCGGCGGCGCGAGCTCGGGAACCGCCGCGCTCGCCCTGCTGCCCGTACTGTGGCTGGCCCTGTACGGAACGCCCACCGGGATCGCCGTCGGGCTGCTGGCCCAGTGGGTGACCCTGCTGCTGCCGCCGCTGGCCATCGGCGGCCCGCACTACCCGCTCTCGGAGTGGCGCTCGCTCCTGCCGCTGCTCGGCATCAGCCCGCTGATGGCGTTCACCGTCCACGGGCTGGTCAGCCAGCTGCGGTGCAAGAGCGAGGAGCTCGCGCGTCGCGTGCGCGAGCGCGAGTCGCTGCTCGGCGCACTACGCGAGCTCTCGAGCACCGACGCCCTGACCGGCCTCCCCAACCGCCGGGCGTGGGAGCACCACCTGCGCGAGCGGCTCACCTGGGGGGCGGCCGGGCTGTGCGTGGTGGTCCTCGATCTCGACCGCTTCAAGGCGTTCAACGACGACCGCGGCCATCAGGCCGGCGACCGTCTGCTCAAGGAGGCCGCGGTCGCCTGGCGCGCGTCGGTGCGCGGCGATGACTTCATCGCCCGCTACGGCGGCGATGAGTTCGTGCTCGCCCTGCGCGACGTGTCGGCCGAGGACGCCCGCACGCTCGTCGCGCGCATCCGAAGCGCGACGCCACCAGGCCACACCTGCTCGGCCGGAGTCGCGTACTGGGACGGGAGCGAGGACGCCGACTCGCTGCTGCTGCGAGCCGACAATGCGCTGTACGCGGCCAAGCGCGCCGGGCGCGACCGGACCGAAGTCGCCGCCTAAAGGCAATACCGTTTAGTTAGCGTCCGGTGGGTGGGTTAGTGTGCCCGGCGTGCCGCGTGCTGGGTGGGTCAAGCCGGAGACGGATCAGCGCCTCTCGGATCACATCTCGATCGGTGTTCTGACGCGGGTGTTTCCGCCTGGGTTGGTGGATCGCGTGGTGGCTGAGGCGGGTCGTGGTGAGCAGCGCCATCGGTTGTTGCCGGCGCGGGTGGTCGTGTACTACGTGCTGGGGTTGGCGCTGTACAGCTCCTCGTCGTATGAGGAGGTGATCCGGATGCTTGTTGACGGGCTCTCGTGGCAGGCGGGGTGGCAGCGGCCGTGGAGCGTTCCGACGAAGGGCGCGCTCGCGCAGGCGCGCTCGCGGCTGGGGCCCGAGCCGCTGCAGGCGCTGTTCGAGCAGGTGGCGGTGCCGCTGGCGAGCACGACGACGCTCGGCGCGTTCTACGGTGAGATGCGGCTGGTGAGCATCGATGGGACGTGCGTTGACGTGCCCGACACCACGGCCAACGTCGAGCGCTTCGGTCGTCCGGGGTCGGGGCGGGGATCGGGTCAGGGCGCGTTCCCGCAGGTCCGGCTGCTGGGGCTGGGTGAGTGCGGGACGCACGCGATGATCGCCGTCGCGCACGGGCCGCTCAGTGACGGCGAGCAGACGCTCGCGGGCAGGCTCGTCAAGCGGCTGGTGCCGGACATGCTGTGCCTCGCTGACCGCGGCTTCTACAGCTATGCGCTATGGAATCAAGCACGCGCGAGCGGCGCGCAGTTGCTGTGGCGGATGAAGTCCAACGCGCGGCTGCCGGTCCAGGAGCGACTCGCGGACGGGTCGTATTTGACGTCGATCTACGCCGCCGAGGACCAGCAGCGCGTAGAGGGTGTGAAGGCGCGGGTGATCGAGTACGTGATCAACGACCGCGGCCGGCCGACGACCGAGGAGCGCCGCTACCGGCTGCTGTCAACGATCCTCGATCCCGACCTGGCGCCCGCCGATCAGCTCGCGCCGCTCTACGCCGAGCGCTGGGAGTTCGAGAACGCGCTGGACGAACTGAAGGTCCACCAGCGCGGCCCGCGCGTGGTGCTGCGCTCCAAAACCCCCGACGGCGTCGTCCAAGAGCTCTACGGCCACCTCTGCGTCCACTACGCGATCCGCTGGCTGATGCACACCATCGCGCCGCTTTCAGTGCTGTGGGGGGCCTAAAGGAGGACTATCCGAGAACTCGGTAGCGGGCAGGAGTTATGTCTTCTTGAAGGAATCGGCAAGGCACGCCGATCTCGCGAAAGGAGCGTGCCTTGGCGACTGTCGAGACCACCCGTGCCCGGGTGCTGCCGACGATCTGGGTGATCCCCGATGAGCTCTGGGAGCGCATCGGGCCGCTGCTGGAGGATCGCCACCCCCGCGCGGTGACCGGGCGCCCGCGGGCGGACCTGCGCCGGGTGCTGGACGGGATCATCTACCGGATGCGCTCGGGGGTGCAGCGGAACCAGTTGCCGGCCGTGTTTGGTGCGGACTTGACCGTTCATGGCTGGTTTCAGCGGTTCGCGGCCGATGGCGTGCTGTTGGAGATCTGGGCGGCTCTGGCCGGCGAATGCCAGGAGCTCGGCGGGGTGTGTTGGGAGTGGCAGTCCGCGGATGGGGTGATGGGCAACAGCCGCTTCGATGGTAGGCAAGCGCGGCCCGAATCCCACTGACCGGGCCAAGCAGGGCACCGAGAAGCATCTGTTGGTCGAGCAGGACGGCGGGCCGCTCGCCGTGGTGATCGCCGGCGCGAACGTCAACGATCACCTGTTACTGGCGGCCAGGATCGACGCGATCGTGATCGCCAGGCCGAACCCCGAGAAGGTCATCGAGCACCTCTGCCTGGACAAGGCCTACGACCAACAAGCGCACCGACGCTCTGTGCGAGCAGGCGGGGTACGTCGCGCACATCCGCCGGATCGGTGAGGAGAAGCTCGACCGGGCCGGCGAGCAGACCCATCCGGCTCGACGGTGGGTCGTGGAGCGCACGATCGCCTGGCTACAGAAGTGCCGCGGGATCCTGATCCGCCACGACAAGAAGGCGATCAACTACCAGGGCATGGTTCGGCTCGCGTGTGGGCTGCTCTGGTACCGGCGCCTGCACCGCCTCACCGCGACCGACGGAGTTCTCGGATAGTTCCTAAGCCCGTCTGGCACGCTGTGGGGCGTGTCTCGCCGCCGCCTGCTGATGGCCCTCGGGCTCGTCGCGCTGATCGCCGTGATCGCGATCGGGATCAGCCAGGCGCCGCACAGCTCCACCCACGAGCCGCCGGCCCCGACGCTCGCCCAGGCGCAGGCCGACCTGCGCGGCTCGCCGCCGGCGCTGGCCTCGCTGCACGCGCAGGCCGACGCGCTGCTCGGCGGCGGCGTGAAGGCGGTGCGGGCCCGCCTGGCCGCCCTGCGCGGCTACCGAGTCGTGATCAACTACTGGGGCTCGTGGTGCCCGCCCTGCCAGGGGGAGTTCCCGATCTTCGAGCGCGTCAGCGCCCACGACGGGCGCAGAATCGCCTTCCTGGCTATCGACAGCCACGACGAGGCCGGCCCGGCTCGCTCGTTCCTGAGCAGGCACCCGGTCACCTACCCGAGCTACACCGACCCGAGCGGCTCGGTGCTCACCGCGCTCGGCCTGGCCGTCGGCCTGCCCGCCACCGCCTTCTACACCCCGTCCGGGAAGATGTTCGTCTACCAGGGCGCCTTCGAGAGCGACGCCGCCCTCGAGCAGGCGATCCGCCTGTACACCTAGATCGTGCACTGATGGCCTACGAGATCCGCATCGACCCGCTCACCGGCCTGCGCACGGTCATCGGGGACGGCACCGACGCCGCGGCGGTGACCAGCAGCCCCCCGGCGGCAGAGGGCACCCCACCCTTTTCCCCAATCCTCTCCGACGACGCCCCCGAGCCACCCGGCGAAGCTCGGGCCGAGCTGTTCGCCCGCGCCGCGGCCCGCGGCGCCCACGAGCGGCTCCAGGGCGGCTCGCCCGAGCAGTGGCGCGAGCGGATGCGCGCCCATCCGGACGCCGCGTGCGTGCAGCTGATCGCGCAGGACGGCGTCGCCGATCTGTATGCGCTCGACTTCGTGCCCGCGCTGCTCGCGCGCGAGCGCGAGCGGTTCGGCGCCTACGCGGTGCGCACGATGGGCGGCAATCTGCTCGGCGACCTGCTGCAGGAGGAGGTTCGTCGCCGCGAGCGGCTCGTCGCCTACGACGACGAGGCCGTCCTGCTCGTGCCGTTCGCCGCGCGGCGCCCGTACGAGCTGATGCTCGTCCCGCGCCGCCCGCGCGCCCGCTTCGAGGAGGACGGACCGCTCGGCGAGGCGCTGCTGCGCGACGGCGTCGAGCGTCTGGGGCGCGTCGCGGGCGGGCCGGTGCTCGCCTGGATTCGCACCGCGCCGCGTGGGGCCGAGCAGTTCTGCTGGCGGATCGACCTGGTTCCCGCGCTCGCCGGCGCCGGGCCGCTGGAGCAGGCGGCCGGCCTGGCCGTCAACCCGCTCGCCCCCGAGGCCGCGGCGGCGCACCTGCGCGAGGCGTGAGGGCGCTCGCGCAGCGAGTGGCCCGCGCCGGCGTCGAGGTCGACGGGCGCTCGATCGCCGAGATCGGCCCGGGGCTGCTCGTGCTGCTCGGGGTCTGCCACGGCGACGACGAGGCGCGCGCGGATCGGCTCGCCGAGCGGGTGCTGGCGCTGCGCGTCTTCGCGGACGAGCGGGGCCGGATGAGCGAGCCGCTCGGCGACCGCGAGCTACTGTGCGTGAGCCAGTTCACGCTGTACGCCGACACCGCGCGCGGGAACCGGCCGGGCTTCACCGACGCGGCGCCGCCCGCGCTGGCCGAGCCGCTGTACGAGCGCTTCTGCGAGCGCACCGGCGCGGCGCGCGGCGCCTTCGGCGCGCACATGGTCGTGAGCATGCGCGGTGACGGACCGGTGACGATCATGCTCGACGAGCCGCGCGGCGGACGCGGGCGGTAGGCTCCAGCGCCGATGCCCCCGCCGGTCGACCGTCTCATTCCGCGCTTCGCCGCCGAGCCGCCGCAGGAGGATCTCCCCTACGGCCGCTGGGAGGCGCGTCTGCGCGACGAGTTCCTGGCCGCCTGCCAGGAGATCGACCCAGGGGACGACGAGCTCGGCGACCTCGGCGAGGTCGAGTTCTTCCCCGACCGCACGTGGCACGGGCGGACCTACATCCCGGCCACGCTGCTCACCTCGGGCGGCTTTGAGATCTTCGGCTACGTGCGCTTCATCCCCGGCCAGCAGAGCGAGGGGCCGCAGGACCTGCAGGCGTCGGTCGACTACACCGACGAGACCGCCGACCGCAACCCCGAATGGACGCTCGATCTCTGCGACGAGGTGATCGGCCGCTGGCGCGGCAACGAGGGCGAGACGGCGGCGATGACGCTCGTGTGGGGGCGCTCGCTGGTCGCCGGCGGGGCGTTCGCGACGGGTGAGCTGGACGAGGTGATCGTCGATCAGTGCCCGCTGAATCGCTCGCGCTTCACCCTCATCGCCCCCGACGACTACTTCGAGAACCTCCTCAGCATCGCCGTCTACGGCAAGCACGGCGTCGAGCTCGCCCGCGAGTCGCTCTACGGCGATGAGGACGAGGACGGCGGCGGTGAGGGTGACGAGGAGTGAGCGCTACCCTCGGCCCCGCGAGGCCCCGGTAGCTCAGTCTGGATAGAGCGACCGCCTCCTAAGCGGTAGGTCGGCGGTTCGAGTCCGCCCCGGGGCATTCGCTTTCTGCCTGCTTGTGAGGTGTTCTCTGCGACGGGGGCGTGTCTGTTTGGAGCGTTTCGGGGGCGTTTGTGCCCATTCGTGCCCAATCGCGCTGGCCGACGAGCTCGGCGAGGGCCTGCTTGCAGGCGGGCGAGCGGCGCATCGCGTGGCGGTAGACGCGCAGCGTGAAGGTCGCGTCGGCGTGGCCAAGTTCGTCCATGACGGCACCGGGGTCGACGCCGAGGGCGACCAGGAGCGAGGTTGATCTGCGGCTCGAGATCCGCGTACTCCGCTGAGCCACAGGCGGGGGCCTCCGCGGCCGCAGCCTGGGCGACTGCCTTCACGCGAAAGCGGAAGCGCGCCGATGGGGACACGCGAGGCGAGGCGAGGAAGAATTCTTGCACTATTCTTCCTCGTGTCATGGCTCTGAACATCAAGGACCCGGCGGCCGATCGTCTGGTGCGCGAGCTCGCCGAGCAGACCGGGGAGAGCATCACGACCGCGGTGACCGTCGCGGTTCGCGAGCGCCTTGAACGGTTGCGGGGAGCGGTCCCCCGCGAGCGGCGCGAGCAGGAGCTCACTCGAATCGCCCAGCGCAGCGCACGCCGGCGCGTATTGGATCGCCGCTCCGCCGAGGAGATCCTCGGCTATGACGATCACGGGCTCCCGGCCTGACGCCCCGGGCTCTCGTGGTTCTCGACACCTCAGCGGTGATCGCGATCCTCGCCGGTGAGCCCGAGCGCGCTCGCTTCGTCGCGTTGCTCGCCGGCGCGGCCGACCCATTGATCTCCGCCGCGACGCTGCTGGAATGCTCGATCGTGATGCTCGCCCGGACCGGGCCCGCCGGCGTGAAGGATCTCGATGCGCTGCTCGCGGCCGCGGGCGTGCGCTGCGTCGCCGTTGACCAGCCCCAGACCGTGCTGGCCCGCGAGGCGTTCGCGCGCTTTGGCAAGGGACGCGCGCCCGCGGCGCTGAACTTCGGTGACTGCTTCGCCTACGCCCTGGCCAACGCCGCCGGCGAGCCGCTGCTCTTCAAGGGCGAGGACTTCAGTAAAACGGACATCCAGCCCGCCGCGACCTGACCGCCCGGCTCTCGGTCTGGACGACATGCAGCCGCCGCGCCGACAGGGACATCAGCCAGGATAAGAGCGGCTGGAGGGGACGCTACTCGGTGAGCCCGCGAAGGACGTCCAGGCGATCCGCGCTCGGGATGGCACCAAACGCGATACTCGAGCACCTCGTCTCACACGAGCCCCCCGCCGGCCTTCGCGGCGGCCGGGTAGGACCCGACGCGGGCCGGGTCCTCAACCGGCGGAAACTCACCGTGCTCGCTCACGTCCCGAAGCCTGACAGGCAGCATCGCGGGGCCCGGGCTCCCTGCTCCCGCCCGCGTGTCAATGGCCATCGGTTTCTCCCCAAGTACGGCCATCGGTTCTCCCCACCGGCGGCCATCTTTTCTCCCCACTGGTGGCCGTGAGTTCTCCCCAGGACCGGGTGGGATGAGCGACCGTCGCGGCGGAGCCGAGCCCGT
>DATAWZ010000223.1:0-14221 GCA_036266975.1 Solirubrobacteraceae bacterium
AACCCCGCGACCGCCGCGCTGCGCGAGCCCGGCCTGGCCGGGCGCCGCTCGCAGTCCAGGTCCGTTCCCGAGGTGTACCTGCACAACGCGCCAGATGTCCGGCTCGGGATGCTCCAGGGCTTGCTCGATACCGACGGCGACCCGGTGACTCAGAAGGGCCGGACCTGTCGGATCCAGTACACGACGTGCTCGGAGCGACTCTCCCGCGACGTGGTCTTCCTCGTCCGATCGCTGGGCGGGGTCGCCTACGTCAGGCGCCGCCCGGCCGCCGGGCGTGTGCCGGGGCACGCCGGCGGCTGGCCGGTGTACGACCGATCGGATGCCTTCGTCCACGAGATTCGTCTGCCGGAAGGGGTCGAGCCGTTCCGACTCGAGCGCAAGCGAGCGGTGTACAGGCGATACGGCGGCGGTCGTCCGAGGCGCTTCGTGGACGCGATCGAGCCCGCTGGCGAGGCGGAGACCGTCTGCATCCAGGTCGCCGCGAGCGACTCGCTTTATGTCACCGACGACTTTCTCATCACGCACAACACCCTCAACGACTCCTTCGTGATCCTCGACGAGGCCCAGAACACCACGCCCGAGCAGATGAAGATGTTCCTGACGCGGCTCGGGTTCGGCTCCAAGATGGTCGTGACCGGCGACATCACCCAGGTCGACCTTCCGCGTGAGCAGCAGTCCGGGCTGATCGTCGTCGGTGAGATCCTCGAGGGCCTCGACGGCATCGAGTTCGTGCGCTTCGGCGGCGAGGACGTCGTGCGCCACCAGCTCGTACAGCGGATCGTCGAGGCCTACGACGTGCACTCCCAGCGCGGGGCGGCCGAGCTGCGGCCCGCCGATCGGGGGCGCGGCGCTCGGCGCGGCTGAGAGGTGGCGCCGGTGACCCGATCGATCGAGCTCGAGATCCTCGGCCGCGGACATGTACACGAGGCACCCCAGGAGGAAGCCCTCTTCGACCTGGTTGAGGTCGCGCTGGCCTCCGCGGGCATCGACGCCGGCCACCTCGCCGTGGAGTTCGTGGACGCGCGGCGGATCGCCGAGCTCAACCGCGAGTATCGCGGCCACGAGGGGCCGACGGACGTGCTCTCGTTCCCGGTCGACGGCGACGAGCCGGCGCCGGGCCCGCGCGAGCTGGGCGACGTCGTGATCTGCCCCGAGCACACCCAGGACCTGCGCGAGGCGGTCGTCCACGGCGTGCTGCACTTGGTCGGCATGGACCATGAGGTCGACGACGGCGAGATGCTCGCGCTCCAGCGCGAGCTGCTCTCCTGGTATGCCGATGACTGACGCCGTCGCCCCCGCCGAGACCCGCAGCGGGTTCGTCGCGCTTGCCGGCCGGCCGAACGTGGGCAAGTCGACCCTCGTCAACGCGATCGTCGGCGGCAAGGTGGCGATCGTCTCCGACCGTCCACAGACGACGCGTCGCGCGATCCGTGGGGTGCGGAGCGCGCCCGCCTGGCAGCTCGTCCTCGTCGACTTGCCCGGCGTGCAGCGCCCGCGCGACGCGCTCACCGACCGCATGGCGCGACGCGTCGAGCACGAGCTCTCCGAGTCCGACGCGGCCCTGCTGATCCTCAACGGCGAGCAGGGGATCGGCCCCGGCGACCGTTACATCGCCTCCACGCTCTCCGAGGTCTCGCTGCCGGTCGTGCTCGCAGTCAACAAGATCGACCGCCTCGACCGGTCGGGCACGGTCCGCGTGCTCGCCGCCGCGGCCGAGCTCGGCGTGGGGGAGGACATCTTCCCCGTGTCTGCGTTGCGTGGCACCGGAGTGAACGCACTGGTCGAGCACGTCGCCGCCCTGATGCCGGCCGGCCCGTTCATGTTCGACCCCTCCGAGCGCTCCGATCAGCCGCTCGAGCAGCTGCTCGCCGAGCTCGTGCGCGAGCAGATCCTGCGCCGCACTTTCCACGAGGTGCCGCACGCGGTCGAGGTCGTGGTCGAGGAGGTCGAGACCGTGCGTGCGGCCCTCGTGCGGGTGCGCGCGCTTGCCTGGGTGGAGACCGACTCCCAGAAGGGGATCCTGATCGGCGCGGGCGGGCGCATGATCAAGGCGATCGGCACCGCGGCGCGGCGCGAGCTCGAGCGCGAGCTCGCCGCGCAGGTCCACCTGGACCTCTCGGTCCGCGTGCGCCGCCACTGGCGCAGCGACGAGGGCCTGCTCGACCGCCTGGGTATCGAATAGGCGCGGCTACCGAGCGCCCGCGCCCCGCCGGCGACGGCCGAACCGGAGAGCGCTAGCCCTTGACCTTGAAGATCGGGCAGTGGTGCGTCGAGTGCAGGTAGTCGACCAGCGTGAGCAGCTGCTTCTTCGACGCGTGCGGGTGCGCCGTCTCGTAGGTGCGCACATCGCCCTCGCAGCGCGTCACCGTCCACTTGGCCGGCTTGGACTTCTTGGCCTTGGCGGGCTTGGCGTCGTAGCAGACCTCCAGCGAGGTGATTCCGCCGGCTATGCCGCTCGAGCCGATGACGCTGACGGTGGCGCCCTCGCAGGCCGGCTTGGCCAGTCGCACCGTGCCGGTCACCGCCTGCCCGGCGTCGAAGCCGCCGTCACAGGAGAACGTGCTGCTCGGCGCCGTGTTGTTGTTGCCGACCACGCAGCCGGTGAGTCCCGGACCAGTCACCGAGTTCGGCTCGGCCGGGTCGGTACCGTTGAGGACCACGGTGAAGGTAGGGGACTGGAGCGCGCCGCTCACCGGGTCACTGACCGGCGCGAGACCCTGGTTGCAGGTGAAGCTGAAACCGCTCACCGTCTTGGAGGTGCAGGTGACCAGCGTGTTGGCCGACTGCGCGGCGGCGCCGCTGCCGAACAGCAGCGCGCCGACCGTCGCGGCCAGGGCCGCAACCGATCCCACCGTGGCGGCACGCCACCGCGAAGATCCGCTCCTCCGTCGCATCGGCCGCGACCCTAATCGGACGGACCGGGGTCTGTCAAGCGAACAAGTGAACGGTCGTTGTCAGAGGAGCTCACCGAGGCGGCTCGCGATCGCGCGCACCTCGTCGAGTCCGAGCTCGGGCACGAACGCGAACGGGACGGTGATGGTCCGTGCCGATGCCTCGCTCAACCGCTCGATCTGACCCTCCTGCGCGGCCGCTCGCCGGTGGATCGCGCGCGCCGCGCGAGCCGCCGCGGCGGTGAGCGTCCCGTCGGCGCGCGCGGCCACGTCGAGGAGGTCGAGCTCCTCGTCAGAGAAGCGCTGGGGCACGACGCCGTTGACGACGATCGCCTCCAGCGCCTGACCGATCTCGTCGTCCAGGCGGCGTCCGAGGTCGAGCGTCTCGGTCACCGCCATCTCCGTCGGCTGGGCGACGGCCATCACGCCGCTGTGCTCGGGGTCCTCAAGGAAGTCGCGCACGCGCTGGGCCTGGTGGGCCACCGGCCCGACGCGCGCGACGCCGGCCACGGTGCGCGGCGCACGCAGCATTCCCAGCGCATGACCGGTCGCCGGCGCGTCGACGATGACCAGCTCGTAACGGCGCGCCTTGCGCTGCCAGCGCTCGGCCTGGGCGAGATCCCAGACCTTCGTCATGGCCAGCACCTCCTTCGCTCCCGGGGCGGCGGCGACGAAGTAGTGGAAGGTCTGGCTGCCGCCGAGCACCCGCGCGGGCACGCGTCCGGCGATCTGGGTGTCCATCCACTCGATCAGCGTCTGGTAGGGATCGATCGAGGTCGTCCACAGGCCGTCGGCGAGCTGCGCCTCCTCGCCGAGTTCGGGGTCGGCGACCCCGAACAGGCGCGGCACGCGGTGTTGGTCGCCGAGCTCGACGAGCATCGTGCGGTGCCCGCGCTCGACCGCGAGCAGCCCGAGCGCGGCCGCGATCGTGGTCTTGCCGACGCCGCCCTTGCCGGTGACGAGCAGCACCGAACGGTCGAGCAGAGGGGTAGGCGCCGAAGTGCGCATCCCCTCAGCATGACGTGCGGGGAGGCTGTCCGGATCAGGCGACTACCCTTGCCCAGTGCTCAGGCGGTCCCTCGTCCTCGTCCTCGCGGGCCTGGCGCTGGCCGCCGCCGGCTGCGGAGCGCACTCCACACAGACCCTGCGCCTGGTCCCGCAGGTGCCGACGACGGCGGCCAAGCTGCGTTCCGCCGCGACGCTCGTCGCCAGCCGCCTGAACGCCCTCGGCTACCGCACGAGCGACGTCACGGTCGGCAGCGACGTCGTCCTGCGCGTCTCCCCGCCGGTCTCCTCGACCATCGCCGCCGCGGTCGGCGCGCCGGCGCGGCTGCGCTTCTACGACTGGGAGGAGTCGGTGATCGGCCCCTCGGAGCTCCCCGACCCCAGCGACGCGAGCGTGACCGGCGGGCCGCTCGCGGGCTACGGCGCCAGCGGCCTGCCCGAGTACGTAGCGGTGATGCGCGCCGCGGCGCGCCCGCCGTACGGGATCGGGCCCGACTGGTGGTACATCGTCAACGTCGCCGAGCACCGGGTCGTCTTCGGCCCCTGGCCCGCGCACCTCACCGCGCCGTCGGGCGACCGCGCGGTGCGCGTCGGCCCCGGCACGGTCGTCCTCCAGGCTCTCTCGAACGATCCCGAGACCGCACCGCCGCCGCGGTACTACGTGCTCATCGACCGCCCGGACCTGACGACGTCGGACATCGCCGACCCGCGCTCGGGCGTGGTCCGAGGCACGGCCGAGCCGGACGTTGACTTCCACTTCACCCCGACGGGCGAGCAGGCCTTTCTCAACCTCACCGCCCAGGTGGCCGAGCGCGGCGTCGCGCTCATGCAGCCCGACGAGGAGCCGAGCCTTGCCTTCCAGCACATCGCCGTCGCGCTCGACGGCGCGCTGATCGACGTGCCGCTGGTCGACTTCACGATCTATCCGGAGGGGATCGACGCCTACAGCGGCTGGCAGCTCGACGGCGAGCTGACCGCCGGCGCGGCCAAGCTCCTGGCCGCCGAGCTGTCCACCGGCCCGCTCCCGGTGCGCCTGCTGCCGGCCTCGGCGCGCAGCGGATACAGTCCGCCACCATGAGCTCGTTCACCTTGAGGAACCTGCGCGACGTGGAGGATTCCGCGCCCAAGTTCGGTCTGGACGCCGTCGGGGAGGCGCGCTTCGCGCGCGAGGAGCTCGGAGCCGAGCAGAGCGGCGTGGCCTACCACCGGCTCAAGCCGGGTTGCCGCCAGTCCTTCGGACACCGCCACGACGAGGCCGAGGAGGTGCACGTGGTGCTCTCGGGCGGCGGCCGCGTGCGGATGGACGAGGAGATCGTCGAGCTGCGCCCACTCGACGCCCTGCGTATCGCCCCGGCCGTCACACGCGCCTTCGAGGCCGGCCCGGACGGGATGGAGTTGCTCGTCTTCGGGGCCCACCACGAGGGCGACGGTGCCCTCGTGCCCGACTTCTGGCCGGCGTAACGCCGCGGGGGGCCGTCGACCGATCCCGAGGTGCTCATGGGGCGACGAGGGAGCCGGGCGTCGCCTTCTTCGGGGTGTGTTGCTGTGGGCGCCTGCAGGTTGTCTGTAGCAACACACGGGGGTCGGGCGGGATCGGGCGTGTTGCTGTGGCGGCCTGATGGTGTTCCCGAGCAACGCACCTCCCGCGGGGCGGCGCGGTGACGGCGGCCCGCCGCTACCGGCGCCTTGCCGGTCGAACGTTGACGGACGACCTACTAGGAAACCTCGCTGAGCAGCCGCATCGCGGTCTGCGCGTTGGCCGGATAGAACGCCTCGATCGCCAGCTCGGAGAGCGTGACGTCGACCGCCGACCCGAACGTCGACAGCGTCGAGATGAACGCCAGCTCACGATCGCCGTCGCGTAGGCGCATCGGCATCACCACGCCGGTGATCCCGCTGCCCGCCGATGGTGGGTCGGTGACGACGCCCGGGTAGCGCGCGCACTCCTCGTAGAGAGCCTCGAGCACCGGGTCGCAGCTCACCTGCGCCTCGCGACGCAGGCGCGCCATCAGGTGCCCGCTGGACTCCGCGAAGTTAACGGTCCGCGGTGCCATCCCTTCGGGGTGCAGGGCGACCCGGATCGCGTTGGCGGGCGACTCGAGCAGGCGTGGCGCGACGCCCTCGACCAGAGAGCCGAGGGCGTCGTTCGCGGCGGTGATGTTGTGGTGGCGGTCGATCACGATCGCCGGGTAGGGCTCGTGGGCGCGGAGGAACCGGTCCAGCGCGGCGCGCACCGGCTCCATCTCCACCGACTCCACCGGCTGCTCGCTGTACGCCGGCGCGTAGCCGGCGGCCAGGAGCAGATGGTTGCGTTCGCGCAGGGGGACCTCGAGCGTCTCGGCCAGCCGCACGACCATGTCACGGCTTGGCTTCGAGCGCCCGGTCTCCATGAAGCTCAGGTGACGCGCCGAGACCTCGCAGTCGAGCGAGAGCTCGAGCTGGCTGAGCCGGCGACGCCGACGCCACTGGCGCAGCAGCCCGCCGAACTCGCCGGGGGCGCAGATGGTGGCGACGGCCATGGCTGGACCGTACCGCCCCGTCCTCGGCGGCACCATGACCTGGGAGGTCATGGCCCCTGGGCAGCAGCCGCGAGAGCAGCGCGACGGCGAGCAGCACCCCGGCGAGCTCGCCCTCGCTCAGCGAGAACGCGGGACCGAGCCCGTGCGAGCGGGCGACGAAGAAGATCACGCCGGTGACCGCCACGCCCAGGGCGTTGCCGACCTGCTGGACGGTCGACAGCGCGCCCGAGGCCGCGCCGGCGCTCTCGGGGGCGAGCGGCGCCAGCGAAATCGCGGTGAGTGGCGTGATGCAAAGCCCCATCCCCGCGCCGGCGAGCAGCAGCCCGGGCACCAGCTCGGCGATGGATCCGCCGGTGCCGATATCGGCGACCGCCAGCAGCAACGCCAGGTGCCCGGCGGCGAGCGCGAGCGCGCCGATCAGGACCAGGCGCCGACCGTGCCGGACGGTGAGCGCCGGAGCGCGCAGCGAGGCGGCGAGGTAGGCGGCGGCGAGGATGCTGAACACCAGCCCGGCGTGTAGCGCGCTCAGCCCGCGCCCCTCCTGCAGATACAGGGCGAGCACGAAGAAGAACGACGCCTGGCCGGCCCAGAAGACGACCTGCAGCCCGAGCCCGGCCGCGAAGGCCCGCTGGCGCAGCAGCGCCGGATCGAGCAGCGGCGAGCGCCCGCGCCGCACGCGGCGGCGCTGCTGGGCGATCAGCCCGCCGAGCAGCAGCGGGGCGCCGGCGAGCGAGCACCACGTCCACGCCGGCCAGCCCTCCTGGTGCCCCTCGACGAGCGGCAGGACGAGCGCGACCAGCCCGGCGGTCACCGTGGCGGTGCCGATCGGGTCCAGGCGCTCCCGTACCGACGCCCGCGACTCGGGCACGAGCACGCGGGCGAGCAGCAGCGCCGCGCACCCGACCGGGACGTTGATGAGAAAGCACGTGCGCCAGCCCAAGCCGAGCGGGTTCAGGCCGATCAGCCCGCCGCCGATGAGCTGGCCGCCGGCGGCAGCGAGGCCCATCACCATGCCGTACACGCTCAGTGCGCGCGTGCGGTCCTCGCCCTCGTAGAGGACGCCGATGATGGAGATGACGGCCGGCCCGATCAGCGCGCCGCCCATGCCCTGCACGACCCGCGCGGCGACGAGCATGCTGGGGTCGGGCGCCGCGCCGCACGCCGCCGAGGCGGCGGTGAACACGGCCAAGCCGATCATCAGCACCCGCCGGCGACCGATCGCGTCGGCGAGCCGTCCGGCGGTGATCAGGCTGCAGGCGAGCGCGACGCCGTAGCCGGCGACGATCCATTCGGTGGCGCCCGCACCCGCATGCAGCCGGCCCTGGATCGACGGCAACGCGACGTTGACGATGAAGAAGTCCAGGACGAACATGAACGTGCCCGCCATGAGCACGACCATCGGGGCAAAACGGTTGGTGGTGAGACGTGAGGTGAACATGCGCTCACCCTGATCGCCGGCCGGCGTCCCGTCGATTACCTGGCTGGTCAGCGCGCCCGCAACCATTACCTGGGAGGTGGGTTCAGGGATCGATGAGGCCCCTACGGCTCGCTGTCCTTGGCGTGCTGCTCCTCGTGTTGAGCGCGCCGGCGGCCCACGCGCAGACCCCCGCCGGCCCGGCCAGCACCGGCGCGGCGACCGCGGTGACGTTCGACACGGCGACCGCCACCGGGACCGTCGACCCTGCCGGCAGCGCGACCACCTACCACTTCGCCTACGGGACGAGTGAGACCTATGACATGCAGACGTCGGAGACCTCGGCGGGCGACGGCGATGCACCGGTGCCCGTGCAGGAGCAGCTCACCGGACTCGCGCCGTCGACCACCTACCACTACGAGCTGATCGCCACCAGCGGGGGCGTCTCTGTCGACGGCGGTGACCAGACGTTCACGACGCCGCCTACGCCCGCCCCGACGGCGAGCACCAACGGGGCGAGTTTGGTCGGGACGACCACGGCGACCGTGGAAGGGAGCGTCGATCCGGACGGCGTCCCGACCCAGGTCACCTTCCAGTACGGGACGACCGCGCGCTACGGCCGCACGACGAGCGCGCAGGCGGCCGGCGCGGGGACGGCGGCGCAATCGATCGCCCAGGGGCTCACCGGCCTGGCGCCGGGGACGACCTACCACTACCGGGTCGTGGCCAGCAGCGCCGGCGGCACCGTCGTCGGCGGCGACGCGACGTTCACGACCGCCGCGGTCCCCGCCCCGGGCGTCGCCACCGGCACGGCGAGCGCGGCGCGCACGACCGCGACGCTCACCGGCACCGTGAACCCCCGCGGGTACGCGACGAGCTACCACTTCGACTACGGCACGAGCACCGGCTACGGCCACAGCACCGCGAGCCACTCGGCCGGGGCGGGAACGGCGGCGGTCGCCGAGAGCGCCGCGCTGAGCGGGCTCACGCCCGGGACGACCTACCATTACCGCCTGGTCGCGACCAACGCCGGGGGAACGATCGTCGCCCACGACGCGACGTTCGTGACCGGCCCGAACGTCGCGCCGTCGGTCTACACCGGCGCGGCCACGGCCGTGGGCACGACGAGGGCGGGGCTCGAGGGCACGATCAACGCCGAAGCGATCACAACGACCTACTACTTCGAGTACGGCACGCGCTCGCCGAGCACGCGCACGGCCGCCAGGGGCGCCGGCGCGGGCAGCGCGATTGTCCCCGCGAGCAGCACGCTTTCGGGCCTGAGCCCCGGTACTCGCTACCTCTACCGCCTGGTCGCGGTCAACGCGGGCGGGACGGTGAACGGGGCCACACGAGCCTTCACCACGGCAAAGGTGCCGCTGCTCCTCACCCTGACCGGCGCGGCGAACCCGGCCACCTTCGGGTCCACGGTGACGTTCACCGGCACGCTGAGCGGCACCGGGGCGGGGACGCGCACGATCGCGCTCGAGGCCCGTGGCTATCCCTACCGCGGCCGCTACCGGAAGGTCGGTACGGCCGTCTCGACCGGGGCGGGCGGCACGTTTACGCTCGTCCTCGCGGCGCCGAGCGTCGAGAGCGAGATACGGGCGGTCACGGTCAGTGGCTCGCCGGCGGTCCACAGCGCGCCGGTACTCGAGCGGGTGCGCGTCCGGGTTGGGCTCGCCGTGCGCCGCCGGCGCGGTACGACGCGACTCTCCGGGCTGATCGCCCCTGGCGATGCGCGCGTGCGGGTCCTCATCGAGCGGCGCTTCGGCGGCCGCTGGGTCCCGTTCGCGCGTGCGAGCGCCCACCGGGCCGCGGGCAGGCGCCTGGCCTACGCGCGCGCGATCCGGCGGCCCGGCCTCTACCGCGTGCAGGTCGTCCCGCGCAGCCGCGCCCTGCTTTCCGCGTACACCCCTGCAGTCACCGTGCGCTGAAGCTTCCCGTGATACTGCCGGCCGATGGACGAGCCCGGCGAGCGCCGCACCACCGCGGTGGAGATGCTGTGGGACCTCGTCTTCGTGTTCGCGGTCACCCAGGTGAGCACGCTGCTGCGCCGGGACACTTCGTGGGCCGGGTTCGGTCGCGCGATGCTCGTGCTCGCGCTCGTGTGGTGGGCGTGGTCGGCGTTCGTCTTCGCGGTCAACGCGGAGGACGGGGACGCGCCCGTGACGCGCAACACGGTGCTCGCGGCGACCGTGCTGATCTTCCTCGCGGGCCTTGCGGTTCCGCGCGCGTTCGGCGGCGAGGGTGCCCTGTTCGCGATCACCTACGCGTGCGTGCGGCTGCTGTACCTCGGGTTGTACGTCGATGCCGCACGCCGCGGCAACGCGCGCATGGCGTCGATCGGCGGCTTCGCGTTCACGATCGTCGTCGGCCTGGCGCTGCTCCTGGCCGGCGCCTTCGTGCACGGCTCGGGCCGCGTCGCGCTGTGGGCGCCGGCGGTGGCGATCGACCTCTGTGGGCCCGGGATCATCGGCCGGCGGCGCATCCGCGGGCTGCAGAGCATGGCCGTGGAGCATTTCGCCGAGCGCTACGGCCTGTTCATCATCATCTGCCTGGGGGAGTCGGTTGCGGGGATCGGCATCGGCGCCAGCGGCCACGCGCCGAGCGCGGCGGCGGTCGCCGGCGTCGGGCTCACGCTGCTGATCACCGTCGGGCTGTGGTGGACCTACTTCGACCGCGTGGCCGACATGGCGCGCGAGCGGCTGGCCGTCCACCCGGACCCCGTCGTCGCCGCCACCGACGCCTACGCGTATGCGCACCTGATCCTCGTCGCCGGCATCATCATCTTCGCGGTCGGCGCCCGCGACGCGGTCACCCACATCGACGCGCCGCTGACCGACGCTGCGCGGCTGACGCTGTGCGCGGGCGTCGCCGTCTATCTGCTCGGCCACGCCGCCTTCCGGCGGCGACTGATCGGCGACTGGCCGGTCCCGAACATCCTCGCCGCGGCGGCGTGCCTGCTCGTCTTCGCGGTGAGCGCGCACGGCCACGCCTGGATACCGGCCGCCGGCGTGAGCGCGGTGCTGGCGGCGCTCGTTGCCTGGGAGGCGCGATGAAGGTGCCGATCCTCGGCCCGCCTGGCTCGGTCGCGAACTCGTCGCGCAGTCCGTCGCTCGCGGCCACGCGGTGAGCTGCCTGGCCCGCGGCGAGAGCGGTGCCGTCGCCCCCGGCGCCGTCCTGATCGCGGCCGACCGCCGCGACCCGGCGGCCTGCGCGCGAGCCCGGGGCACGGAGTGGGACGCGGTCATCGAGGTCTCCTGGCAGCCCGGCTTCGTGCGCGGCGCCGTCGAGGCGATCGCGCCGCAGGCCCGGCACCGGACCTACGTCTCGTCGTGCAGCGTGTATGCCGCCCAGGCCACCCCGGGCGCCGACGAGACCGCGCCCACGTCGCCGGCGAAGGATCTCGACCAGGCCGCCCGCGAGCGGTACGGCGAGGCCAAGGCCGCGTGCGAGGCCGCGAGCCGACGCGCCGTCGGCGACCGGTTGCTGATCGCTCGCGCCGGCCTGATCGGCGGCCCGGGCGACCACACCGGCCGCTCGGGTTACTGGGTGGCCCGCGCCGCCCGCGACCCGCTGTCCCCGATGCTCGTGCCCGATACGCCCGATGCCCCGACTCAGGTGATCGATGTGCGCGACCGGGCGGCCTGGCTGCTCGACGCGGCCGCCGCGGGCACCGCGAGCACGTTCAACCCGGTCGGGCCGATCGTGTCCCCTTGCCGAATGGGTCGCACGCTCGCGCGCCGTCGGCGGGCACACCGCGCCGCTCACTGCCGCGCCCGCCGACTGGCTCACCGCGAACGGCGTTGTCGAGTACATGGGCCCTGACTCGCTGCCGATGTGGATCGCCGAGCCCGGCGGGGAGGGCTTCCAGGCGCGGTCGGGGGCGGTCGCGAGCGCGGCCGGACTGCACGACCGCTCGCTCGAGGGGTGCTCGTCGACCTGCTGGCCTGGGAGCGCGAGCAGGGACTCGAGCGCCCGCGCGGGGCCGGTTTGAATCCCGAGCGCGAGCGTGCCCTGATCGGGACCCCGGCCGCCGCGACCTAGAATCGCGCGCATGTCGCCCGCACTGAGCCCGGACGAGATCGCCTTCGACGAGCGCGGCCTCGCGCCCTGCGTGATCCAGGACTGGAACACCGGCGAGGTGCTCACGCTCGCGTACATCAACCGCCTCGCGTTCGAGCGCACGCTCGCGACCGGCGAGCTGCATCTGTGGAGCCGCTCGCGACAGGAGCTCTGGCACAAGGGCGCGACGACGGGCAACACCCAGGCGGTCCGGGCGCTGCGCCTGGACTGCGACGGCGATGCCGTGCTCGCGCTCGTCGAGCCGGCCGGGCCGGCCTGCCACACCGGCGAGCGGACGTGCTTCCATCGCGGCGAGGTCGAGCACCGGGCCCCGCACGAGGCGCTGCCTGAGCTCGAGCGCACGCTCGCCGACCGCGCCCGCGAGCGCCCCGAGGGCTCCTACACCGTCACGCTGCTCGATAACCCGCCGTTCATCGGCGAGAAGGTCATGGAGGAGGCCGAGGAGGTCGCCCGGGCCGCGCGCGAGGAGAGCGACGAACGCGTCGACGAGGAGGCCGCCGACGTGCTCTACCACCTGCTCGTCTTGCTCAGGGGCCGCGGACGCGCGCTCGCCGACGCCGAGCGGGTCCTCGATGGCCGTCGCCGCTGAGCCCTCGCTCGAGGAGGTGCGGGCGCTCGGCGGGCCGTACACGCACGTCCCCGTCCGCCACACGTTCATCGACGACTGTGAGACGCCGGTCTCTGCGTTCCTGAAGCTGCGCACCGCCGGGGGCCCGGCGTTTCTGCTCGAATCGGCCGACCAGGGCCAGGTCGGGCGCTGGACGTTCCTGGGACTGCGCCCGCGCGAGGTGCTGCGCTGGCACCTGGGCGACGAGGGGAACCCGTACGCGATCGCCGCCGCGGCGGTCGCCCAGACGCGGCCCGCGCCGGCCGGGGAGCTGCCGCCGTTCTCCGGCGGCGCGGTCGGCTTCTTCGCCTTCGACCTCGTCCGCACGGTCGAGCCGCTCGGGCCGCCGAACCCCGACCCGCTTGGCCTACCCGACATGGCGCTGATGCTCTCGGACGTGATGGTGATCTTCGACCACCTGCGCCACACGATCACGATCCTCGTCCAGATGCCGCTCGGCGGCGACGTCGACGCGGCTTACGCTGCGGCGTGCGAGGAGATCGCGGCCGTGCGCGCGTCGCTCGCCGAGCGCCTGGTCCCGCGGCCGGCGCCCGCCGGCGAGCGCGTCGCGCCGACGTTCGAGCCGAACATGACACGCGAACAGTTCGAGGCGACGGTCGCGCGCATCATCGAGTACGTCTACGCCGGCGACGCCTTCCAGGTCGTGCCCTCCCAGCGCTGGAGCGCTCCGGTACCGATCGAGGCGTTCTCGATCTATCGCGGGCTGCGCGCGGTGAACCCGAGTCCGTACATGTACTTCCTTGACTTCGGCGACTTCCAGGTCGCGGGGGCCTCGCCCGAGCCGCTGCTGACCGTGACCGGGCGCACGGTCTCCACGCGCCCGATCGCCGGCACCCGCCCGCGGGGGGCCAGCCACGCCGAGGACGAGCGCCTCGCCGCCGAGCTCCTCGAGGACGAGAAGGAGCGCGCCGAGCACGTGATGCTCGTCGACCTCGGGCGCAACGACCTGGGTCGGGTGTGCGAGTACGGCAGCGTCAAGGTCGACCGGATGATGGAGGTCGAGCTCTACAGCCACGTGATGCACATCGTCTCGAGCGTCTCCGGGACGCTCCGCGAGGAGGTCGGCTCGATGGACGCGCTGCGCTCGGTGCTCCCCGCCGGGACGCTGTCGGGCGCGCCCAAGGTTCGCGCGATGCAGATCATCGACGAGCTCGAGCCGGTCAAGCGGGGCGGCTACGGCGGCGCGGTCGGCTACCTGTCCTACGCCGGTGACCTCGACACCTGCATCCACATCCGCACGGTCGTGGTCAAGGACGGCGTGGCCCACGTGCAGGCCGGCGGCGGGACGGTCGCCGACGCCAAGCCCGACTACGAGTACCGCGAGTCGGTGGCCAAGGCGACCGCGGTCATGCGCGCGGTCGAGCTGGCGTGTGCGCAGCCGGAGTGGGAGTGATCGCTGTGCGCGTGCTCGTCGTCGACAACTACGACAGCTTCACCTACAACCTGGTGCAGTACCTCGGTGAGCTCGGCGCCGAGCTCGAGGTCGTGCGCAACAACCACGCGACTGTCGAGGCGCTGCTCGTCCGCGGCTACGACCGGGTGATCGTCGTCGTCTTGCCGTGCACGGGCGCGTGCGTCACCACGCGCCCGCCGAACGCTTGGGCGAGCGACTGGTGGCCGAGGCACACGCCAAGCAGCGGCACGCCCGCCTCGGGGAAGCGGCGCACGACCTCCAGGG
>DATAWZ010000224.1:0-2397 GCA_036266975.1 Solirubrobacteraceae bacterium
GGGCGACGCGATGGCCATGCCGATCGGCTCGCTGGTCGCGAAGTTCCGCGACGAGCTCGAGGCCGAGATCGAGGCCGCGCGCGAGCGCGCCGAGGGGGCACCGCTGGACGACGTCGTCCCGATAGGCGTTGCGGACGAGCACGCCGGCCCCTTCCCCGTGCACTAGCCACCGCCCTTCGCATGCCACGCCCCAAGCAGAACATCATTCAGCTGACGATCGACGGCCGCGAGTGCAGTGCCGTCGAGGGCGCGATGCTCGTGGACGCGGCCAAGGCCAACGACATCGAAATCCCCTACTTCTGCTACGAGCCGGCCCTGGGTAGCCCGGTGGGGGCGTGCCGGATGTGCCTGGTCGAGATCGAGGGCATCCCGAAGCTCCAGACTTCGTGTTCGACGCCGGTCAAGGACGGCATGGTCGTCCACACCCAGACCGACCGAGTCCACCACGCCCAGAACGCGATCGTCGAGTTCCTGCTGGTCAACCACCCGCTCGACTGCCCGGTGTGCGACAAGGGCGGCGAGTGCCCGCTACAGGACATCACGTTCGGCTGGGGCCTCGGGCGCTCGCGCTTCATCGAGCCCAAGCGGCACTTCGAGAAGCCGCTTGCGCTGTCTCCCCTGATCGCGATCGACCGCGAGCGCTGCATCCTCTGCTACCGCTGCGTGCGCTTCTCCCAGGAGATCTCCGAGGACTACCAGCTGATCTTCACCGAGCGCGGCGCCCACACGTTCGTCGGCACCCACAACGGGCATCCGTACGTCGCGCCGTTCAGCGGCAACATCGTCGAGCTGTGCCCGGTCGGCGCGCTCACCTCTCAGCCCTACCGCTTCCGGGCCCGGCCGTGGGACATCGAGGGAGCCGGCGGCATCTGCATGCTGTGCCCGTCGCAGTGCAACGTCGAGTTCACGGTCCGTGACGAGAAGGTCGTGCGGGTGCGGAGTCGCGACGCGACCGGCGCGGCCACCGGCGGCGGTCCGGGCGGCAACCCGGACGTCGACGACGGCTGGCTGTGCGACAAGGGCCGTTTCGCCTACCAGGCCATCCACGTCGACGAGCGCATCACCCAGCCGCTCGTGCGCGACGGCGGCAACCTGCGCCCGGTCTCGTGGGAGCGCGCGCTCGACGCCGCCGCCGGCCTGGCCCGGCACAAGGGCGCGGTCGGCACGCTGGTCGGCGGCCAGGCCACCAACGAGGAGGGCTTCCTGCTCGGGCGCCTGATGCGCGAGGCGCTCGACAGCGCCGACATCGACTCGCGCGTGGGCGAGTCGCTCGACGCGAGCCTGACCCGGGCGCTGGCCGCACCCGCGCTCCAGGCCACTGTGCCCGACCTCGAGTTCGCACACACCGTGGTCGTGCTCGGGTGCGAGCCGCTCGACGACGCGCCGATCTTCGACCTGCGGATCCGCAAGGGCGTGCGGCGCCACGGCGTGCACCTGGCCATCGCCACCGCCCGCCCGAGCGCCCTGGACCCGAACGCCCGGCTCAGCATCCGCTTCGCGCCCGGGGACGAGGCGGTGTTCCTGGCCTCGCTGGATCTTGCCCTGGCCGGCGACGGCACCGGGGACGGGGCGGCTGCCGACGTCGCCGAGCTGGCTGCGCTGCTGCGCGACGGCGGCGAGGACATCGTGATCCTGTACGGCGAGCGTCAACTCGGCCCCGCCGCGCTGCGCACGCTGCTCAGCATCGCCGGCCGGCTCGGGCTGGCCGGCCGCGAGGGGGCGGGCCTGCTCGAGATCCCGGCCGGCGCCAACGGGCGCGGCCTGCGCGAGGCCGGGGCGCTCCCCGGCACCGGCCCGGGCTACGGCGACCTCGCCACCCCCGGGCGGGGCGCCACCGAGATCGCGCGCGCGGTCGTCGCCGGCGAGCTCACCGCGCTCTACTTGTTCCAGACCGATCCCATCCGCGACCAGCCCGACCGCGCGCTGTGGGAGCAGGCACTTCACGGCTCCGGCATCGTCGTGGCGCACGCCTCGGTGCTCACCGAGGGGCTGGCCGAGCATGCCAACGTGATCTTCCCGGCGGAGTCCTACGCCGAGAAGGAGGGCACGATCGTTCATCCCGACGGGCGCCTGCAGCGCCTGCGCACCGCGATCGCCCACCCCGGGGAGGTCCGCTCCAGCTGGTCGGTGATCGCCGAGCTGGCGCGCCGCGCCGGCCTCGACACCGAGGTGCTCACCTCGCCGATGGCGTTTGCCCAGCTGGTCGAGGCAGTGCCGTTCTACGCCGGGCTCACGCTCGAGGACATCGGCGGCCGCGGCGTCCGCTGGCCCGAGCGCGAGGCCGCCTCGGCGATGCCCGCCGGGGATGTATGCACCGGGGACGGCGCCGCTCCCGAGGCGGCCACCACCCGCGCGCCGGGCGGCGGCGAGGTCCGGACGCCTGCGGGCGACGTGCCG
>DATAWZ010000225.1:0-40801 GCA_036266975.1 Solirubrobacteraceae bacterium
TCGCCCGCGGCGAGGTGGCTGCCGCGCACGGCGCGCGTGGCGCACGCGAGCCGCTCGGTGAGCGCGGCGGCGTCGAGGGCGAGCCCGTCGGGCAGGCGAAGGCAGCCGTACGCCGGCGCCACCAGCAGCTCGGCAAAGCCGCCGTCGCGCGCGTCGGCGACTCCCAGCCAGCGCACCCCGTTCTCGCACAGACTCATCAGCCCGCCGTGGCACTGGGGGCACTGCCGGCAGTGCCCCCGCGGGTCGACCACCACCCGCTCGCCGACCGACCAACCCTCGACCTGGTCGCCGGCTCGGTGCACGACCGCGCTGAACTCGTGCACGAGTCCGTCGCCCCACGCCCGCCCGGGCGAGCCCCTCGTAGATGTGCTTCTCGGTCACGCACAACCCGACGAAGGCGGGCCGCAACAGCAGCTCGCCCGGGCCCGGCCGCGGCTCGGGTCGGTCCTCGATCACGAAGCGGCCGCGGCCGCGCTGCACCAGGGCCCGCATCGCCGCCGCATCGCCGTAGCCTACTCGCGCGCCCCGGCCGTTGACGCCCGACCGGCCGGTCGGTAGTGTCGCGACGGGTCGTCCGATGCATCCGAGCTACGACACCGCCGAGCGCGTGATCCCGCAGGTGACGGTCGCATGAACGTCGCCTGGTGGCTCGAGCACGCGGCGGACGAGTCACCGCAGCGGCTCGCGCTCGTCGACGGGCGTGGCGGCGAGCAGCTGACCTACGCCGAACTGCAGGCGCGCGCGCAGGCGCTCGCGGCGGCGCTGCGGCGCGAGGGGGGCGTCCGACCGGGCGACGTGGTGGCCACGCTCATGGGCGACGACTGCTGGCACACCGCGCTGTTCTACGGAGTGCTGCGGCTGGGAGCGACGTTCAGCGGCTTCAACCGTGCCCTGCACCTGGAGAAGTTCGCGATGGACGCCGAGCGCTCGCGAGTGCGCGTGCTCGTCGTCGGCTCCGACCACGTGGACGTGGGCCGCGAGTTGCTCGTCCGCACCGGCGTGGAGCGGCTGCTCGTCTGCGGCCCGAAGGTCCCGGACGATCTGCCCGACCTGCGGGCGCTGAGCGCCGCCGCGGCGGGCGAGCGGGTGGCGATGACGCTGCGCACCGCCGAGGACATCGCCGCGGTCAACTTCACCGGCGGGACCTCCGGCGTGGCCAAGGGGGTCATCTTTCCCCATGGTCGCCTGGGCGTTTCCGCGCAGGCCTCGCTGTTCTACGACCGGCTGACCTCGCGCGACGTCAACCTCACGGTCATCTCGCTGTGCCACTCCGGCGGGATCCACGACGCTCTGAAGTGGGTGATGGCGCGCGGCACCGTGATCCTCAGCGGCGGCTGGGACGCCGAGCTGTGCGCGAGGCTGATCCGTGAGCACGGCGTGACGTGGATCTACTTCTGGGTGCCGACGATGATCCGCGATCTGATGCGCCGCGCCGACTACGACGACCTGCCGCTGCAGGGCGTCAACGCGATCCTGTGCGGGGAGCCGGTGGGCGCCGAGCTCGAGCGTGCGCTGCTCGCGCGCGGAATGAAGGTCTCGAACTCCTACGGAATGACCGAGTCGATGCCGGTGGGGATCCTCAAGCCGCTCGCCGCCCACGGCGAGCCCGCGCCGGCGGGGTCGTGCGGGCGCCCGATCATCGAGCTGTGCGAGCTCGTCCTGAAGGACCCGGCCAGCGGCCACCGGATCGAGCAGCCCGGCGTGCAGGGCGAGATCTGCGTGCGCGGCGGGGTGATCACCCCCGGCTACCACAACGACCCCGAGCGCACGGCCGAGGCGTTCGACGAGGAGGGGTTCCTGCACACGCGCGACTTGGCCCACGTCGACGAGGACGGCTGGTACTGGGTCGGCGGCCGGACCGACGACATCATCAACAGCGGCGCCGAGAAGCTCTCGCTGGTCGAGGTCGAGGAGATGCTGCGCCGCCACCCCGCGGTCGTCGACGTCGCCTGCATCGGGGTCGCGCACGAGCGCTTTGGCGAGGTCCCCGCCGCCTTCGTGGTCGGGGACGTCTCGGCGGAGGAGCTCGACCACCACTGCCAAGTGAACCTCGAGCGTTGGAAGCGCCCCCGGCTGTACATGCTTATCCCCGAAATCCCCCGAACGCTGCCCAAGCGGACAAAGGATCTGGCCCGCCTGCGCGCGATGCTCGAGGGCGTTGTCCTGCCTGACGAGCCGGGCGTGCGCACCCAGTGCTGAGCGCCGAGCAGGCGCTGCAGGGCGCGCACTATCCCACGCTGCTGATGGTGCTCGTCCAGCTCACCGGCGATGAGCGCTGGCTCGGCGAGCGCTACCGGCCGGCGCGCCCGCGCGGGTTTCGCGACCCCGACGACGGCGGGCTCGGCGAGGAGGTGCGCGACGAGATCCGCGCGGCGGCGCTCGCGGCGCTGGGCGAGTGGCGCGAAGGCGCGGACGCGGCGCCCGTCCCGCCCGAGCGGTTCGTTCGGATGATGAGCATCTTTATCGGCGAGCAGGTCGGCGAGGAGTACGTCGAGCTGGCGAGCGAGGAGATCGGGCTGCGCGACCGCGACGAGCCGTGGGCCACGAGCCACACCCGGATGCGCACCGACGCGCTCGACGTGGTCATCGTCGGCGCCGGCTTCTCGGGGCTGTGCATGGCGATCAAGTGCGCGCGGGCGCGGATCCCCTACGTCGTGCTCGAGCAGGCGCCGGCGCTCGGCGGGGTCTGGCGCGAGAACGTCTACCCCGGCGTCAAGGTCGACTCCCCCAGCCACCTCTACCAGCTGTCCTTCGCGGCCCAGCCCGACTGGCCCGGCTACTACTCCCGAGGCGCGCGCATCCGCGCCTACCTGGAGCGCCTGGCCGACCGCTACGACGTGCGCCCCCACATCCGCTTCGACACCGAGCTGCTCGGCGCCCGATGGGAGGGCTCGCGCTGGCGACTGCAGACCTCCACCGGCGCGCTCGAGGCGGACGTCCTGGTCTCCGCGGTCGGACAGCTGAACCGCCCCAGCATCCCGGCGATCACCGGCGCGGAGCGCTTCGCCGGCCCCGCGATGCACACCGCGGAGTGGAACCCCTCGATCGACGTCGCCGGGCGACGGGTCGCGGTGATCGGCACCGGCGCCAGCTCGATGCAACTCGTGCCGGCGATCGCCGGGGTGGCCGAGAAGGTCACGGTGCTGCAGCGCTCGCCCCAGTGGGCGGTCCCCAACCCCGACCTCGACCGCGAGGTCAGCGAGGACGCGCGCTGGCTGCTGGCCCACGTTCCCCTCTACGCGGGCTGGTACCGCTTCCGCCAGTTCTGGCTGTGGAACGACAACATCTGGCCGACGCTGCAGATCGACCCCGACTGGCCCGACCAGGAGCGCTCGATCAACGCGGCCAACGACGCCCACCGCGAGTTCCTCACCGAGCACATCCGCTCCACGCTCGCCGGCCGCGAGGATCTGATCGCGCGCTGCCTGCCGACCTATCCGCCCTACTTCAAGCGGATGCTGATGGACACGGGCTGGTTTGCGACCATGCGCCGCGACGACGTCGAGCTGGTCACCGACGCGATCACGCAGATCGAGCCCGACGGCCTGCGCACGGCCGACGGGCGTCTTCACCGCGCCGACGTGCTCGTCTACGCGACCGGCTTTCGGGCGCGGCGGATGCTCTGGCCGCTGCAGGTCGTCGGGCGCGACGGGGTCGTCCTACGCGACGTCTGGGGCGAGGACGACGCGAGCGCGCACCTGGGGATCACCGTGCCCGGCTTTCCCAACCTCTTCTGCCTGTACGGGCCCAACACGAACCTCGGGCACGGCGGGAGCGTCGTCTTCCACGCCGAGCTGCAGGTTCGCTACGTGATGGGCATGCTGCGCGCGATGCTCGACCGCGACCTCGCCGCGGTCGAGGTGCGCGAGGCGGTCCACGACGACTACGTCGAGCGCGTGGACGCCGCGCATCAGCGGATGATCTGGTCGCACCGCGGCGCGAGCACCTGGTATCGGAACGCCGCCGGCCGGGTCGTGACCAACTCGCCCTGGCGGCTGATCGACTACTGGCGCATGACCCGCGAGCCCGACCTGTCCGAGTACCTGCTCACGCCGCGGCCATGACCGAGCGCACGGCCGATCGGGTGATGGACACCGCCGCCGAGCTGTTCCGGCGCAAGGGCTACGCCGAGAGCTCGATGCGCGAGCTGGCCGAGCTGCTGGGGATCCGCAAGGCCACGCTCTACCACCACGTGCAGTCCAAGGAGGCGATCCTCGAATGGCTCTGCATCGAGAGCCTGCGCCGCGTCACCGCCGACGTGCGCGAGGTGATCGAGCGCGAGGACGAGCCGCTGCGGCCGATGATCGAGCGCCACCTGCTCGTCGCGCTGGCCGATCGCGACATGCACGCGACGATGCTGCTCGAGTCCGGCTCGCTGTCCGGGGAGCGCCGGGCGCGTGTCGTCGCGCTGCGGCGCGACTATGAGCTGCTCGTGGAGGGCGTGATCGCCGCCGAGCAGCGCGAGGGCCGCCTGCGGTCGGACTACGAGGCCCGTCCGCTGACCCTCTCGCTACTGAACCTCCTGAACTGGACGATCTTCTGGTACGAGCCGCAGGGCGCGATGTCGGCGGCCGATGTCGCGCGCATGCTCGCGAGCGTCTACCTCGACGGCGCGGCGCTGCCGGTGAGCGCACGTCCTGGATGATTGGGGATAAAAAGCGCGGCGCTCGGGGCCTCCCCGGGCGCTGCCAGGTGCTGATGATCTCGGGCAGCCTGCGCGCCGGGTCGACCAACACGGCGCTGCTGCGCACGGCGGCCGCACTCGAGCCGCCCGGGGTGAGCGCGGTCCTCTACGAGGGCCTGGCCGGGCTGCCCCACTTCAACCCCGACGACGATCCCGACGGCGGTCGCCCGCCCGCGCCGGTGGCCGAGCTGCGGGGGGCGCTCGCGGCCACCGACGCGCTGCTGTTCTGCACCCCCGAATACGCCGGCGCGCTGCCGGGGGCGCTCAAGAACCTGCTCGACTGGAGCGTCGGCGGCGGGGAGACCTACGGCCTGCCGGTCGCGTGGGTCAACGCCGCCGGAGCGGCGGCCCCGACCGGCGCCCGGCTCGCCCACGACTCGCTGCGCACGGTGCTCGGCTACACCGGCTCGCGGATCGTCGAGGCGGCGTGCGTGCGGATTCCCGTCCCCCGCGCGGAGGTCGGCGACGACAGGCTGATCGCCGACCCGGCGATCCGGGCGGGCGTGCGCGGCGTCCTCGCGCGACTCGCGCAGGAGGCCGGAGGGTAGCCGGGCCGTGTGTCACCCTACGTGCCGTTGGTGACCTCCGCCCGCGGCAGCCGGACCCCCCGGAGAACGGTCGTCGTCGTCTCGCTCACGATGATCGCCGTGCTCGTCGTCGTCGCCGTCGCCGGCGCTGTCCGGCTACAGACCGAAGCGACGCCGGTCCTGCACGCCCAGCGGGTGCTGCCCTCGATCGTGCGGTTCCCCGGCGGCGATCTGCGGCCCGTCTGGCCGACCGAGGGCGAGGCGGCCGCCGCGGTCCCGGGGATCGGCACCGTGGGCGCCTCGGGCGGCGAGGCCCCGCTGCCGATCGCGAGCGTGGCCAAGGTCATGACCGCCTACCTGACCCTGCGGGCGTACCCGATCGCCGCTGGCCAGCGGGGCTTTCGGGTCAAGATCAGCGCCGGCGACGTCGCCGACTACCAGCAGCGGGTCTCCGAATCGCAATCGACGGTGCCGGTGGCCAAGGGCGAGGTGCTCGACGAGGCGCAGCTGCTCGAGGCGCTGCTGATCCCGTCGGCCAACAACATCGCCGCGCTGCTCGCCAACTACGTCGCCGGCTCGCAGGCGGCGTTCGTCGCGCGCATGAACGCGACGGCGCAGTCGCTGGGCATGACCCACACCACCTATACCGACCCGAGCGGCTTCACGGCGAGCACGGTCTCGACCGCCGCCGACCAGGTCCGCCTGGCCGAGGTGGCGATGCAGGAGCCCGAGCTGGCGCACATCGTGCGGATGCGCGCGGTCACCCTGCCGGTGGCCGGCACGGTGAGCAACTACGACGAGCTCGCCGGAGAGGACGGGTTCGTGGGCATCAAGACCGGGTCGGACAGCGAGGCCGGCGGATGCTTCGTGTTCGCCAACCGGCGGGTCATCGATGGGCATCCGGTGACGGTCTACGGCGCGGTCCTCGGGCAGGACGCGGGCGTGTCGAGCACCGACGTGATCGTGGGGGCCGCGCTGGACGCCGCCGAGGCCCTCGCGGACTCGGTGGCCGACGCCATTCACGTGCGGGCGGTCCTGCCGAAGGGCACCGCGATCGCCTACGTCACCAACGCCGCCGGCAGCCGGGTGGTGGTGCGCACCAGCGCACCGCTGACCCAGCTCGGCTGGGACGGGCTGCACTACCCCGTGAGCGTCACCCTGCTGCCGCTCGGGACGACCCTCACCGCCGGCCAGCGGGTCGGGACCGTCACCCTCGGCGGCACCCACCCCGTCTCCGTCCCCGCGGTCGCCGGGAGCACGATGCCCAGCCTGTCGCTCAGCTACCGGCTGAGCCACCTTCTCTGAACGCCTGGACCAGCGGCGCGAGCCATTCGCTCACCGCCGCGCGCACGGGCTCGGCGCGACGCAGGGAGTGGTCTGCGGCCACCGCGACGACCGTGCGCCCGGGGCCGGGCGGCGGCATCCCGAACGGGTCGCGCTCACCCTGCACGACGAGCACCGGCATTCCGGCCGCGTCGAGCTCGGGCAGGCGGCTCTTGGCCGGGTCGTCCGCGCGACCGGGTGGGTGCAGCGGGAAGGCCAGGCACAGCACGGCGGCCGCTCCGGCGTCGGCGGCCGTGCGGCAGGCGACCCGCGCCCCCGAGGAGCGCCCGCCGACGATCAGCGCCGCCGGGCCCGTGCGCTGGCGCAGCGCGCCGATCACCGCCAGCCAGGCCGCGTCGAGCTGACGCGCCGGGGCGGGCGAACGCCTTCCCGCGACCCGGTAGGGCTGCTCGACGAACACGACGGCGGCCCCGAGCGAACGGGCGGCACGCGCGGCGGCGAGCAGATCGGGCGCCCCCACGCCGCCGCCGGCGCCGTGGCCGAGAACGAGCACGGCCGGCGCCCGCCAGACCTCCTCGTCGGGGTGGATCCGCGCCGGGCCGTGGGGCGTGTCGATCTCGAGAATGGCCCCAGCGTAGAGGGGACGCAGCGGGTAGGCTCGGCGCACACCCCACGATCGGAGAGCGACGATGGCCGACACCCCCACGCTGTACGTGTGCGACGCTGACGAGGGCGGCCCGCGGATGCATCCGTGCCGCCGCATTCAGCAGGCGATGCACGCCAAGGGGATCGCGTACGAGAAGGTGATCGCCGGCCACGGCAACCCGATCCCGTTCGTGCGCAAGGGCTCGCGCGAGGAGCTGCGCGCGGCGACCGGTACGACCAAGCTCCCGGCGCTCAAGCTCGCCGACGGGACCGTGGTGACCCCCTCGAAGGCGATCATGGCCTGGGTTGCCGAGCAGCCCGCCGGCGGCGCGTAGGGGGGTGGTGTATAAAACCACCGCAGAGCGACGGATCCCTGCACCACCCCCAGTGGCCTAGGAGTTCGCACCCGCCAGGGCGTGAACACCTTGTTGACCGTGCCGCGCTGGCACGTGCGCGGGCCCGCCCTTGGCGATCATCATCAGCCGGCTGCTCTCCAGGCCTCCGATCTGCGCTTTACGGACGAGGTGTCAGTCGGACGATCTTCAGCGCCGACCCGGTCCGAACAGGGAGCTCGCGTACCGGGCCGCCTCGATCCGGTTGCGTACGCCCAGCTTCCTGTAGAGCATGCTCGCGTTCTTCTTGATGCTGTCCGGCCCGAGGTGGAGCCGGCTTGCGATCTCACGGTTGGTCGCGCCCTCGCTGATCATCAGCAAGATCTGTCGCTCGCGTTCGGTGAGCTCCACTGAGGACGGGTCCGCCAGGGCGGGGTGCGGGTGATCCAGCGCAAGGACCGCGGCGCGCACGTGGGTCACGATTTCGGAGACCGCCGTCCGTGGCGGGAGAAAGGCGGTAGCGCCGAGGGTGCGTGGGGAGCCCGACAGCGTCATGGCGCAGCGCGACGTGAGCACGATCGCCATACCTGGGTGTGCGCCCCGTAGGCTCGCAGTCCAATCGGCGACCAGCGGGCCTGCATTTGAGATGTCGAGTAGCGCTACCTCTGGATGGTGACGCGCGGCCAGCGCCTGCGCCTCATGGCCGTCACTTGCCAACAGGCATCGCGCAACCCAGGGCTGGCGTCGAAGGATTAGCGCGAGGCCGAGCCGGGTCGCCTCGTGTTCGTCGACGATCATCGGCTTGATCGAGCCGTCGGGCAGTTCGACGTCTTGCGCTGACCGATCGGGGTCGTGGTTCGAGGTCGGATTGGTGGGGTCCATGGTGACTGCTCAGCCCGGTCCCGGCGGCGCCCAAGCTCGCCCGATACCCGATCAGGTACTTCCCGGGGCAAAACCTCACTTTACCAATTGCCTTTTAGGAGAATAACCGGACCGCTGCCGCCCGCGCCAGTCCGCCCCTGACCCCAACCCGGAGACACGCCATGACCCTGACCCTTACCGCTGATCTGCCCGAGACCGCCACCTGGGAGATCGACCCGATCCATTCCACCGCGCGCTTCGGCATCCGCCACCACGGGATTGCGAGCTTCCGCGGCGGCTTCACCGGTGTGAGCGGCGCCTATGACGGCGCCGGCCAAGTTCTGTCCGGCTCGGTCAGGGCGGACAACATCGACCTGCAGGGCCACGCGCTGTTCAAGGAGCACCTGCTGTCCGAGCGTTGGTTCGACGCGGAGAACCACCCCACCCTGAGCTTCCGGTCCGGGGCGCTGGCGACCGGCGCTGACGGCAGCCTCCAGGCCAACGGCGAGCTGACAATCAAGGGCATCGCTCAACCGATCACCGCCACCGGCTCTGTTCGCGGGCCGATCCAGGTCAGGCACAACGACGGCCATACCTCCGACCGCCTGGCGATCGACCTCTCAACGACCGTCGACCGCCGGGGCTTCGGGATCGACTTCAACAACGAGCTCGCCGCCGGCATCCTCAACCTTGGCTGGGACGTCACCATCGAGGTGGCGCTCGAGCTGACCCGGAGCTGACGACGATGCCATCCCCAACGGAGCAGTTCGACATCGACCAGACCAGCGACGTGCTGGTGATCGGCGGCGGTCCGGCCGGAGCCTGGGCCGCCCTGGCCGCCGCCGACGAGGGCGCCAGTGTCGTGATCGCCGAGAAGGGCTACCTCGGGACCTCCGGGCCATTCGGCGTCGGCGCGAACACCGGGATCTACTACATCATGCCCGACGATCAGGAGCAGCGGGATACGATCGTGGACGCGCGCCAGCCAATCGCCTACGGCCTGTCGGATCCAGCCTGGGGCTACCGGGTCTTCGACCAGAGCTACGCGAATCTGGACGCCATCGCGAAGTGGGGCTATGAGTGGCCCCGCACGCCGGACGGCACCAAGGAGCACCGCGGCAGCCTGCGCGGCCCGACGATCATGGCGTTCCTGCGCTCGATCCTGATCAAGCACGCCGTCACGATCCTCGACCACTCACCAGCGCTCGAGCTGCTGACGAGCGAGGGCGCCGCGGCCGGCGCGCGCGGCGTCAACAAGCAGACCGGCCAAACCTGGCAGGTCCGCGCTGGCGCAGTCGTGATGACCACGGGCGGCACGGCCTTCCTGTCCGGCATTCTCGGGGACAAGACCCACACCGGTGACGGCTACCTGATGGCTGCCGAGATCGGCGCCGAGTTCTCCGGCATGGAGTTCACCGGCCAGTTCCACGCCGCCCCGGCTGAGACGTACCTGACCCGTGGCGCCTACCGCAGTGGCGTCGGCACCTACTACGACAAGAACGGGAAGAAGACCAAAGAAGGCCGGAACATGGTCAACGCGGTATTGCAGACCGGCGGTGCCTGGGATCAGCTGGACCGCACCGATGATCCACTCACACAGGATCTGATCCGCAGGAGCCATCCAATTGCGTTCCAGTACTTCGAGCGCAAGGGCATCGACCCGTTCAACGAGCGTTACCCGATCAACTTCGTGCTCGAAGGCACGATGCGCGCGGGTGGCGGCATCGCGATCGATGACGACCTCGCCACGAGCGTGCCCGGGCTGTTCGCCGGCGGCGATTGCACCAGCCGCGAGAAGCTCACCGGAGGTGGCCCTCCCGGCGGGGGCCCGGCGTCTGCCTGGGCGTTCGCGACAGGCTATTTCGCCGGCCAGTCGGCGGCGCGGTTCGCCACGAACTACGGCAAGCAGACAGCCACCCGCAAGGTGATCGCAGCGGGCCGCTTCGGCGCTGCGCAGCACGCCAAGCGCGACGTCTCACCTGAGGAGATCATCGAGATCGTCCGCGATGAGATGCTGCCACTCGACAAGAACTACTGGCGCACCGGTCCCGGCCTGAGGGCCTCCCTGGCCAGGTTCGAGTCCGTGTGGCGTGATGCGATCCCCGGCTTCGGCTGGGTGGCCCAGGCGACCGTCAAGGCGACCGCCCGTGACCGACTGAGCACACGCGAGGCAGCATCGCTGCTGTCCGCGGGCCGCTGGATCTACACCTCGGCACTGGAGCGCACAGAGTCACGCGGGCTGCACCGCCGCACTGACTTCCCGGACTACAATCCGGAGTTCGAGGGCCAGCACCTGATCTCAGGTGGCCTCGACGAGGTGTGGGTGCGCAAGGTTCGCCACGTAAACACGTTGAGCGACAGGCTCGCCCTGGAGGCAGTCTGAGGTGATCGAGTTCATCAACGCAGACACCTGCACGAACTGCAACAGGTGCGTCGAGATCTGCCCGACCGACGTGTTCGAGCCATCCGCAACAGTCGTTCAGATCGCGCGCCGGCATGACTGCACGTCGTGCATGAACTGCGAGCTGTACTGCCCGACGGATTCGATCTACGTGTCGCCGATCCGGACGCCGGAGGTCGACCTGGACGAGGCGGCGGTCATCGCCTCCGGGATCCTGGGCAGCTACCGCCGAGCGATGAACTGGGAGAACGGCCAGCCGCCACAGGGGACCGGCGACAACTGGGGACTGCAGCTGCGCCAGCACCGCGGTGAGCACCCGCCACCTGAGGGCGACCGGGACTACGCGATTCGGCTGCGGCTCTACAACGTCCGCGACCGCAACCTGATCGCGACCGAGTGACTGGAAGCCGGCGTGGGCCTGCTGGACCTGCGCCGGCCCCACCGGTGTCAGGTGAGGAACTGCCTGACGGCCGCGATCAGCGCCTGCGGCGCCTCGCTTGCGAGGTCGTGGCCGGACTCGATCTCCACGTATTGGGCGTGGCTTACCTCCTTGCGGATCCACCTTACCTCTTCGCGGATCCACTCGACCGAAGCATGCCGGCGCTGATCATCCGCGCGACCGGGTCGCCTCACCGCGGCCGTCCGTCGCGAGCGTGAAGAACTGCTCGAGCCGCGCGACCGCCTCCGGTCGGGCCAGCGAGCCGGGGTCGCGGCTGGTCGAGGCGAGAGCCGTCGGCGAGCGTCGGGTAGACCGGCTGGGCGGACGGTACGGCGGCGGGACGGGCCGGAGCCGGGCCACGGGCGGTCGTCCCGGGCAGGTGTCGGCGAAAGATCGCCGCCCCCACCCGTTCCGGGAACGAGTGCGCGTAGCGCAGCGTGAAGGAGCCGCCGCGCGAGTGGCCCAGCAGGACCGGCCGCTCCCAACCGAGATGGTCGGCCAACGCCGCGATGTCGGACAGCTGGGCATCGAGTGAGCAGTTGGCCGACAGGCTCCAGCTGGAGTTGCCGTAGCCGCGGGCGTCGTAGGCGACGACCTCGCGGTCGCCGGCCAGCACCGCCGCCACCTCGATCCAGTCGGCCGAGTCGTAGTAGCCGGCGCCGTGCAGGATCAGGACGGTACCGCCCCGGTCTTCCCGAACCGGCGATAGAACAGCTCCGCGTCACCGGACCGAACTACGCCGGTGTGATGAGCGGCCGGGCCGGTCGCGGTCATTGGCTCACCGCCAGCGGCTCGCGTGGGCGCGCGCCGGTGTCGAACGCCGGGATCAGCTGCTCGGAGAACAGCCGCATCGACTGCTCGGCGATCCAGCGGGTCTGGCCGTGCCACTCCCCCATGAAGCGGACCAACAGGTGCTCGACCCCGAGCTTGTGCACATAGAAGAGCTTCTCGGCGATCCGCTCCGGCGTGCCGGCGATCCGCGCGGACCGCCGGCGGCGAGCTGACGTGCGCCCTCGGGCAGCTTGGCGCGCAGCGTAGCGCGCTCGGCCTGTGCTTGGTCGACCAGCTCCGGTAGCTCGCGCTCGCGCTCGGACACCACCACCCCGACCCAGTCAACGGTCGAGTACCGCAGGCACTCATCGACGACCTCCGCCGAGTGGTCGACCGTAAGCACCGTGCTCTGGTACGCCTCGGCCTGCTCGACCAGGTCGGCACCGAAGCCGCCGAGGAAGGCGGGCCAGCCACGCTGGGCCGCCTGGACCGCCGCCGCAGTGGTGCGGGCGGTGCGGATGATCGTCGGGCGGCGCTTACCGCCGTAGGGCGCCGGGATGACGCGCTTGACCACGCGGCCGCGGTAGGCGGGGGTCCGGAACTCATAGGGCCCATCGCTGGCCTGGTCGTCCCACAGCCGTTCCAGCACCTCGAGCGAGTCACGGGTAGCCGCGCCCGAGCCGTGGTACTCGTCGCTGATCCCGGCGCAGACCGGCTCGATCCCCGGAAATCCGGACCCGAGCCCGAACAGCGCATGGCCCTTGGTGAGCTGGTCCAGCAGGTTCATCTGCTCGACTAGGCGTACCGGGTGGTAGCACGGGACTGGCCGAACGCCGAAGCCGACCCGAATGTCTGGCGGGAGCTGCGGCGCGATGTACGCGGCGAACTGCAGCGGCGAGCTGTGCCACGGTCCCCGGTGGTGGTGCTCGGTGTACCAGGGGTTGAAACCCAGCTGCGCGGCTACCAGCGACTGGTCGATCGCCGCGGCGAGAACACGTTCCTCTTCGCCGCGCTCCTCGTCGGCGTCGACGAACATCGACAGGACCATGGTGGAGAACTCCATGGCCAGCGGTCACCCAGCCACCGAGTGCCGATGCGAGGCGAGACGCTCCGCCGTGCTCGCCGTCACCGCCGCGCTCAGCTCCCGGAAGCTTCCCAGGCGGACATGTTGAACGACTCGGCCTGGGGTGCCGGCGTATCAACGAGGTCGCCGAACTTGACCGACCGCCGACGATCGCGCCGGGCATCAGCGTTCAGAACGGGAGGCGCCAGACGGCGCAGTGTCGTGTGATGGGTCATGAGGACTTGACCTCCCATGCCTGCAGCGAGAACGGCGTTGCTTCCTTCTGGGAGACGAGGAAGTTCAGCGTCCCCTGAAGCTGGCTGATGCCGGCCGCTGTGAAGTTCGGGGTCGGGTAGCTGGACAGCGGAGCGGCCTCCTCCTCGGTCGCTGCCGTGGTGTTGCCTTGCACGGCCGCCCACTGGTAGTAGGCGGTGGCGTTCGCCTCCGCGTATTGGATCGACTTCACGCGCACGGAGTTCCAGATCGAAGCGATGTCAGGGTGCGCAGCCAGGATCTTGTTGGTGGCGACCGTGACCTGGGTCCCCTCCAAGCTGGGCGTGATCTCGCTCTTGGCGATGACGTTGTAGCGCTTGCCGGTCTTCGCCAGCAGCGGCCACTGCGTCGGGCTGCTGAGAATCGCGTCCAGCGAACCAGCCTCGAAGGCCGGAGTCGACTCAGCGCTCAGCATCGCCACGCGGTGAACCTTGTTGATCAGGCCGTCCTGGACGAGCAGGCCTTGCAGGTAGCGGTCCAGGTAGGAGCCCTGCTGCACGGCGACGGTCTTGCCGGCAAGCTGGGTGACGCTGTGGATCGGCGGCTGGGCCACGATCCACGCGACCAGGTCCAGTTCCGGCTGGTCGACGAACTGCGCCGGCAGGCCCTGCGACTTGGCGATCAGTCCCGGCGTGTCGCCGAGCACGCCCAGGTCGACGCTACCGCCGATCATCGCGGCCGTCAGCAGCGGACCGTTGGCAAAATGCGACAAATTGAGGGTGACCCCGTCGGCCTTGAGCCACTTCTGCAGCAGACCCTTGGAATAGGCGTAGCCCCACGGCCCGGTCATCGTCGCCGTGGTGTTGATGAAGCCAAAGTTCACCGTGTACGGCGTGCTCGAGCCCGCGCCGGTGGATGTGCCGCTCGTATTGATGGACGTGGTCGGCGACGAGCTGCCGCAGGCGGCCACAACTAGCGCGCTTCCCAGTGCGGCAGCGCCCCACAGAGACCGGCGGCGCAGACCGCGGCCAATGGGAGGAATAGGACTCATAGCTTCTCCTGAGTGGTTGAGTGAGGGTTACTGCGCGCCGCGGGTGCAAGGCCAAAGGCCGGTGCCCAGCCGATCACGTTCCGGCGGCCTTCCAGCCGTCGATTGAGAACCCGGAGGCTTCGTTCTCCGAAGTGAGGAAGTCGAGGGTCTTCTGCAAGGTGGTGAGACCGCCCGACGTGTAGTTGGCGTCGGGGTAGACGCCGAGCGGCAGGAACTGCTGCGCCGCGGTGGCCGACTTGATTCCCTCCGACTTGGCCTCGAAGGCGTAGAAGGCGTTGGCGTTGGCGTTGGCGTAGGCAATCGCCTTCAACCGGACGCCGTCCCAGATCATCGCCACGTTGGGATGCGCAGCCAGGACCTTGTTTGTGGCGATCGTCACACCCGTGCCTTCGATGTCCGGCGTGGTCACGCTCTTGGCCAGGACGTTGCCGCCCTGGCCGACGATCGGGGCCGCATCCCAGGCCGGCAGTGCAATTGCGGCCAGTGCTCCGGACTCAACGGCCGGAACGCCTTCCGGCAACAGCATCGCGGTCAGGTGCACCTTTCCGGTCAGGCCATCGTTGGCCAGGACACCTTGCAGGTAGCGATCCATGTAGGAGCCCTGCGGGCGGGTCACTGTCTGGCCGGCCAGCTCACTCAGCGACGTGACGCCCCTACGGCCGACGATCCAGGCCGGTAGGCCAACCTCATCCTGGTTGATGAGCTTGGCCGGCAGGCCGTGTGAATTGGCGATCAGGGCCGGCGTGTCACCGACGATGCCGATGTCGAGGCTGCCGCCGATCATCGCCGCGGTCAGCAGCGGGCCGTTGGCGAACTGCGCCACGTTGATGTTGGTGATGCCGTCCGCCGCCAGCCACTTCTGCAGTAGTCCGTTGGAGTAGGCGAAGCCCTCCGGCCCGGTGAGGGTGCCGGTCGTGCCGATGAAGCCGACGTTCAGGGTGTAGGACGCGGTCGTCGAGGTGCTCGCGCTCGCTGCAGTGCCACCCGACGTAGCAGTGCTTGAGCCGCCCCCGCAGGCAGCGATCGCCACCGCAGCCACGACTGCGGCCACGGCGAGGACTGGCCGGCGCTTGTCAGCGCGGGCCCGGTTGCCGATCAGGTCCATCAACGCTTCTCGTGGTTCTGGTGTGGACGGTGATTCGGGTTGACCCCGAGTTCGCTCAATAGCCGCGCGCGCAGCGCCAGCGCCGCGGTCCCGCTGCGGGCCGAGGCGTCGTCACCGACGCGGTGATCAAGCGAGATACGCCCGTCTGAGATCACGAGGATCCGGTCAGCAAGCGTGATCGCCTCATCCACGTCGTGGGTCACGAGGAGGGTCGCCGGGTTGTGGCGCGCGCACAGCTCCCGCAGGAGCCCGTGCATCCGCAGTCGGGTGAGCGCATCGAGTGCGCCGAACGGCTCGTCAAGCAACAACAGTCGCGGACGGCGGATAAACGCGCGCGCCAGGGCAACGCGCTGGGATTCACCGCCGGACAGGGTGCCCGGCCAGGCGTCAGCGCGGCCGGCGATGCCGACCTCCTGGAGGGCGGCCAGTGCGTCGGCCTTCGAGCCCTTGACGCCGATCAGGACGTTGCGCCAAACCTTCTTCCACGGCAACAGGCGGTGGTCCTGGAAGACCACGGCGCGCTCCTTGGGCACAGTCACGTGGCCGTCGGCGCCGTGGTCGATGCCGCACAGGGCCCGCAACAGCGTGCTCTTGCCGGAGCCGGAAGCGCCGAGCAGCGCGGCCACCTCGCCGTCGGCCAGGTCCAAGTCCACGCCCTCCAGCACCACACGGTCGCCGAAGCGTCGGCCGTAGCCACGGATCTTGACAACGGGTTCCCCGGCCCGAGCCGACCCGGCGGCACCTGCCGGGTCACCCGCGTATGCCGTGTCCCCCGTGAGGGCCCGCAAGGGCGCCGAGGGCTGAGTGACGGCGGGCTCAGAGCCCGTCGCTACTTCGTCACGAAGCTCGAGCGCCATGACAGCGTCCACCTTTCGATCAGTCGTACGAGGATGTCTGTGGCCAGACCGAGAAGGCTGAACACGATCAAGACGACGAACATGACGTTCGTCTCCGACAGGTTCTGGGCGTTGGTGATCATGTAGCCGAGGCCGGAGGTTGCGTTGATCTCCTCCGCCGCCACGAGGACCAGCCAGGAGACGCCGAGTGCGAGTCGCAGTCCGGTCAGGAACTGTGGCAAGGCGCCGGGCAGGATTACGTGACGGATCAGGCCCCAGCGGCCGAGACCGAGCACCTTGCCGGCGGTGACCAGCTTCTCGTCGACGCTGCGAACGCCCGCGTACAGGTTTATGTAGATCGGGAAGACGACCGCCCAGCCGACGATGAACACCTTGGCCTTCTCACCGATGCCGAACCAGACCACGAACAGTGGCAACAACGCCAGCACGGGCATCGTCCGGAACATATGCATGACCGGGTCGATCAGCCGCTCGCCGACCAGCGACAGGCTGGACAGCAGCGCCAATGATCCGCCGATCGCGACGCCGAGGGCTAGACCCAGGCCGACCCGGCGCAGCGACACCAGCAGCGCGCTGATGAGGGTACCGTTGGCGACCAGATGCCGGCCGGTCGTGAAGACGTTTGACGGTGACGGCAGCGAGAGAGGTGAGGCGTGACCGACCGACACCGCCAGCTGCCAGACCCCCAGCAGTATCAGCGGGCCGAGAAACCGCGTCCCGCGCGAGGACCAGATCCGCCGCCAGACGCTGAGACCACCGCCGGCGATACGCTTGGCGATGGGCCGCTCGCTGTCCTCGGCCGCCTTGCCGACGACGACCTCGTAGTCGTAGCTGACCGCGCTCATGCCGCCCGCCCCTGTGACTCCTGCGGCGAGCCCGTGGCGCGCAGCGGCTCGTCGGCCTCCTCACCCTCGTCGTTGTAGGCGACGCTGAAACCGATGTCGTACTGAGGCTGCTCGGCTTCGGCCGCGCGGCGGTTGTCCACGCCCAGCGGCTGGACCATCATCGCACGGATGCCTTCCTTCTCGGGCTCCTCACGCCGGCCCTTGCCCCAGCCGATCTCCCGCCGGTAGCTGCCCAGCAACCCGCGCTCGATCAGCTCCGCCTCGTTCCTGTAGATCGAGTTGCGGCCCACCGGAGTGGTCTGCGGTGCGACGAACAGCGCGTCGGTCGGGCACCAGGCCTCGCACATGAAGCAGGTCTGGCAGTCGGCCTGACGCTCGATCACCGGCAGCCGATCCTCGCCGTGCTCAAAGACGTTGGTCGGGCAGACGCGAATGCAGGCGTCGCACTTGATGCAACGGCTCTCTGAGACCAGCTCGATCACGTGGCCACCTCCAAGCTGCTGTAGGGGCGCTCCGGGTCCAGGCCGTTCCACACCGCAGTCAAGCCGCCCACAACGCGACGCTGTTGCTGGGAGGGATCCAGCTGCGGGTGGTCGGCGCGCTTGTGCATGCCGCGGGTCTCGGTCCGCTCGTTGGCCGCGTTGTACATCCAGCGGGCGTGGGCAACCATCGCTGCTGCCTCACGGGCGCGGAACAGTGCGGTGGCGGAAGCCTCGCCAGAGGGCGGGTAGCCGTCGCCACCGCGCAGGCCTGTCTCGACCCGGTTCCACAGGTCCTCGAGGTTCGTCAGCGACTGCTTCAGCGCGTCCCTGGTGCGAAAGTAGTTCTTGTCGTAGGGGTGGACCTCGTCCTGCACCGCCGTGGTGACCAGCGCTGCGGTCAACTCGCGGTCAACGCCGGCGGTTGGGTTCAGCCCGGCAACGCCGATCGGTTCGCCCGTGGAGGCGCCGCGCTCTGCCTTGGCGTAGGCGGCAGCGCCCTCACCAGCCCAGCTTCCCGAGGACAGCGCCCAGGCGGAGTTGTGGCTACCACCGCCGGTGAAGCCACCGCAGATCAACTCGCGGGTGGCGGCATCGCCCGCCGCGAAGAGGCCCGGCACCGTGGTAGCGCAGTAATTGTCGGTCAGGCGCAGGCCACCAGTGCCGCGCACGGTGCCCTCGAGGCGAAGGGTCACCGGGAAGCGCTGGGTGAAGGGATTGATCCCCTCACGGTCAAAGGGCAGGAAGAAGTTCGGCTGCGCGTCCCGCAGGGCGCCCTCGATCTGCGACGGGGCCTGATCGAGCTGGGCGTAGACCGGCCCGATCAGCAGCGACTTGGCGATCACGCTGCGGCCGCGCTGGGCGCCGGCGCCTTCAAGCAGGCCCTCGTCCGTATAGAAGGTCGCGAACCTGTAGAAGGCGGTCTTGGTGACGGTTGAGAACGTCGGGGAAATCGCGTAGGAGTTGGAAAACTCCATGCCGGAGAACTCGGCGCCGGCCTCGGCCGCCATCAGCGAGCCGTCACCGGTCAGCACATCGCAGCCGAGGCCGCCCGACAGGAAGGCGCAGCCCCCGGTGGCGACGACCACGGCGCCCGCGTGGACGGTCCAGGCGTCACCCTGCTGGCGGCGCACACCGCGGGCGCCGGTGACCCCACCGTCGCTGCCCTGCAGCAGCTCCAGCGCTGGCGACTGGTCCAGGATGCGGACCCTGGAGCGGACCACCTGCTTGCGCATGCGGCGCATGTACTCGGGGCCCTGGACCCCGCGGCGCACCTGCTTACCGTCGGCGGTGACCGGAAACGGGTACCCCCACTCGGCCAGCCGGTTCATCTGCTCATAGGTCTTGTCAAGCACGCGGTGCATCCAGCGGCGGTCGACCAGCCAGCCGCCGAGCCCCTCACGGCTCTGGATCGCTTCCTCGCGGGCGTCCGCGTCCGGCTCGACGTACCAGACGCCGGTGCCGCCGCTGGCGGTGGCACCGGACGTGCCGCAGTAACCCTTGTCGACGAGAACGACGGAGGCGCCGCTCTCGGCGGCGCTGATCGCAGCCCAGCACCCGGCCGGGCCGCCACCGACCACGAGGACGTCCGCCGTCGCGCAGACGCCGTTGTTGTTCGCGGCCAGCTCGGGACGTGCGGCGGCGATCGACTTGGTGTTGGTCATCTTTTCCTTCGTCTCGCTTTGTAAATCAGACTGCTCATGCGGCCTTGGCGGCGTATTCGAAGTCCGGTACCACCGGGTCCTCGATCTCCGCGAAGGAGACCTGGGGGTCGTCCACGCCGTGGACGAGGACCCGGTGGCGCTGGCCCGGGTCCAGCCCGGTGAAGTCCTCGCGCACGTGCATCGCCCTGCTCTCCCTACGGGCCGCCGCGGACAGGTACGCCCAACGGCCGGAGGCGATCATCGCGACGGTCTCCCGCGCCCAGACCTGCTCGCGGCCGTCCGCGCCGATCAGGCCGGAGCAGGCTGCCTGCCACAGCGCGTCGAGCTCCCGCAGCGACCGGTCCAGCTTGGCGGCCGAGCGAAGCCCGTTCTTAGCCGGCGGGTTGAGTTCCGCCTGCACGCCCTCGGTGAGCTCGCGCCAGGAGCCGGAGGGCAGCGCCGACCCGGTCGGCCGCAGGCCGGCGCGGCCAGTTGAGGTCAGTCCGACGAAGGGCGTGGCCGAGGCTGCCCGCGTACGGTCGCCGGCCCCATCGGTACCGGTGGTATCCGAGCGCCGCGCGAGAGCGTGCGCGGCCGCCGCTCGCCCAGACCAGGTTCCCGACGAGATCGTCCAGGCCGCGTTCGGCGCTCCCGCTCCGCTTGACCCGCCGACGATCGCCTCCCGTGAGGCGGTGTCACCCGCTACCCACAGCCCCGGAACGCCCGTCCAGCAGGTGTCGTCGACGACGCGCACGCCGCCGGTGCCGCGAACGGTGCCCTCGTTAACGAGCTCGACCTCGTAGCGGTCACGGAACGGGTCGATTCCGAGCCGGTCGAGCGTGATGAAGAAATTGGGCATCTGCGCGCGCATGCCCTCGCGAGCCTCCGGCGGCGCAAGATCCAGGCGCTGAAAGACCGGCCCCTGAAGGTGGGCGCGGATCAGCGCCGCCTTCTGGCCGCTGCCGGCGGCGCCGCGGGGAATGCCGGGCGCGGGCCCAGCTGCCGCGAGACCGCCGACAAGCCCGCCACCGGCACCGCCTGCGCCCGCCGCGCCGCTCCAACCAGACTGCACGACGTTGCCGTCAGCGTCATAGAAGGTGGAGACCATGTTGAACCCGTTCTTGTCCATCGACGAGCCCTTGGGCACGATGCCGTAGTAGTTGGAAAACTCCATCCCAGACAGGGACACGCCCACCTCGGCGGCCATCAGGTACCCGTCGCCCGTGTTGACGTTGGAGCCGAGCCGCTCTTCCAGGCGCAACCACCGGTGGCGAGGATCACCGCGCCGGCCCGGATCCGCCATGGCCGGCCCTTCTGCCGCTGGACGCCGGCGGCGCCGACGACCGCACCGTCAGGGTCTACCAACAACTCCAGCGCGGGCGAGTGATCCAGGATCCGAACCCCAGAGTGGGACACGCGCCGGCGCATCTCCCGCAGGTAGACCGGGCCCTGGCAGAGCCGGGCGCCCGGGCTCGTCATACGGCGGAAGATCCCACCAGCGGGATAACCATGGGTGAGGCCGAGCTCCGGCCAACGCCGCCAGGTCTCCTCCAGCAGCGAGAGCATCCAGGAGCGCTCGGAGAGGTTGCCTCCAACTGCGTCCCGCTCGATGATCGCCTCCGCGCGCTTGGCCGGCTCGACCCACCAGTGACCGACGGTCGCGGCCGGCGCGACGCCACTTGAGCCGCACATGCCCTTGTCGACCAAGGTCACGCGCGCCCCCTCGGACCGGGCGGTGAGCGCCGCCCAGGTCGCCGCAGGACCGCCGCCGATCACCAGCACGTCGGTGTCCAACTCCAATGGCTCGGTCGCGGTGCTCACCCGATCACGTGCGGCTTGACGTCGCTGTCGGGCTGGTCCAACAGCCGTGGGCCGACGGTCGCGAGCTCGACAAGCTGCTCGTGTGTCGTGGGCGACTGCAGACCATCGCCCCACCCGAGCCGATGGCGGAAGCTGCCGAGATAGCCGTTTGCCTTCAGACGTGTGAGATCCAGGTGGACGCTGTCGGCGGGCGCCGGCTCCCGCAGCGGCGCCACGTACATGGCGTCATCGGGGCAGTGGATCTCGCACATGAAGCACGTCTGGCACACGTCCTGGCGCGCGATCTTCGGGGGGGCGCCCGGTAACTGCTCAAAGACGTCGGTCGGGCAGACGCGGATGCAGATGTTGCAACGGGTGCAGCGCTCGCTGTCGATCAGCTCGATCACCGAACCTTTTATACATAAAGTCGATCGATTTAGTGCTCAATAGCCGTCGATGAGTACCCACCCGGGTAACGGCCACCGCGACGCGCGGCGCGCTACGGGCTCGCGATATCCATCAGAGGAGCACGCGATGCGCCGATGGTCTCGTCCTGAGCGAGCTACACGCGCAGCGCCTCGGTGGGGCTCAGGCGCGCGGCCTTGGCCGCCGGGTAGAGCCCGGCGAGCGCGCCGATCACCAGCCCGGCCGTGGGCGCGCCGATCAGCGCGTAGAGCGGGACGACGAACGGCTGCTTCTGGGCCAGGCAGGAGAGCTCGGTCGCGCCGATACCGACGGCCAGCCCGGCGATCCCGCCGAGTGCGGCGAGCAGTGCGGACTCGGTCAGGAACTGGGCGCTGATGTGTCGCCGGGTGGCGCCGAGCGCGCGCCGCAGCCCGATCTCCCCGCGCCGCTCGAGCACCGAGATCACCATGATGTTGGCGATCCCGATCGCGCCGACGAGCAGCGCGACGGCGCCCAGCCCGAGCAGCAGCGTGGTGAACTGGCCCTTGGCCGCGGCCCGCGCCTGCAGCGCGTCGGTTGGTCGGGTGACCGCGACGCCGCTGGCGTCCTGCGGGTCGGCGGTGGGCGCGAGCAGGCCCGAGACCCCGGTGACGTCGTCGACGTCGGCGCGCACGTAGATCTCCGCCGGGCTGGGCGCCAGCCGGAAGAACTGCTCGGCGACGGGCAGCGAGACGAACGCCGTCGAGTCCAGGCTCGAGTCGAGCACCACCGGCCGCAGGACGCCGATCACCGCGAACCAGCGGTTGCCGATGTACACCATCACGCCACCGCCGACGTGCGCGATCTGCAGGACCTGGGCGGCGTCGGCGCCGAGCACGACCTCGGGGTAGCGGTCGCTGACCGCGTTCAGGAAGTGCCCGGAGGCCATCCTCGTGCCGAGCACGCGGGGAAGGTCGTCGCCGGCGGCGTCGACACCGAGCCCCCCGGTCTGCCCGGCCGGCACGAACGGGTTGCGCAGGACGACGAGGTTGTCGACCGGGTAGACGGCGACGTCGTCCTGCACGCCGCCCATGTGGTCGATCATCGGCACCGCGGTGGAGGGGAGCACCGCGTCCGAGCCCAGGAAGTCGCTGCCCGGCGCGGCCGTGAGCAGGTTGGTGCCCAGGGCGTCGATCGTGGCCAGCAGGTTGGCCTGGCTGGAGGAGGAGACGCCGACGACGGCGACCATCGCGCCGATTCCGATCGCGATGCCGAGCGCGGAGAGCGCCGCTCGCAACCGCCGCGTGCGCAGCCCCTGCAGGGCGACGCCGAGCAGCTCGTGGGGCGCGAGACGGGCCCGCGGCCGCGGCGCGGCGGCGACGCTCATGCGCGCTGGTCCCCGACGACCTCGCCGTCGCGCATCTGGATCCGGCGATCGAAGCTCGCGGCGATGTGCTCGTCGTGGGTGATCAGCACCAGCGTCGCGCCGTCGCGGGCCAGCCCGTGCAGCAGCTCGATGACCTCGCCGCCCGAGCGCGAGTCCAGGTTGCCGGTCGGCTCGTCGGCGAGGATGATCGACGGACGCTTGGCCAGCGCGCGGGCGATCGCGACGCGTTGGCGCTCGCCGCCGGAGAGCTCGGTGGGCCGGTGGGTCAGCCGGTGGTGCAGGCCGACGCGCTCGAGCGCCTGCTGCGCGGCCCGGCGCCGCTCCTTGAGCGGTTGCCCGGTGTACAGCGCGCCGCCGGCGACGTTGTCCAGGGCGCTCATCCCGTCCTGCAGGTGAAAGCTCTGAAAGACGAAGCCGATCTCGTGGGCGCGCAGGCCGGCGAGGTCGCGGTCGGAGGCCTGGCCGACGTCCTGCCCGGCGAGCAGCACCCGGCCGCCCGTCGGTCGCTCGAGCGTGCCGAGGATCGTCAGCATCGTCGTCTTGCCCGACCCCGACGGGCCGACGACCGCGACGCGATCGCCGCGCGGGATCTCGACGCTCACCCCGCGCAGCGCGGCCACGCCGCCGGGATAGGTCTTCTCGACGCGTTCGAGCGCCAACGCGGCCTGGCCCTGCTCGCGCGGGGAGGTGCTCATCCCTGCGAGTCCGTGACCAGCAGGCCCGGGGCGATGTCCGCGCCGGAGATCTGCACGTAACCGGCGGCGAACAGCCCGGTGGCCTGATCGACAACGCGGTCCGGTACAACGACCCCGCCGGGCGCGTCGAGATCCGCACCGGCGCGACCAACGGACACGCGCTGCTGTCGGTCGCCAACACCGGGCCGCTCGTCCCCGCGGATGAGCTCGAGCGGCTGTTCGAGCCCTTCCAGCGGCTCGGCGGCCGGCGGACCGCCGCCGCCGACGGCCATCACGGCCTGGGCTTGTCGATCGTGCGCGCCATCGCCACCGCCCACGGCGCGGCGCTGAGCGCCGAGCCCCGTCTCGCGGGCGGGCTCGTGGTGACGGTCAGCTTCGCGGGCCGAGAATCAGGCCCGCGGTAGCCCGTCGCACCGCTACGTGATCGCCTTGTGGGCGCGCTCAGGGGCGAGCGCCGCGTTCCCGCTGAACGTGACCTCGAGCTCGCCCTTGCTCGCGCGCGTGGCGAGGCGCCCGGCGAAGGTGCACTTGCCCCTGAGATCGAGGGTCTGCGGGCCGGCAAGCGTGGCCTTGCCGGACCGCAGGCGGATCCTCACGCTGCCGTGGCACCCCTCCGCGGCGGTCACGTGCTTGGGCAGTACGACGCTCCCGGAGACCGCCAGGGACTTCGCGCTCCTCGCTTTGGCTCGAACGCGGAGCCTCGCGGCCAACCGGTCGATCTTCACCCGCGCGGAGACCTGCCCGTCCTGCCCGTTCTGGGCAGCCGCCACGACGATCATCGTGTCCGTGCCCGGGTCGGCCCCTTCGGGGTGGTACACACACGTGAAGGGCGCCGTCCGCTCCGTGCAGATCGTTCGGCCGTCGAGTGTCACCTTCACCGCGACCACCGAGGAGCTCCCCGGGATCACGGTCGGGGTCAGGTCCACGGTCTTCAGGCCCTTGGCCGCCGCGGTCAGGAAGCGAGCCGGCAGCGACACTCTCGGAGGGGTCGAGGAGCCGACGGTCGCCGTCGTGGAGACCGTGGTCGTCGTGGTCGTCGTCCCGCCGACGCCCGTCTGCGTGTTCGTGCTCGTCTGGGTTCCGGTGCCCGTGCCCGTGTTCGTTGCGCTCTGGCTCGGCGCGACCACGTCCACGGTCTCCGACGCCGTCGTCGTCTGCCCGGCCTCGTTGGTCGCGATCGCTTCGAGCGTGGCCGTCTGGCCGATGAGCGAGTCGGGCGGCGTCCAGGAGGATTCGTAGGGCGCGGGCCCGATCGTCCCGAGGTCAGTGCCGTTCGCCTGCAAGTCGACCGAGGTGACGCCGAAGGTGTCACTCGCGAGCGCGAGCAGCTCGTTCGGCTGGCCGGCGATGAGCGTGTCACTCGAATCCGGCGTGCAGGCAGTGAACGGCCGGCGGCGAGCTACTTCCAGACGCGCACGTACTCGATCGACGTGGTCGCCGGCAGCGGCGTGGTCGCGGGGTTGAACGCGTTGCCGCTGATGCCGAGCGCCTGCGTGAGCGCGACGAAGAAGGGCTGGTTGAACGGCTCGGGGCTCTCCAGGCCGTTGTCGGGCACGTAGTTGTCGACCAGGCAGGTGTTGCCGTTGATGGTGATCGTGAAGGTCCCCGGGCTCCACACCACCGCGTAGTCGTTGTACTGCGAGAGCGAGATGTGGCAGCTCGCCGAGGTCACCTCGTTGGTGTTGGTCGACGGGTTGACCGTCGAGGCGCTGTAGTCGTAGTGGATGTAGGGGATGTCCAGCGAGGAGTAGTCGCTGTAGAACTCCGAGAAGTCGACCTCGCCGGACTGCGGCCAGGCGCCGTAGAGGGTGTCGTTGACCGGCCACAGCCAGAGCGTCTCCTGCAGCCCCTTGGCCGTCGTCTGCGGCAGCAGCGCGCGCACCTCAAAGCGCCCGTAGGTCTGGCTGAAGGTGTGGTAGGTGCTCACCATCCCGGCGGTGTACTGGGTGGGGAGCAGGCCGCAGAGGAAGGGCGACGCCGCCTTTCTGACCGTCAGGTGCAGCGCGCCGCCCGACACCGAGATGTTGTTGGGCGAGTTCTCGTAGCAGGCCTCGTCCCCCAGCGGACCGGTGGTGTACCCGCTGGTCGCGGTGACCTGCGGCACCCAGACCGCGGTGTTCAGCGCGCCCGAGTCGCCGGTCGACGCGTTGAACTCGTCGTCGAAGGTGCAGCTCCACGCGCCGCCGCCGGGCTTGGCCGTCGGGGGTAGCTCGCCGCCACAGGTCGGCTGGGCGGTCGTGGCGGTGCGCAGCGAGACCACGCGCGCGCGGTGCGCGCGGGCCCGGTGCGAGGAGCTCGCGAGCGCCGGCGCCGATCCGGCCAGGAGCAGGACGAGCGCGCCCAGGGCGGCGCGGGAGGTCATTCGCAGCATCCTCATTCTCCCCCCTTCTTGTCGGTTCGCGGGCGCATCAACTCAAGCGACGGGTGTCGCGGCCTCGCTGCGCGGGTCGACGAGGATCTTGGCGTGGGCCTCGGCGTCGCCCAGCGCGGCGAACGCGTTCTCCACGCCGCCGAGCCCGACGGTGCCGGTGATCAGCGGCCGCGGATCGACCTTGCCCTCGGCGAGCATGTGCAGCGTGTCGCGGAACTCCAGCGGCGTGTAGCCGATCACGAAGCGCAGGTCGATCTCCTTGTTGATCGCCATCGCCGGGGTGATCTGGTCGGTGCCGACGCACACGCCGACCACGACCACGCGCGAGAACAGCGGCGCGCCGTCGAGCAGGCTGTCGATCACGCCCGGCACGCCGACGCACTCGAAGATGACCGGGTGCTTGGGCTCGGCGCCGAGCTTCTCCCCCAGCCGCCACAGATGCCACCAGCCCACCGGGAGGCGGGCGAGCTTCTCGGTCGTCGAGACGGCGAGCTCCAGGACCGCGGGGGTGTCCATCAGGTGCCCCTTGGCCGCCGCGGTGAACGGCGAGCGCTGCGCCGGGTCGACCACGACGTCGGCGCCGCACGTGCGGGCCAGCGCCCGGCGGCCGGGCGAGTAGTCGCTGGCCACCACCGTGCGCACGCCCTTGGCCTTGAGCATGAGGACCACGCCCAGCCCGATCGGCCCGCATCCGATCACGATCGCCACCGTGCGCTTGCCCACCTCGCCGCGCTGGACGGCGTGCCAGGCGACCGCCATCGGCTCGGTGAGCGCGGCGACGTCGACCGGCAGCCCGTTGGGCACCGGGAGCATCAGCGACTCCTCGACGAGCAACTGGTCGGCGTACGCGCCGGGGGCGTGGACCGAGAGCCCGGTCGTGTCGATCCCGTCGCTGCCGCGCAGCAGCGGCAGCGCGACCACCGGCGTGCCGCTCGCCACGCCGCGCCGGCACTTGGGTCCGTACTCGGCGACCGAGCCGCAGAACTCGTGGCCGAAGACGAGCGGATCGCTCGAGCGCGCGAAGCGGTGATAGCCGGCTCGCGCGGCCATGTCGGCCCACGCGTCCAGGCCGTGGCGGGCGTGCAGGTCAGACCCGCAGATGCCGCAGCGCCGTACCTCGATCCGCACCTGTCCGCGTGCGGGGACCGGCTCGGGGCGGTCGACGACCTCGAGCTCGGCGTTCTGGCAGACGACCGCCCTCATTGCGCGGCGATTGTTCCACGGACGGCGGAGACGTTCAGCCGCACGTAGTCGAGCGGCAGCCGCACGCCGGCGATGACCGCCTCGGCGAAGGGCTCGCGCCGCTCGGCGGGCAGCCGCGCCAGGTGCGCGGGCAGGATCGAGGCGCGCACGAACGCGGCCACGTCCTCGGGGAAGGTCGGGCGCTCCACCAGCCAGCAGCGCACCGCGGTGAGCCCGGCCCGCACCAGGCGGGGCTCGGTCTGCGCCGGATCGGCGAACACCCACGGCGACCAGCCGACCAGCTCGGGCGCGAGCTCGCCCGCGACCGCCTCGATCACCTCGCGCACGCGGTCGATGTTGCCCGCGCCGCCGCACTGGATCTCGAGCCGCCCGCCGGGCCGCAGCGCCCGGGCGAGCACCCTCCACAGCCGGTCGTGGTCGCCCACCCAGTGCAGGGTCGCGGTCGAGACGATCGCGTCGAACTGCTCGTCCGCGTCCAGGGTGAGGACGTCCTGGCACCACACGCTCGCCCGCCCGCCCAGGCGCCGCTGCGCGAGCTCGACCATGTCCGGCGAGGCGTCGAGCGCCATCACGCGTCCCTGCGGGACGAGCTCGAGCAGCGCCTCGGTGACCCGGCCGGTGCCGCAGCCCACGTCGAGCACGCACGCGTCGGGCGCGATCCCCTCCAGGCGGGCCAGGACGTCGGCCGCCCACGACTGCTGCGGCTCGCTGGAGCGATCGTAGGTCCGGGCGTCCCACGGCGTGGCCATCGCGTCCTACGGTAGGCGACCCGCTATCACCTAGCGGCGGATGGGCGATTCGCGCGTGCGCTGCGATGCGATGTTCCTCGACGCCGGCGGGGTGATCGTGCTCCCCCACCGGCGGCTGGTGCGCGACGCGCTCGCCGGCGCGGGCGTGCGCATCGACGCCCAGGCCGTGGCCCCCGCCCACTACCGTGCGGTGCGGCTGCTCGAGCAGGGCCGCGCCACGGGCTACCTGGAGGCGCTGGCGCGAGCGCTCGGGGTCGGCGCCGAGCGGATGGGCACGGCCCTCGCGGCGCTCACCCCGCTCGCCGACCGCCGCCGCTCGGGCGAGATCCTCTGGAGCGAGCCCGCGCCCGACGCCCAGCGCACGATCGCCGCGCTGCGCCGGGCCGGGATCGCCGTGGTGGTCGTGACCAACTCGGACGGCCACGCCGAGGAGAACCTGCGCGAGGCTCGCATCTGCCAGGTCGGCGACGGACCGGGCGAGCGGGTGGCGGCGATCGTCGACTCGCGGCTGGTGGGCTCGGAGAAGCCCGACACGGAGATCTTCCGGGTCGCGCTCGCCCGCGCGCAGGTCGACCGAGCGGCGGTCATGCACGTCGGCGACATGATGTCGACCGACGTCGCCGGCGCCCGCCGGGCCGGGATCGCCCCGATCCACCTCGACCCGGCGCGCGTCTGTCGCGCGCGCGACCACCGCCACGTGCGCTCGCTGTGGGGCATCTGGCGGCACGTCGCGCGCCCGTGAGCGCGCGACGGCCGCGTCGGGCTATCCCAGCCCGGTGATCTTCAGCACCTCGCCGGGCGGGGTCGCGGTCTTGGGGCTCGTCCCGTCGTTGCTCACGTAGACGGTCCCGTTGGGCGCGACCGCCACGCCGGACGGGTCGAACAGCCCGGGCACCGCGAGCTTGGTCGCGTGCCGGCCGCCGGCGCTGATGCGCACGAGCGCGCCGGGAACCGTCGAGGGCGCGAGCAGCCCGCCGGTGCTCAGCTCGGTGGCCAGCAGCCGCCCCTGGTGATCGAAGGCGATCGCCGTGACCGAGGTGAGCCCGCGCGCCCACACGGTCGGCGCGTGTCCGGGCACGACCCGGTAGATCTGGGCGGTCCCGGGCGCCGAGGGCACGCCCCGCAGCAGCCCCACGTACAGGGCGCCGTCGGGACCGACCGCGACCGAGGTCGGCACGGCCTGGGCGTGGATGGTCATCGCCGTCGGCCCGAGCGCTCCGGCCGGGACCTGCTCGGCCTGCGTCGGGAAGCGCGCGAGCAGGGTGACCTTCCCGCCGGCGCTCACGGACAGCAGCGAGTTGGCCGCCGCGTCGGTGACCGCGTAGCCCCCGTGGTAGGCGACGAGGTCGTAGGGATCGGAGTCGTAGGCCGTCTCGCCCGGCGTTCCGCCGAGCTTGGCCGCGCTCTGCGGGTGCTGGGCGGCGAAGCGGGCCAGGTCGACCGACCGGCCGCCCGGGAGCTGCAGCGTGCCGAACTGCTTCGCCGTCGCGCCCGAGAAGGCGTTGCCGCCGCCCTTGCTGACCAGCTCGTCCTGGAAGAGGACGGCGAGCCCACCGTTCGGCGTCCGGGTGACCGCCGCCGGGCCGGCGGCCTCGTTGTTGTCCTCCTCGACGACCGAGGGAAGGGCGCCGGCGGCGACGCTCACCTTGGTGCCGTGGATCACGTCGACCGCGCCGCTGTTGCCCTGGCAGTACTGGGTCGTGCCGCTCCCGCCGGTGCTCGGCCCGGTGATGCAGCTGCTCGCGCCGACCGGTCCCCCGACGCCCGACTCCGCGACGAGCAGACCGTGCTTTGTGTACAGCAGCTGCTTGGGCGAGTTCAGCGCGCTGGCGACGACGCTGACCTTCGGTCCACCCCCCTTCGCGGCGATCGCGGCAGGCGCGATGGCGGCCACGATCATGGCCGCCGTGATGGCTACGGTGCGTCGCATTGGCTCTCCTCCTGCGTCCTGGGCTGGGACCCTGGGTCACGTTCGACCTAGGATCCTACGGTCAGTGCCGCGGTCCGACAATCCCAATCCGAACCCGAACACCAGCGCCGGCCGGCGAGCGGCGGCGCAGGACGACGCGACCGCCGGGTACGTCGATCGCCGCCGCGAGATCCTGGGCGCCGCCGCCCAGGTGTTCAAGAGCCGCGGTCTGCGCGGCGCGACGTTCAGCCACGTCGCCGAGCTCATGGGCACCGATCGCGCGTCGCTGTACTACTACTTCTCCAACAAGGAGGAGATGTTCCAGGAGCTGGTGAGCGAGGCGATGCGCGAGAACCTCGCCGCCGCCGAGAAGATCCGCGGCGAGGACGCGCCGGCGCCCGAGAAGCTGCGCCGGCTGATGGAGGGGCTGATGGCCTCCTACGGGGAGACCTACCCCGTCCTGTATGTCCTGATCCAGGAGAACCTCTCCCACGTCAGCCCCGAGCAGGCCGACTGGGCCGAGGACATGAAGCGGATCAACCGCCGCTACGAGAGGATCCTGATCGACATCATCGAGCGCGGCCAGCGCGAGGGGACGCTGCGCGACAGCGCGCCGGCGTGGATCCTCGCCTACGGCGTCCTCGGCGTCTTCGGTTGGACCAACCGCTGGTTCAACCCCGCCGAGACGCCGGCGACCGCCCAGGACATCGGACGGGCGTTCGCCGACGCGCTGCTCGACGGGCTGACCGCCTGACTCAGACCGTCGCCGGCATCGGCGTCTCGGCCCACATCTCCTTGACGGCGGGAATGACCTGCTCGCCCATCAGGCGGGCGCTGTTCTTGGCCGCCTCGAAGGGCATGCCGCCGTACGAGAGCACGACGAGCGCCGAGAAGTCGCCGATGAGCTCGTGACGCTCGCGGTACTTGTCGATGATCTGCTCGGGCGTGCCCCAGTTCTGGGCGTCGACGTAGGCCTTCTGCGAGGCCTCCAGGCCCGCCTCCTTGATCAGGTCGGCGCCCACCTGGTAGGCCTCGTAGCCGCGGATGTTCTTGAAGTGATCGCCGCCGAAGTCGTAGTGCTGCATGACCGCGATGAAGTGGTTGCCCAGATGCTCGTAGGCCAGGCGCTCGGCCTCCTCGGGGTCCTCGTGGCAGACCGTCACGTCGGTGAGGATCGGCTCGGGCAGCGGCCTGCCGGGGTGGAACTCGCGGAACTGCGCGCGCCAGCCCTCGATCATCGGGACGTGGTGCTCGATCGGGTACTGGATGAACGTCATCATCCGGGCGCCCAGGCGCGCGGCGGCGGTGGCCGAGTCGGGCGACATCGCCACGCAGAACAGGCTGTCGCGGTAGCCCTTCAGCGGTCGGGGCCGGACCTCGACCTTCGGCTGCGGGTAGTAGGGGCCGTCACCCTCGACGAACCCGGTGTCCAGGCCGCGCAGCACCATCTCGGCCGCCTCGTCGAAGCGGTCGCGCGACTCGTTCATGTCCTGACGGAAGCCGCGGTACTCCTTCTTGGACAGCCCGCGACCGAGGCCCAGGTTGCAGCGCCCGGGGGCGAGGTTCTCGAGCATCGCCATCTTCTCCACCACGCGGAGCGGATCGTTCCAGGGCAGGATGCACGCCCCGGTCATCAGCTTGGCGCGCTCGGTCCGCGCGGCGAGGTACGCGAGGAACATGAAGTTGTCCCCGCACATCCCGTAGTCCTCGAAATGATGCTCGACGCAGCTGAGGGCGTCGAAGCCAACTCGCTCGCACTCGAGGGCAACCTCGATCTCGCCCTGCCAGGTCTGGAAGTCATCCAGATCCTTGTGCCAGTTCTGCATGACGTTCAGATGCCCGAACTCCATTGACCTCTCCTCCTCTATTCGAGAACAGTCCGACCGTGGGTACCCATCCTGTTCACCAAGACCGTAGCGAGGCCGGCCGTCCGAGTCAACACCAGTGTAGAAAACCGGTGTAGGATCCGCGCGTGAACGAGCATCGACCTCGCGTCGCGGTGATCACCGGCGGCGCCAGCGGCATCGGCCTGGCGACCGCCCGGCGGCTGCAGCAGCACGACTGGTCGGTGGTGATCGGCGACATCAACGAGGCGAGCGCCGAGCGCGCGCTGGCCTCGCTCGACGCGGCGCGCGCGGCCTTCGTGCGCACCGACGTCACCCGCGAGCAGGACATCGTCGCGCTCCTGAGCGCGGCCCAGACGCGGTTCGGCGGGCTGGAAGGCATGGTCAACAACGCCGGCATCCCGGGCGCGTTCGGCGCGATCACCGAGATCGAGGTGCAGGAGTGGGATTACACGATCGCGGTGCTGCTGCGCTCGGTGTTCCTGGGCATCAAGCACGCCGCCCGCGCCTTCAAGGCCGCCGGCCACGGCGGCGCGATCGTCAACGTCGCCTCGGTCGCCGGGCTGAGTGGCGGCGTCGGGCCGCAGGCCTACTCGGCGGCCAAGGCCGCGGTCATCTCGTTGACCAAGACGACGGCGGTCGAGCTCGCGGCCGACGGAGTGCGCGTCAACGCCGTCGCCCCGGGGCCGGTCCTGACTCCGATCCTCGGCGCGAGCCCCGGCCGTCAGGAGCGCGCCGCGGAGATGCTCAAGTCCACCCAGCCCTGGCCCCAGCCCGGCGGGCCCGAGGACATCGCCGCCGGCATCGCGTTCCTCGCCTCGTCCGACGCGCGCTTCATCACCGGTGAGACCCTGGTCATCGACGGCGGCCAGACCGCCGCCGGCCCGCTGGAGTCGATGAGCCGCCTGTCCGATCCCCGCGCCAAGCACATCGCCGGGGTAGACCGCGGCAGCACGGGGCAAGCACCAACCAAACGCACGACCAATTCAGACGGAGGAGACACCGATGCCCAGCGACGCGAACGCGGCGGTCCACCAGTCCAACCGTGACCTGTTGGCCGCCTGGACCGCCGACCCCAACCTGACCGTCGAGGACTTCCGCCGCATCTTCGAGGAGTTCCTCGCCGACCTGAAGATCGACGAGGACGCCACGTTCAAGGACGTCAGCGCCGGCGGCGTGCCGTCGATCCTCGTCGACACCCCCGGCACCGACAAGAAGCTCGTCACGCTCCACTTCCACTCCGGCGGCTACGTGCTCGGCTCGGCCAGGGGCTACCGCTCCTACGGCGCGGCGCTCTCGAAGGCGACCGGCGGGCGGGTGCTGCTCGTCGACTACCGACTCGCGCCCGAGCACCCTTACCCGGCCGCGATCGACGACGCGCTGACCGCCTACCGGTGGGCCCTGGGCCACCACCCCGCGAACAAGATCGTCATCAGCGGCGACTCGGCCGGCGGCGGCCTGTGCCTGGCGCTGCTGCAGCACATCCGCGACGAGGGGCTCGAACTGCCCGCCGCCGCGGTGAGCATGTCGCCCTGGGCCGACTTCAAGCTCGCCGGCGACTCGATGAAGGCCAACGCCGACAAGGACCCGCTCGTCCCCGGGCCGGACCTGCTGGCCATGATGGTGACGATGGTGATCGGCGAGGACGGCGACCCCGCCCACCCCGGCGTCTCCCCGCTCTACGGCGACTGGCAGGGCCTGCCGCCGCTGCTGGTCATGGCCGGCTCGATCGAGACGCTGCGCGACGACGGCGTCCGCTGCGTGGCGGCGGCCAAGGCGGCCGGCGTCGACGCGCGCTTCATCGAGGGCGAGGAGATGGTGCACATCTGGCCGATCTTCCACGACCGCCTGCCCGAGGCGCGCGAGACGCTCGGCGAGATCGGCGCGTTCGTCAAGCTGCACGCCGCCTGAGCGGGGGCGTCGCTACCAGGTGTCCCAGTGGACGACCTGCTCGAGCGGGAGCTTCCTCGTCGGCTTGAACCCGTCGCCGGTGTAGTAGGCGACGGGTATCAGGGCCACCTGCTGGAACTCCTCGAAGGGAATGCCCAGCAGCTCGGCGATCTCCTTCTCGAAGAACGTGTGCAGGGTCGTCCAGCAGGTGCCCAGGCCCCGGTCGCGCGCGGCCAGGCAGAACTGCCAGGCGCTCGGCAGGATGCTCCCCCAGATGAAGCTCTGAAGCGCGGCGGAGGCGTTGTCGGTCCGGTTGCGCACGCACGGGATCACCAGCACGGGGACCCGCTCCAGGTTGTCGGCCAGGTAGCGGGCCGAGTCGAGGACGGCGGGGATCGTCGCGAGCTGGCCCTCGTCCTTGAGATGGGCCTCGTCCTGGTGGGCCTCGCCCGCCACGCCCGTGTAGATGTCCCACGCCTGGCGGTAGTAGTCGGCGATCGCCGCCCGCTTGGCCGCGTCGGCGACGACGAAGAAGTGACCGGGCTGGATGTTCGAGCGCGTCGGCGCCTGCTGCGCGAGCTCGATGCACTGCTCGATCAGCTCGCGCGGTACCTCGCGATCGAGATCCAGGCGCTTGCGCACCGCGCGCGTGGTCGTGAGCACCTGCTCGGCGCTCAGGTTCAGCGCGCTCACGCGACCTGCCCCGCCCCGCGCTCGGCGGCGTGCTTCTCGCTGAAGGCGTTGATCGCCGCCCACTGACGCTCGGCGAGCGGGTCGCGCACGCTGCGCGTCCACGCCTCGTTGGCCAGAAGCCGCTTGGTCGTGCGCTTGAAGTGCGCGATCACGTGGTTGGCGAACAGGTGGTAGTGGTGCAGCGTCGCCTCCCACGGCGCCCAGTTGTGGGCGAACATCAGGTAGGCGCCGAACCCGCCGTTGGACTGCTCCTGCAGCTGCTCGATCTTCTCGATCGCGTCGTCGACCGTCCCGATCACCCCCATGCCGCTCTCGATGACGAACTCGATGCGCTCGCTCGTCGTCCTGCCCTGGACCCCGAGCTGGGGCGCGGCGGCGGTGTGCTGCAGGTAGTCGAACCAGGCGTCGATCCCGTGGGCGACGTCGGCGATCGCGCGATCGCGGGTGTCGGCCAGGTGCATCGGCCCCACCAGCCGCCAGGCCTCGCGGTCGGGCTGCTGGCCGTGCTCGCGCGCCATGTCCTCGACGACGTTCCAGTGCAGCGCGAGCGCGTCGAAGCCCGCCTGGCTCATCGTCGCGCCGATCGAGATCATGCCCAGGCCGTGCTTGCCGACCAGGCGCGGGCCCGAGGGCGAGACGATCGCCGCCGTGGCGACCTCGAAGTGCGGGTCGCTGTAGCAGTCCATCTGCAGCCGCGCCTCCTCGAGGCGGTAGCGGCCGGTGTCGATCGAGATCGGCTCGTCGCTGCGCAGCAGGTGCATGAGCACGTCGACGTCCCGCTCGAGCGCGGCGCGCGCGTCGGCGGGGTCCAGCCCGAGCATCAGCGCGTCGGTGGCGAGCGCGCCGGGGCCAACCCCGAGCATCGCGCGGCCGCGCGTGAGGTGGTCGAGCAGGACCATGCGGTCGGCCACCAGGAAGGGGTTGTGGTAGGGCAGCGACAGGACGCCGGCCCCGAGTCGGATGTTGCGGGTCACCTGCGCGGTGTGGGCGATGAACATCAGCGGGTCGCCGATCGGCTCGACCCCACACGAGTGGTGCTCTCCGAACCAGGCCTCGTCAAAGCCCATGTCGTCCAGCGTCTGTACGAGCTGGACGTCGCGCTGCAGGCTGTAGGTGGGATTCTGTCCCACCGGGACGTGATGCGGCGGCAGGAAGATGCCGAAGCGCATACGCGACATGTCTCCTCCTCGAGTTTGAACGAGCCGACGGTAGCCGCCCTCGCCTCCTCTGTCAACACTACTGTGGAATTGCTAGTCTGCCCGCATGCGCATCGTCGACCTGTCGGCCCCGATCGTCGCGAGCCCGCCGGGCGCGCCGAGCTACCAGCGCACCGAGGTGGAGTACCTCGACCACGCCGCCGGAGCGCAGGAGATCGAGACGGTGTTCGGGGTCCCGCGCGAGCTGCTGCGCGACGGCGAGGGCTGGACGCGCGAGACGCTCACGCTCGGCACCCACAACGCCACCCACGTCGACGCGCCCTGGCACTACAACTCGACGATCGACGGCACGCCGGCGGAGACGATCGAGCAGCTGCCGCTCGAGTGGTTCTTCGCGCCCGGCGTGGTCGTCGACTTCAGGGGCAAGGAGGACGGCGATGCGATCACCGCCGCCGAGATGGAGCAGGCCCTCGCCGCCGCCGGCCATCAGCTGAACGAGCGCGACATCGTGCTCGTGCGCACCGGGCGCGATGCGTTCTACGAGCAGCTGGACTACATCGCGCGCGGGCCCGGCGTCACCGCCGAGGCGACGCGCTGGCTGTACGAGCGCGGCGTGCGGGTGATGGGCATCGACGCCTGGGGCTGGGACCGGCCGCTGCACATGCAGGCCGCCGACGCCCAGCGCGAGCGGCGCACCGGGATCTTCTGGGAGGCCCACCAGGTCGGGCTGCGCTACTCGCAGATCGAGCGGCTGTACGGCCTGCACCAGCTGCCGCCGAGCGGCTTCACCGTCGCGTGCTTTCCGCTGCGGGTCGCGCGCGCGAGCGCGGCGCCGGCCCGCGTGGTGGCGATCCTCAAGGACTAGATGGTTGATGCCACGGTCCGGGTGTAGTCGTGGTTTGAGAGGAGCTGTGGGGGAGGGTTGAAGGTTGGCCGTGGCGGGCCGGGGGGCTCGCGCCGCTGCGGAGGACTGGCAGCTCGACCGCCCCGCGGCAGAGCGCGGCCATCCTCGGTCGTGCGGCCTGCACCTTCGCGGTCGCCCTGAGCGACCTGTGCGCTCTGCAGAGGCGCCGCGCTCGCTCGCCGCACGGGCACGCGCCCCCGAGGCCGGGTGCCGGCGGGTGCACGAGGCGGTCCTCCAGGTGATCTGGCCGGCGAGGCACGCTCGGCCGGTGGCCCGGGGCTGGGACTGGCGATCTCGCGGGCGATCGCCCGGGCGCACGTCGCGCGCGGGGATGAGCGAGGGCTTCAACCAGCCGGTGGCCGCCTGACGGGAGGGGTGTGGTTCGTAACTTGCGCTATGCGCAACTCACCAACCACACCCCCCAGCGGAACGCCAATTCCGCGCCGCGATCCTGGCTTACTGCTCGCCGCCCTCGGCGGGCGCGACGTCGTCGGGCGGTGACGCCGGCTCGGCGGCCGGGAAGCGACGCTCGGCCCCGACCGCGAGCGCCTGGAGCGCCTCGGCCACGCGGTGGGTGTCCTCGAGCAGCCGGGTCCGCTCGGCCCACAGCCGCTCGATCTCGCCGTCGAGCAGCCGCACGCGCAACTCGGCGTCGCGCAGCATCTGCTCGGCCTGCTCCTCGCAGATCCGCAGCCGCTCCTCGGCGCTGGCCCGCGCGTCGGCGAGCAGCGCCGCCGAGACGCTCTGCGCCTCGCGCAGAATGCCCGCGGTTCGCTGGCCGATGTCGGCGATCGCCTGCTGGACGGCGGGCTGGGGATCGCCACGCTCGATCTCGTCGATCAGCCGCGCGACGAGCTCCACGTACTCGTCGACCGCGCTGGGGTCATAGCCGCGCAGGCTCATCGGGAAGCTCGCCTGACGCAGCGCGTCCAGGGGAAGGGAAGGTGTGCTCATCAGGTGGGTGCTTCGCGCCCCCGGGGGCGGCTCCTTCCGGTGCAACCGTCACCCCAGATTCCACACTAGTGTTGACAAGGCCGGGAGGCGCTGGGAAGATCGCAGCCATGGCCACCGCCCCCGCCCGCCGGTTCAGCGATTCCCCCCTGCTGCCGGCCACCGACGAACGCCGCGCGCTGCGCGACGCCGTCGCCCAGCTCGGCTCGCGCTACGGTCGCCCCTACTTCCAGCAGATCGTCCGCGAGGGCGGGCCGCCGCTCGAGCTGTGGAACGAGCTCGGGCGCGCCGGGTTCCTCGGGGCCCACATCTCCGAGCCCCACGGCGGCGGAGGCGGGTTCGTCGACACCGCGACGGTCATCGAGGAGACCGCCTCGCTCGGCTGCCCGATCCAGTTCATCGTCATCTCGCCGACGATCTGCGGGACGATCCTCGACCGCCACGGCTCGGAGGCCCTGCAGGACCGCTGGCTGGCCGGGATCGCCGACGGCAGCATGAAGATGTGCTTCGGGATCACCGAGCCCGACGCCGGCACCAACACCCACCGGATCTCCACGACGGCCACGCGCCATGCCGACGGCGGCTGGCGCATCAACGGCGGCAAGTACTGGACGACCGGCGCCAACGAGGCCGACGCGCTGCTCGTCGTCGCCCGCGACGCCGAGCTCGGGCCGTCGGGCAAGCCGACCCTTTCGCTGTTCGTCGTCGAGAAGGACGCGCCCGGGCTGACGATCCACCCGATCGACTCGGCCCTGTCCAGCGCCGAGAAGAGCTACACGGTCTTCTACGACGACGTCCCGGTCGCGCCGGACGGGCTGATCGGCGCCGAGGGCGAGGGCCTGAAGCAGGTGTTCGCCGGGCTGAACCCCGAGCGCATCGCCGCCGCCTCGCTCGCCAACGGGATGTCGCTGTACGCGCTCACCCGGGCCGCCGAGTACGCGCGCGAGCGCGTCGTGTGGGACGAGCCGATCGGCGCCCACCAGGGGATCGCCCACCCGCTGGCCAAGGCCTACATCGACGTGCAGATGGCGCGGATGATGACCTTCCGCGCCGCCGAGCTGTTCGACGCCGGCTCGCCCGCCGCCGGCGAGGCGGCCAACATGGCCAAGCTCACCGCCGCCGACGCCTGCCTGCAGGCGCTCGACCAGGCGATGCAGACCCACGGCGGCAACGGGCTCTCCAACGAGATCGGCATCGCCGACCTGTGGTTCCTGGCGCGGATGCTCAAGACCGCGCCGGTGAGCCGCGAGATGATCCTCAACCACATCGCCCAGCACAGCCTGGGACTGCCCAAGAGCTATTGAGCGCCGCGCTCGCCGACATCGTGCGCACCCAGGCGGCGCGCCAGCCCGAAGCCGAGGCGCTCTCGTGCGGAACGCGCCGGCTGACCTGGGCGCAGCTGGACGAGCACAGCTCGCGTGTGGCCGGCGCGCTGATCGGCGCCGGCGCGCGCCGGGGCGCCCGCGTCGCCGTCCTCTCGCGCAACAACGCCGAGTTCTTCGAGGTCGCCTTCGGCGCGGCCAAGGCCGGCCTGGTGACCGCGCCGCTGAACTGGCGGCTGGCCGCGCCCGAGCTCGCGGCGATCCTCGCCGACCTCGAGCCGACCGTGCTCTTCGCCGACCGCGAGAGCGCCGAGCTGCTGCCCGCCGCGACCCGGGAGACGGCGATCCTCTACGAGGACGGATACCAGGCGTGGCGCGACCGAGCGCCCGGCGATGACCCGCACGTCGCCGTCGACCCGGACGACCCCGTGTACATGCTCTACAGCTCGGGGACGACCGGGCTGCCCAAGGGGATCGTGCTCACCCACGCGAACCTCGCGCTGTCCGAGCGCATGGCGCGCGAGGCGTTCCGCATGGACGAGGGCACCGTGCACATGTGCCCGGGGCCCCAGTTCCACATCGCCGGCGCGGGCACCGGGCTGATGGCGATGTTCACCGGCGGGCGCACGGTCGTCATCCGCGACGTCGTCCCCGAGCTGCTGCTGCAGACGATCGGCGCCGAGGGCGTCACCCACGCGTTCATGGTCCCGGCGGTCATCGGAATGGTCATCGACTCCCCCGCCCTGGCCCCGACCGACGTGAGCAGCCTGCGGCAGGTCTCCTACGGCGCCGCGCCGATCAGCGAGGCGCTGCTGCGCCGCGCGATCGACGCGCTCGGCTGCGACTTCCTCGGCGTCTACGGGATGACCGAGACGGCGGGCACGGCGGTGACCCTGGACCCCGAGGACCACGTCCCCGAGCTGCTGCGCTCGGTCGGGAACCCGCTGCCGTGGATGGAGCTGAAGGTCGCCGACCTGGCCAGCGGGCAGGTGGCCGCGCCCGGAGTAGTCGGCGAGATCATGATCCGCTCGGGCGGCGTGACCCCCGGCTATTGGCGCCAGCCCGAGGTGACGGCCGCGACGATCACCGCCGACGGGTGGCTGCACACCGGCGACGGCGCCTACCGCGACGAGCGCGGCTACGTCTTCCTCGCCGACCGGATCAAGGACATGATCATCTCCGGCGGGGAGAACGTGTACCCGGCCGAGGTCGAGAACGCGCTCGCCGAGCACCCGGCGATCGCCGAGGTCGCGGTGATCGGCGTCCCGCACGAGCGCTGGGGCGAAACGGTCAAGGCGGTCGTCGTCCCGCGCGCCGAGGCGCGCCCCGACGCCGAGGAGATTCGCTCGTTCGCGCGCGCCCACCTCGCCGGCTACAAGTGCCCCACGTCGGTCGAGCTCCTCGCCGAGCTCCCGCGCAACCCCTCGGGCAAGGTGCTCAAGCGGCTGCTGCGCGAGCGCTACGCGCCGGCGCTGGTCGGCCTCGTGCGCCGCTGGGCGGTCGACTGGCTCGGCGCCGGCGACGAGAGCGCAGCGCGCGAGGTGCTCGCCGAGGACTACACGCTGTGCATCGGCAGCCACCGCTTCGAGGACCGCGACGCGTACATGCAGGCGACGATCGATGGGCTGCTCGACCCGTTCCCGGGTGTCCAGGCGGCGATCCACGACCTCGTCTGCTCGGGTTCGCACGCCGCGGTGGACCTGACCCTGCACGACGAGCACGTCGCGTGGGGCGTGGTCGCCCTGTTCGAGCTGGGCGGCGATCGGATCGTGCGCGGCTGGGCCGCGGAGGACTACCTCGCGCGCCGGCGCCAGCGCGCCGAGGGCGTGCGCGACGCGCTGCGCCCGGCGATGGCCGCGCCCTGGAGCACGCCCGCGGTCGCGCCCGATCCCGCCGCCGAGGCGCGAGCCCGTGAGCGGCTCGACGGCGCCCAGATCGACCTGCTCTTCTCGGCCGGCGAGCGCGTGGCCTACCACGGGGTGTGGCACCACGCGGGCGAGCCGCCGCTCCCGTTCGCCGGGATCGACGAGCACGTGATCAGCGACCTGCTCGGGCAGCGCCGGGCCGCGAGCGCGGGCGGGAGCGTCCGATGAGCAGTGCCGCGCAGACCCCAATCGTTCACCTCAACGCAGCGCTGCCCCGATGAGCGGCGAGCTGCGCCTCGAGCGCTCCGGGGCGACGCTCGTGATCACGATCGACCGCCCGCAGGCGCGCAACGCGATCAACCGCCAGATCGCGCTCTCGCTCGCCGCCGCGATGGACGAGCTCGACGGCGAGGACGCGCTGCGCGTCGGCGTGCTCACCGGCGCCGGCGGGACGTTCAGCGCGGGCATGGACCTGAA
>DATAWZ010000226.1:0-9039 GCA_036266975.1 Solirubrobacteraceae bacterium
CTGCAAATCCGCTCCCGCTTCGCGGCTGCAAATCTTCGCCTGGCGGCGTCCTCGGAAGCCGGAATAGCGCTGCTGTTCCGGCTCCCTGCGTCCTGGCCATGCTCGATTTTCGCTCGCGAATCGACGACCGGATTTACCGGAGGCACCACTAGGACCGATCGACGGGCGCCGCGCCGCTAAGTTCGAGGCGGCGACCAGCGAGGAGGCGACATGAGAGCAGTGCGGTTTGATCGCTACGGCGGAGTCGAGGTGCTCGAGGTGCGCGACGTCGAGGATCCGGTCGCGGGGCCGGAGCGCGTGGTCGTCGCGGTCAAGGCGGCCGGGATCAACCCGGGCGAGATGGCGATCCGCGAGGGCTTCCTGCGCGACCGCTTCCCGGCGACCTTCCCCTCTGGCCAGGGCACCGACCTGGCCGGCCTGGTCAAGGAGGTCGGCGAGGGCGTGAGCACGTTCGCCCCCGGCGACGAGGTGCTCGGGTGGACCGAGGAGCGCGCGAGCCAGGCCGAACGCGTCTCGGTGCCCGCCGAGCAGCTCACGGCCAAGCCGGCGGCGCTGCCCTGGGAGGTCGCCGGGTCGATGTTCGTCGTCGCCTTCGCCGCCTACGCTTCGGTCGACGCCGTCGCCCCGCAGCCCGGCGAGACCGTCGTCGTCTCCGGCGCGGCGGGCGGGGTCGGCTCGGTCGCGGTCCAGCTCGCGCGCCGCACCGGCGCGACGGTCATCGGGCTCGCCGGCGAGCACAACCACGAATGGCTCAGAGGCCGCGGGATCGTCCCGGTGCGCTACGGGGACGGGCAGGAGGAGCGGATCCGCGAGGCGAGCGGCGGCAGCGTCGACGCGTTCATCGACACCTTCGGCGACGGCTACGTCGACCTGGCGATCGAGCTGGGCGTCGCGCCGGCCCGGATCAACACGATCATCGACTTCGAGGCGGTCGAGCGGCTCGGCGTCCAGGGCGCGGGCACGCACTCGATCGCCACCGCGGACAAGCTCGCCCAGCTCGCCCAGCTCGCCGCCGACGGGGACCTGGAGATCCCGATCGCCCGAACCTATCCCCTCGAGCAGGTGCAGGACGCGTTCCGTCAGCTGGCCGAGCGCCGCACGCACGGGAAGATCGTCCTGGTCCCCTGACGGCCCCGGTCAGCGGGCCGCGAGCGCTCAGCGCTCGAGCGAGGCGATGTCGAGCGCGCCGGCCGGCGCGGTGATCCCGAGCGGCCGGTCGTAGGCCGAGAACGACAGCTCGTCGCCGGCCTGCGAGAGCAGCGCGCTGCCCTGACCGCAGAAGTTGCTCGGCCCCCCGGCGCGCTGGCTGGCGGTCGCGACGGCGTGCAGCACCACCGGCGGGCCGGCGGCCGCGATGTCGTAGCGCGAGGTGGTGCCACCCGGACGGGTGCCCCCATCGAGAAGCACCACCGCCGGCTGCCCGGCGACCGTCGCCGTGCCCGCCGTGCGCAGCGGACCCGGGTCCTCGACGAGACAGCGCGCCAGGGTGGCGCCGCTGAGCAGCGTCGTCAGCGAGCCCAGGCTGGCGTTCTCCGCCGCGGGCTCCTTGACCCAGCGCCCGGCGATCAGGGCGACCGCCGACGCGGGAACGCCCTGCTGGGCGTAGAACGCGGCGTTGCCGTTGGCGTAGGCGGCGCCGCCCACGCGGACGATCTGCGTGTCGAGCCCGGGCTGGCGCAGGCTGAGGCTGAAGCTCGACGACCCCTGGTAGGCCAGGTTCACCGAGGTGCGCACGGCGTCGATCGAGATCTCGCCCGTGAGGCGATAGCTGCGGGCCCGACGCATCGTGCTGACTGCGTCCGCGAGCACCGCGGCCGCCGGCTTGGCCGCCTCGCCGTTTCCACTCGAGCGATGCGAGCTCCCGCAGCCCGCGAGCGCCACGGCGAGCGCGGCCGGCGCGACCCACCACCATCCCCGCCCGGTCATGACGCACCGCCCGCGCCGTCTTGGCCGACGAGCGTGCACAGGAAACTCTGCGAGCGCGTCCGGTGCTGCTCAAGCAGCCGCAGCGCGCGCTCGGGCTCGCGGCGCTCGAGCGCGTCGAGGATCCGCGCGTGCTCGTCGAGGATCTCCCCCGGCAGGTGCCGCTCGGGGTTCTGCAGCCACATGCGCCGGTAGGAGAGCACGCGGTAGGGGTCGACGGTGTCCCACAGCTGGGCGACGAACCGGCGCAGCCACGAGTTCGGGCAGCGATCGAAGATCTCGAAGTGAAAGCGCCGGTTGGCGGCGATCATCTCGACGGGGTCGGTCTCCGCGACGGCCCGCGCCTGGTCGCGCAGGTGGCCCTGCATCGCGGCGAGGTGCTCGTCGGTGAGCGCCGGCAGCGCGTCGACCTCGGCCTGGCGCTCGAGCAGCTGCCGGACCGCGTAGATCTCGGCGATCGCGCTCGTGGCCAGCTCGGTCACGAAGTAGCCGCGCTGCGGGTGATAGGTGACGACCCCTTCGCTCGCGAGCGTCTTGAGCGCCTCGCGGATGGGGATCAGGCTGATCCCCAGCTGCTGCGCGGACGCCTCCTGGCGGATGCGGCTCCCGGGGGCGAGGTCGCCCCGGACGATCGCGTCGCGCAGCTCGGCGGCCGCGATCGCCTGCGCGGTTCGGGGCAGGAGGCTGGGCTGGAGGGGCACCGCCGACGAGCATACCGGAGTCCCCGCATAATACATTGATATTATAATATTCTCCCACATCATCCGCCAGAGACGGAGGACCGAAGGGACCATCCGATGTGCGCACTCCTTCAGGCCACCCCCGCGACCACGAACGCGGGCACCCGATGACCGGCGCCGCGCGCCTGCGCGAGCTGCTTGCCGGCGACGAGCTGATCATCGCGCCCGGCGTCTTCGACGGCATCTCGGCCACGCTCGTCGTCCAGCTCGGGTTCTCGGCCGGGGCGTCTGCGCGTCCGCCTACGGCCTTCCGGACCCACCTCTCGGGCAAGGAGGTCATCAGCACCGAGCGCTTCGGCCTGGCCCTGCAGCCGCGCTCGAGGCGCGCCAGGACCCCGACACGGTGATCATCGCCCGCACCGACGCCCGGGCGCCGCTCGGGATCGACGAGGCGATCGACCGCGCCCAGCGCTAGGCGGCGATCGGCGCCGACGTGCTGTTCGTGGAGGCGCCGCAGAGCGTGCCCGAGATCGAGCGGATCGCCGCCGAGGTCAAGGCGCCCCTGCTGCTCAACATCGTCCCCGGCGGCCTGACCCCGGTGGTCGATCACGCGCGCCTGGCCGAGCTGGGGTACCGGATCGTCATCCACCCGGGCGTCGGTCTCGGCGCCGTCGTCGGCGCCCTGGTGCCCGCCTACCAGGCGCTGCGCGGCCGGACCCCAGCGTTCGCCGGCACGTTCGAGCCCAAGGAGTTCTTCGACCTGTTCGGCCTGAGCGAATGGAACGCGCTCGGCCAGCGCTACTCGCGCGAGGGGGAGTGATCGCCGTGGCCATGACGATGATCGAGAAGATCCTCGCCCGCGCCGCGGGCCGCGACCACGTGCAGGTCGGCGAGTTGGTCGTCTGCGAGGTCGACATGACCGTGCTGATCGACCTGCAGTCCGCGACGATGTGGGCCTCGCCGACGCGGATCGCCGACGCCGACCGGCTCGCGGTGATCATGGACCACGCGGTCCCGGCGCCCACGATCGCCGACGCCGACGGCGGCGTCCGGGCCCGCGCGTTCGTGCAGCAGCACGCGAGCAAGCGCTTCTTCGACGTCGGCCGCCACGGCATCTGCCATCAGGTCATCGCCGAGAACGGCCTGGCCCGTCCCGGCGAGATCCTCACCTGCAGCGACTCGCACACCTGTGCCGGCGGCGCCTACAACAACGCCGCGCGCGGCCTGGGCCCGGCCGAGGTGTACTCGATCATGTGCACGGGCAAGACCTGGTTCCAGATCGCGCCCACGGTGCGCTACGAGCTGCTCGGCGAGCGCCCGGCGGTCATCACCGGCAGGGACATCTTCCTGCACATCGCGGGCACCTACGGCGACGCGACCAACCACAACCTCGAGTTCGGCGGCGACGGGCTGGCCGCGGTCCCGATGAGCGACCGCCGCACGATCGCCACTCAGGGCGCGGAGATCTCCGCCGACTTCACCACGTTCCCGGCCGATGAACGCTGCCGCGAGTTCATCGGCGCCCACTCCGACGACCGCGCCTACGAGCCGGCCGACCCCGACCCCGACCCCGACGCGCGCTACCGTGGCGGTCCGCGAGGTCGACCTGTCCACGCTCGAGCCCCAGGTCGCCCGCCCGGGCGGGGTGGCGCACAACGCGCTGCCGGTCTCGCAGATCGAGCGCCGGCGGGTCGACCAGTGCTTCATCGGCTCGTGCGCCAACGGGCAGCTGGAGGACGTGCGCATCGCCGCCGAGTTGCTCGCCGGCCGCCGGGTCGCCCGGGGGGTCCGGCTGATCGTCACGCCCGCGTCCCAGGGGTCTACACCGAGGCGATCCGCCGCGGCTACCTGGAGGCGATCGCCGAATCCGGGGCGATCGTCACCAACTCCACCTGCGGGGCGTGCTTCGGCTACCACATGGGCCTGCTCGGGCCGGCGAGGTCTGCCTGACCGCGAGCACCCGCAACTTCAAGGGCCGGATGGGCAGCCCGGACGCCGAGATCTACATGGCCTCGCCCTACACCGTGGCCGCCTCCGCGATCGCCGGCCACGTCATCGATCCGCGGGAGGTGTCCTCATGAGCGAGGTCATCCAAGGGCGCGCGTGGGTGTTCGGCCACTCGGTCGACACCGACAACATGTACCCGGGCTTCGCGATGAGGCTGCCGATCGAGCAGGCCGCCACGCACGTCTTCTACGACCTGCGCCCGGGCTGGAGCGACGAGGTCGCACCCGGGGACATCGTGATCGCCGGGCGCAACTTCGGCCTGGGCTCCAGCCGACCGGTCGCCCAGCTCTTCCGCCGGCTGGGCGTCGCGGCGCTCGTCGCCGACGAGTTCAACTCGCTGTTCCTGCGCAACAGCATCAACTTCGGCCTGCCCGCGGTGAGGATCCCCGGCGTCAGCGCCGCGTTCGCCGACCGCGACGAGGTCGTCCTCGACGTGCGCGCGGCGAGCATCGAGCGCCCGAGCGACGCAACCCGGCTGACCGGCTCGCCGCTGCCGGACTTCGTGCTGGAGATCCTCGCCCAGGGCGGACTGATGGCCAAGCTCGCCGCCGACGGTTACCTCCCCGCCGCGCCCGGTCGATAACAATCAGGCAGCGATGCTCGGCGGCGCGGACCAGCGGGCGCGGCGCTTCTTCGTCGTCCCGCACACCCACTGGGATCGGGAGTGGTACGCGCCCTTCGAGCACTTCCGGCTCGCCCTCGGGCGGGTCGTCGACGGCGTGCTCGACGTCCTCGAGGGCGACTCCGCCTTCACCTCCTTCACCCTCGATGGGCAGGCCATCGTCCTGGAGGACTACGTCGAGGTCCGGCCCGAGAACGAGGCCCGGCTGCGCGCGCTGATCGCCGCCGGGCGCATCGAGGTCGGCCCGAGCTACGTCCTGCCCGACGAGTTCCTGGTCGGGGCCGAGCCGCTGGTGCGCAACCTGCTGATCGGCCGCGCGGTGTGCGAGCGCTTCGGCGCCGAGCCCACGCCGGTCGGCTACCTGCCCGACAGCTTCGGCCATCCCGCCCAGCTGCCCCAGATCCTCGCCGGCTTCGGGATCGACACGTTCATCTTCTCGCGGGGCATGGGCGACGAGCTCGACGAGGTCGGCGTCGTCTTTCGCTGGCGCGCGCCGGACGGCAGCGAGGTGCTCGCGCTGCAGCAGCTCGCCGACTACTCGAACTTCGCCTGGGTGTTCGATGCCGAGGAGGGCGAGCGTCGCGTGCGCGGGGTCGTCGAGCGCTTCGGGGAGCGGCTCGCGCGCGCGCAGGTCGACGACGTCCTGCTGTGCAACGGCTCCGACCACCTGCCGGTGACGCCGCAGCTGCCCTCGCTGTGCGCCGAGCTCGAGCAGCGCCTGCCAGGATCGACGTTTGCGATCTCCCGCTACGTCGACTACGTGCGCGCGGTCGGCGCGCCGCAGGTGCCGACGTTCTCGGGCGAGCTGCTCGGCAGCCGCCTGCAGAACGTGCTGCGCGGCGTGAACTCCGCGCGCCTGTACGTCAAGCGGGCCAACGAGCGCGCCGAGCAGCGCCTGCTGGCCACCGAGACGCTCGCCGCGCTGCGCGCGCTGCACGACGGCTCGCCGTTCCCGACCGCGGACTTCCGTGTAGCCTGGCGCGAGCTGCTGCGCTGCCATCCGCACGACACGATCTGCGGCTGCTCGTGCGACGAGGTCCACGCCGACGCGCTCGCGCGCTACGAATCGCTGCACCGCCTGCTCGGTGAGCTCGAGGGCGACGGCGAGGCGCTCAGCGCGGTCAACGTCCTGCCCTTCCGCCGCCGCGGGCTGATCGAGCGGCCGGGCGCCGAGCCCACGCTGGTCGAGCTCGACGGCTTCGCCGCCGCCCCGGTGCAGCTCGCCCCCGCCTGCGCGCCGGCCCCGCGAGCGGGGACGGCGATCGAGTGCGATGAGCTGCGCGTCGAGGCCGCCCCGGACGGGACGTTCACCGTGATCGACAAGCGCAGCGGGCGGCGCTCCGAGCGCCTGCACCAGCTCGAGGACGAGCCCGACCTCGGCGACCTCTACAACTTCTGCCCGGACCCGGACGTGCCGATCACGCGCGGCGAGCCGGCGAGCGCGCGCGTGCTGCGCGACGGACCGCTGATCTTCGAGCTCGAGATCGCCGTGCCGGCGCTCGGCGTCACCACGGTCGTGCGTCTGGTCCGCGGCAGTGGCCGGGTGGAGCTGCGCACGAGCATCGAGAACACCCGGCCCGACCACCGCCTGCGGGTCGTCTTCCCCACGGACGCGCCGAGCGGCCCGGTCCGCGCCGACGGCCAGTTCGCGGTGCTGCGGCGAGGAGTCGGCGCAGCCACCCCGCGCGCGGACTGGGTGGAGCCGCCCGATGGGACTGGACATGTGACAGGAGTCGTCGCGGCCGGGCTCACCGCCGTGCTCACGAAGGGTCTGCCCGAGTACGAGGCGCGCGTTGCGGGTGGGCGGGTCGAGCTCTGCCTCACGCTCTTGCGGTGCGTGGGGTTGATCTCGCGCCCGAGCGAGGCGATCGCGACGCGGCCGCACGGCGCCGGGCCGGCGACGAGCACGCCGGGGGGCCAGTGCCTGGGCCGACAGGAGTGCGAGTACGCGCTGTTGATCGGCGCCGACGCGCTCGACGACGTCGCGCTGCTGCGCGAGGCGCAGGACTACCGCAGCCCGTGGGCGCTCGTCGCGGGACCGGTGCCGTCCGAGCCGCCGCTGGCGCTCGAGGGCGGGCTGGTCTTCTCGTGCCTGAAGGGAGCCGAGGACGGCGACGGGCTGATCCTGCGCTGCTTCAACCCGACGGGCTCGACGGCGAGCGCCCGTCTGTCCGGCGCGCTGGAGGCGTGGGAGACCCGCCTGGATGAGACCGGCGAGCGCGCCCTGCCCAGCGGCGTGCTCGAGCTGGGAGCTGGAGCGATCGGGACGTGGCGACTGCGACGCCGATGAGCGCGAGCAGGCCCAGCGCGAACAGCTGTGGGTAGTCGCGGTAACCGCGGAAGCGGAACACGACGCGGTGGGTGCCGGCGGGGACGCTGGTCGCCACGAGCGCGGGGTCGACCATCTCGGTCGCCTGCCGGTGCCCGTCGACGCTGACCGTCCAGCCGGGATCGAAGGAGGCGCTGAGGACGACCACGCCGGGCTGGCGCAGGTGCACCGTGGCGGTGACCTCGCCGTGGTCGAGGTCGTCGCGCTCGGGCCCGACGCTCCCGCCCGCCGGCTGCAGCAGGCTGGGCAGCGGCGGCGGCGGGGCCTGCCGGTGGGCGAAGTCGACGCGCAGGTAGTCGCCCTCCTGGGGGAGCCCGGATTCCAGCAGCGGCAGGCTGCGGACGGCGAGGTCGGTGCGGTTGGCGGTGAGCTGGCCGACGATGCGCCCGACGTGGACGTAGCCACCCTCGGGGACCGTCCACAGGCTGTAGGCCCCGGAGATGGCCGCCAGCGTCGCCGGTACGGGCGGAGAGGAGCCGGCGGGAAGGATCAGATAGCGGATCCCGAACAGCGCGTAGTCGCCCGGGTCGTACTGATCGAAGTAGTACTCGGGGTCGGTCATCAGCGACGCCGTGCGCAGCGTGTAGCCGACCTCGTCGACGTCGCGGCTCTCCAGGTACTTGAACACCGCAACCGCGCCGACGGCGAAGTTCGCGCCCCAGTTGGTGGCCGAGCCCGCGTAGGTGCGCCCCCCGCCGTCGGCCAGGATGCGCGCGATCAGCTGGTTCAGGTCGGCGCCTTGCGCGGCGTCGGCGCGCTGCTGGTAGCTGACCCACGTGCTGTTGTCGCGGTCGTAGGAGCCGAGCTGCAGCCACGCCGGGGTGAGCACGGCGACCGCGCCGCCGAGGGCGAGCGCGGTCTGGGCGCGGCGGAGCCCGGGTCGCCGCAGTCGCTCGACCAGGCGCCACAGCGCGGCGGCGCACCACGAGGCGCCCCACCCGGCGAGCAGCAGCGCGCAGAGCTGGACGCCCATCATGAAGCGGCGGAAGAAGATGTCGGCGTGGCCGGGGATCACGTCGACGAGGCCGTGGAACGTCGTGCGCCCGAACGAGAGCAGCAGACACACCACGAGCATGACCACGAGTGCGCGCGCGTGATCGTCGCGGCGCAGACGGACCAGCGCGAGGACCAGGCCCACCGCCGCGAAGGCGCTGATGACCGGGATGCGCCCGTCGTCGAGCAGCTTCCCCGAGCCGAGCCAGCCCATGACGCGGCCGGCGCCGTAGCCGTTGGCCAGCGGACCGCCCTGGAGGATCTCGTTGGTCGCCGCCCAGGTGCGCTGCTCGATCAGTGGCACGATCACCCACGCGCTGGCCAGCAATGAGCCGGCGATCAGCACCGCGGCGCGCCGCGCCAGGGTGGCCCACGGGCCGCGGGCGATCAGCGGCCAGAGCGCGAGCGGCAGCAGCGCCAGATAGCCGGTCTCGAAGTGCAGCGCGACGGTCAAAGCGACGAGCGCGACGGCGGCGAAGTAGCCG
>DATAWZ010000227.1:0-34610 GCA_036266975.1 Solirubrobacteraceae bacterium
GAGCCCCGCACCCTGCTGGTGCACACCCTGCGCGACACGCTCGGGCTCACCGGGACGCACGTCGGCTGTGACACGTCGAGCTGCGGCGCGTGCACTGTGCACCTCGACGGCGAGGCCATCAAGAGCTGCACCATGCTCACCGTGCAGGCCGACGGCCGCGAGGTCACCACGATCGAGGGCCTCGCCGGCGCCGACGGGACGCTGCACCCGCTGCAGGAGGGCTTCTGGGAGCGCCATGGCCTGCAGTGCGGCTACTGCACGCCGGGGATGATCATGGCCGCCGCCGACCTGCTGGCGCGCAACCCGAACCCGACCGAGGAGGAGATCCGGCACGGGCTCGAGGGCAACCTCTGCCGCTGCACCGGCTACCACAACATCGTGCGCGCGGTCCAGTACGCCGTCGAGCAGACGGGAGCGCGGACATGAACGCCGTCGGGCAGCCGCTCAAGCGCAAGGAGGACCCCAAGCTGATCACCGGGCAGGGGCAGTACACCGATGACCTCACCCTGCCGGGCATGCTCCACGCCACGTTCGTGCGCTCACCGGAGGCGCACGCGAAGATCGTCTCGGTCGACGTCAGCGCCGCCCGCGAGCGCCCCGGCGTGAGCGCGGTGTACACGATCGAGGACCTCGCAGGCGCGTGCGGGCCGATGCCGATGGCCTGGGTGCCGCCCGGCGTGGAGGTCAAGACCCCCGAGCGCTGGCCGCTGGCCAAGGACGAGGTCAACCACGTCGGCGAGGCGATCGCCATGATCGTCGGCTCCAGTCGCGAGGTCGTCGCCGACGCGGCCGAGGACGTGATCGTCGAGTACGACCCGCTGCCGGTCGTCACCGATCCCGAGGCCGCCCTGCTCCCGGACAGCCCGCTGGTGCACCCCGACCTCGGCACGAACAAGACCCACGAGTGGTCGCTCGGGGGCGGCGACATCGAGGCGGCGCTCGGCGAGGCCGACGTCGTCATCGAGCGGCGGATCGTCAACCACCGCACCTCCGGGGCGCCGATCGAGCCGCGCGCGGCGCTCGCCGACTTCCGCGCCGGCGAGCTGACGATGTGGTCGGCGACCCAGGTGCCGCATTTCGTGCGCCTGTTCATGGCGTTGCTGCTGGGCATGACCGAGGAGCGCGTGCGGATCATCGCCCCGGACGTCGGCGGCGGCTTCGGCGCCAAGCTGCAGTTCTGCGCGGAGGAGATCCTGCTCGGGTGGGCCTCGCAGAAGCTCGCCCGCCCGGTGAAGTGGACCGAGACCCGCTCCGAGCACATGGCCGTCTGCCACCACGGGCGCGACCAGATCGCCCGCGTGCGCCTGGGCGCCAAGCGCGACGGGACCCTCACCGGGATCCACGCCAAGATCCTCGCCGACCTCGGCGCCTACTACGGGATCCTCACCCCGGCCATCCCCTCGCTCGGCGGGTTCGTGATGACCGGCGTGTACAGGATCCCGGCGGTCCAGACCGACGTCGTCGGGGTCTTCACCAACAAGTACTTCACCGACGCGATCCGCGGCGCCGGGCGCCCGGAGGCCACGCACATGATCGAGGTGTGCATGGACCAGCTCGCGCAGGAGCTGGGCATGGACCCGCTCGAGCTGCGCCGGCGGAACTTCATCCCCAAGGAGGAGTTCCCGTACGCCACGCCCTACGGCGTGGTCTACGACAGCGGCGACTACGAGGGCACGGTCAGCCTGCTGCTCGAGCACTTCGACTACGAGGGGTTCCGCCGCGAGCAGACCGCGCTGCGCGAGCAGGGGGTCTATCGGGGGGTCGGCTTCTCGACCTACACCGAGATCTGCGGGCTTGCCCCCTCGCGGGCGACCGGACCGGCGGGCTTCGGCATGCAGGCCCCGGGGTGGGAGTCGGCGGCGATCCGCGTGAACATCACCGGCGGGGTCACGGTCTACACCGGCACCTCCGGCCACGGTCAGGGCCACGAGACGGTCTTCGCGCAGATCGTCGCCGACCGGCTCGGCGTCGGTCCCGAGCTGATCGACGTCATGCACGGCGACACCGCGACCGGGCCGATGGGGCTCAACACCTACGGCTCGCGCTCGATGGCGGTCGGCGGCGAGGCGATCGCCAAGGCAACCGAGCGCCTGGCCGAGAAGTGTCGGAAGATCGTGGCCCACGCGCTGGAGGCCGCCGCCGAGGACATCGAGCTCGCCGACGGTCTCTTCCGCGTGCGCGGGACCGACAAGGGCATGGCGCTCGCCGAGGTCAGCGGGCTGGCCCACGTTCGGCCCGAGCTGCTGCCCGAGGGGATGGAGCCGGCGCTCGAGGAGCGCTTCTTCTTCGACCCGGAGAACTTCGTGTTCCCGTTCGGCGCGCACGCCTGCCTGGTCGAGGTCGACGTGGAGACCGGCAAGGTGGAGGTCCTGCGCTACCTGGCGATGGACGACTGCGGCAACCCGCTGAATCCGCTGCTGATCGACGGACAGGTGCACGGCGGGGTCGCCCACGGAATCGGGCAGGCGCTCTACGAGCAAATCGTCTACGACGAGTACGGGCAGCTCGTCACCGGCACGTTCGTGGACTACGCCCTGCCGACCGCCGCCGAGATGCCCACGTTCGAGACCGACCGGACGGTCACCCCCTCCCCCGTGAACTCGCTCGGGGTCAAGGGCGTCGGGGAGGCGGGAACGATCGCCGCCTCGCCGGCGGTGCTGAACGCGGTGATCGACGCGCTCCGGCCCCTGGGGGTCGACTACCTGGACATGCCGGCCACGCCGATGCGGGTGTGGGAAGCCATCAACGAGGGTGGCGCATCCCGTTCGAGGCACAGGCAGCCCGGCCGGAAGGCCGGCGAGCCGGGCCCTCGCTCCTCGTCAACTCCGGAAAGCGGGTGACGCTGTGATTCCCGCCGAGTTCGACTACGTCCGGCCCGACTCCCTGCAGGAGGCGATCCAGGTCCTCGCGGCCGGCGGCGAGGACGCCAAGCCGCTCGCCGGCGGGCACTCGCTGATCCCGCTGATGAAGCTGCGCCTGGCCGCACCGACGCTGCTCGTCGACCTCGCGGGTGTCCCCGGACTGCATGGGGTGCAGCGCGAGAACGGCCACTGGCGGATCGGCGCGCTCACCCGCCACGCCGACCTGCAGGGCGACCCGTCGCTCGGGGTCGCGAGCGAGACGGCGGCGCTGATCGCCGACCAACAGGTGCGCAACCGCGGGACGATCGGCGGCTCGCTCGCGCACGGCGACCCCGCCTCGGACCTGCCGAGCGTGCTGCTCGCGACCGAGGGCTCGGTCACCGCGCAGGGTCCCTCCGGCCAGCGGACGATCGCCGGCGGCGAGCTCTTCGAGGATTACCTCACGACCGCGTTGGCCCCCGACGAGATCCTCACCGAGGTGCGGATCCCGGTGCTCGACGGCTACGGTCACGCGTACGAGAAGTTCACCCGCCGCGCCGAGGACTGGGCGATGGTCGGCGTCTGCGCGCTGGTACGGGCCAGCGCTGGCGTGTGCGAGGACGTCCGCGTCGCGTTCACCAACATGGGCTCCACGCCGTTGCGGGCCGGCGCGGTCGAGCAGGCGCTGCGCGGCCAGCCGCTGAGCGCCGAGTCGATCGCGGCCGCCGCCGAGCAGGCCGCGGAGGGCACCAGCCCGCCCGCGGACCTGAACGCCAGCGCGCCGTACAAGCAGCACCTGGCCCGCGTGCTCACGCGCCGGGCGCTCCTGCGGGCCGCCGGCCTGTAGGCGCACGTGGCCGACGGCCCGGACCCGATCGGCGAGGTTCAGCGACGGCTGGCCGCAGACGGCTACCTGGCCGGCCCCGAGCTGGGCACCGTGCTGCACCTCGCCTGCGCGCTGGAGCAACCGCTGCTGCTCGAGGGCGAGGCCGGGGTGGGCAAGACCGGCCTCGCCGTCGCCTGGGCGCGGGCCACGGGCGCGCGGCTGGTGCGGCTGCAATGCCACGAGGGCATCGACGTGCACCAGGCGCTCTACGACTGGGACCACGCGCGCCAGCTGCTGGCGATCCGAGCGGCCGAGCACGGCGGCGAGCCGGTCGAGCTGTTCTCGCGCGCGTTCCTGCTCGCGCGCCCGCTGCTGGTCGCGCTCGAGCACGACGGGCCGGTGGTCCTGCTGATCGACGAGGTCGACCGGGCCGATGACGCCTTCGAGGCGTTCCTGCTCGAGCTGCTCGCCGACTTCCAGGTCACGATCCCCGAGCTGGGGACCCTGCGCGCGCGGCACCGGCCGCTGGTCGTGCTGACCTCCAACCGCACGCGCGAGCTGCACGACGCGCTCAAGCGCCGCTGCCTGTACCACTGGATCGACTATCCCGACGCGCAGCGCGAGCGCGAGATCGTCGCCGCGCGGCTGCCGGGAGTCAGCGAGGAGATCGCGCTGCGGGTCGTCGAGGCGGTCGGGCGGCTGCGCGAGCAGGGGCTGTACAAGCTGCCCGGCGTGGGCGAGACGATCACCTGGGCGCGAGCGCTGCTCGCGCTCGGCCCCGACGCGCTGCAGGACACCGTCGGCGCGGTGCTCAAGGTGCGCGAGGACATCGAGCGGGTGCGCGCGGAGGGCGTGCTCGAGGGTGTCTGAGGGGCCTTCTGGCGGTGGCGGCGTTGGCGTGAGCCTGCGCGTGGGCGAGCTCGCGGCGCTGCTGCGCGCGGGCGGAGTGCGGGTGGGGACCGGAGAGCTGCTCGCCGCGCACCGGGCGCTGGCCGCGCTCGACGCCGGCGATCCGCGCCTCGGGCGCGCCGCGCTGGAGGCGACGCTGTGCAGCGGCCACGATGACCTCGCGGCGTTCGCGCAGGCGTGGGCGAGCTGGCGCCTGGGCGCCGAGGCCGACGCGCTCCGGGCCGGCGCGGGCTACCCGACCCCGCCCGGGCTCGACGAGGCGCTGCGTTCGCTGCTGCCGCGCACGCATCTCCCGGGGAGCGCCGACGAGGGCGAGGCCGCGCGCGAGCCCGTGCCGGCCGCCTGGAGCGAGATCGAGCTGCTGCTCGAGAAGGACTTTGCCGCCTACAGCGCGGCCGAGCTCGAGCTCGCGCGCGTGCTGCTGCGACGGCTGGCCACGCGCGGCGCGCGGCGGCTGACCCGCCGGACGGCGCCCTCATCCCACGGGCATCGGCTGGACGTGCGCAACACGCTGCGCGACTCGCTGCGCACCGGCGGGGAGCCGCTGCGGCCGCGCTGGCGGAGCCCGCGCCTGGGCTGGCGGCGCCTGATCCTGGTCGTCGACGTGTCGGGCTCGATGGAGCGCTATGCGCGGATGCTGCTCATGTACGCGCAGGCCGCGGTGAGCGCGCGCCGGGGCGTGGAGGCGTTCGCGTTCTCGACCTCGCTGAGGCGGATCAGCCACGAGTTGCGCGGCCGGGACCCGGACGCGTGCCTGGCGCGGGCGACCGAGGCGCTGCACGACGTCCACGGCGGCACGCGCATCGGCGCCTGCCTGGCCACCCTGAACCGCGACTACGGACGGGTCGTCGGTCGCGGGGCGGTCGTGGTGCTGTGCTCGGACGGCTGGGATCGCGGCGAGCCCGAGTTGCTCGACGCCGAGCTGGGGCGGCTGCGGCGCTGCGCGTACCGCCTGGTGTGGCTGAACCCGCTCTCGGCCAACCCGACCTGGGAGCCGCTCACCCGCGGGATGGCCGCCGCGGTGCCCCACGTCGACCACCTGCTGCCCGGGAACTCGCTGCGCTCGCTCGGCGAGCTCGCGGGGCTCCTGGAGGGACTGTGATCGTCGGGGCGGTGCTCGCCGCCGGGGGCTCGCGCCGGTTCGGCGAGCCCAAGCAGCTCGCGCCGCTCCAGGGCCGTCCCTTGCTCGAGCACGCCCTCGCGGCGCTGGCGGCGGCGCCGCTCGACGCCCGCTGCGTGGTGCTCGGCGCATGTCTTGACGAGATCCTCGCCGCGGTGCCACTGCACGGCCTGGAGGTCTGTCGCTGCCCGGACTGGGAGGAGGGCATCGCCGCCTCGCTGCGCGCCGCGGTGCGCTGGGCCCGCGTGCACGAGGCCGACGCGCTGTGCGTGACCCTCGGCGACCAGCCGCGCATCGGGCCGCCCGCCTTCGCTCGCGTGCTGGGGCGGCGCGGCGCGGACGGGGCGCTCGCCGTGCGCGCGGCCTACGCGGGCAAGCCCGGACATCCGGCGTTGATCGAGTCCGCGCTGTTCGACGCGCTGCTGGAACTGCGCGGCGACCGCGGCGCCGGGCCGGTGCTCGCCGCCCACGCCTGCCTGTCCGTCGACTGCGATGACGTCGCCAGCGGCCGCGACGTCGATCGCCCACACGATCTCGCCGCCCTGGGAGGAACATGAAGCTCGAGCAGTCGTTCGAGGTGCAGGCGCCCGCCGAGCGGGTCTGGGCGCTGCTCGTCGACCTGGAGCGGGTCGCGCCCTGCCTGCCCGGGGCGCAGATCACCGGGCACGACGACGACGGGACCTACCACGGGACCTTCACGGTCAAGCTCGGCCCCACGACGGCCAGCTACAACGGCAAGATCAGCTTCGCCGAGCGCGACGACGAGGCCCGGCGAGCGGTGATGAACGCCTCCGGCCAGGACAAGCGCGGCCAGGGCGGGGCGACCGCGACGATGGTCTCCACCGTGACCGAGGACGGCGGGACCACGACGGTCCAGGTGCAGACCGACTTCGTCATCACCGGCAAGCTCGCCCGCTTCGGGCGCGGCGGGATGATCCAGGACATCTCAAACCGGCTGCTGGGCGACTTCGCCGAGTGCCTGAAGGGACAGCTCGCGCCGGCGAGCTCGGACCCCGGGTCCGGGTCGGAGTCGGAGTCGGAGCCCGGGTCGGAGTCGGAGCCCGGGTCGGAGTCGGCGCCCGGGTCGGAGTCGGCGCCCGGGTCGGGGGCGGCCGACGCCGCGCCGCCGGCGCCACCCGCGGCGGCGCCGATCAGCGGAACCTCGCTCGCCGCGGGCGTGCTGAAGGACCGCGCGCGGCGCACCCCGGCCGTCCCCGCCGGGCTCGCCCTGCTGATGGCGCTGCTGCTCGTGCGCCGGCTGCGCCGGCGCCGCTGATCGACCGGTGCTCGCGCTTCCGAAGATCTGGCAGTTGCCGTCGAGGCTCTCTGGCGTTGATGAACCGTCGTTGACCGTCGTCTCGCTGCCGCCGGCGTCGACGTTGCTCGCGTCGCTCGCGTTGGTTGCGTTGGTCGCGCTCCTGGCGCTGCCCGCGCTCGTCGCGTTGACCGCGTTCGTCGCCTTGGTCGCGTTGGTCGCGTTCGTCGCGCTGCCCGCCGTCGTGGCGCTGAGCGCCGTGTTCGCGCGCTTGACCGCCAGGTTCGGCGTTCGCCTGGGCGATCAGCCTGTCGACCTCGCTCCTGGTCACGCCCGCCGGCTTCTTGCTCTACTTCGCCTTGGAGCGGTGTGAGCTCGCGGTCGTTCGCGGCGAACGCACCGCCGGTGATCGCGGAGACCAGCGCGGTGATCGCCACGGCCACCGACGGCGAGGGGCGTGCTTCGTCGTTGGGACCCTTCGGTGGCGGAATGAGCTCCCGCGAGCGTCGCCGTCAGCACAGAGGTGTCAACGTGTCCCCCCGGACACTTACGGCCGACCGCCCGTCCCGATAGAATCCCGAGTGCAGCGCACAGGATTCCGACTTCTCGAGGAGGTCGCTCGTTCATGGCCACTACCGACGCCACCCGCATCACCAAGCCGAGCCCGATCATCGAGGACGATCAGGGGCAGCTGCGTGCGAAAAGCGGGATCTCGCGGGAGGTCGTGCTCGAGCTCTCCAAGATCAAGGAAGAGCCGCAGTGGATGACCGACAAGCGCCTGAACGCGCTGGCCATCTACGAGCGCAAGCCGATCCCGACCTGGGGCATCGACCTCTCCGAGCTCAATCTCGACGAGCTCGTCCTGTACTCGCCGCCGACCACCGGGCGATTCGACTCCTGGGACGACGTCCCCGCGGACATGAAGCAGACCTACGAGGACCTCGGGATCCCGCAGGCCGAGCGCGAGCACCTCGCCGGCGTCGTCGGCGTCTGGCGCCAGGAGCCGGTCTACGAGGGGCTCAAGGAGGAGTACGCCAAGCAGGGCATCCTCTTCTGCTCGATGGACACCGCGATCTCCAAGTACCCCGAGATCGTCCAGAAGTACTTCATGACCAAGTGCGTCCCGGCGCAGGACAACAAGTTCAGCGCGCTGCACGGCGCCGTCTGGTCGGGCGGCTCGTTCGTCTACATCCCCAAGGGCGTCACGTGCGACCTGCCGCTGCAGGCCTACTTCCGCATGGAGGGCGCCGGCGAGGGCACCTTCGAGCACACGCTGATCATCGCTGACGAGGGCGCCCAGGTGAACTACATCGAGGGCTGCACGGCCCAGACCTACTCGGTCAACTCGATGCACTCCGCGGTCGTGGAGATCTTCGTCCACGAAGGGGCCAAGGCCCGCTACACCACGGTGCAGAACTGGTCCAAGGACGTCTACAACCTGAACACCAAGCGTGCGATGGTCGACGCCGAGGGCACGGTCGAGTGGGTCGGCGGGTCGATGGGCGCCAAGTACGTGATGCTCTACCCGGGCTCCTACCTGCTCGGCGAGGGCGCGCGCGCCGACCACCTGAACGTCGGCGTCGCCTCCGGCGACGTCCACAAGGACACGGGCGCCAAGGTCGTCCACCACGCCCCGAACACGACCTCGAACATCCTCGCCAAGTCGATCTCCAAGGACGGCGGGATCATGGGCTATCTCGGTCTGGTCAAGATGGGGAGCAACTCCCAGGGCTCCAAGGCGCGCGTGCAGTGCGACGGGCTGATGATGGACGGGCGCTCGCGCTCGGACACCTGGCCCGACATCCAGATCCAGAACCCGCACGTCACGGTCGCCCACGAGGCCACCGTCGGGCGCATCTCCGACGATCAGCTCTTCTACATGCAGTCGCGCGGCTTCTCCGAGGACGAGGCGGCGGCGATGATCGTCAACGGCTTCATCGAGCCGGTGACGAAGGAGCTGCCGATGGAGTACGCCGTCGAGCTGAACCGACTGATTCAGCTCGAGATGGTCGGCTCGATCGGCTGAGAGGCGCCAGCTCCGGCGCGTGGCGGCGTCATCGCGCCGCTCATGTGCCGGGGCACACTTCGCGCCGCTCTTCCTGGCCACGCTTGGATCTGGCACCTCTCAGGGCGCCACCGCGCAACCCGCCGGCGCGCTGCGACGTCATCGCGCCGCTCATGTGCCGGGCACACTTCGCGCCGCTCCTCCCGGCCACGCTTGGATCTGGCACCTCTCAGGGCGCCAACCTCCAACACCCCGGGCGCCAACCTCCAACACCCCGGGCGCCAACCTCCGACACGCCGGCGCGTGGCGACCTCATCGCGCCGCTCTCGTGCCGGGGCACACTTCGCGCCGCTCCTCCCGGCCACGCTTGGATCTGGCACCTCTCAGGGCGCCACCGCGCAACCCGCCGGCGCGCGGCGGCGTCATCGCGCCGCTCTCGTGCCGGTCGGCATCGTGCGCAGCGACCCTTGTCACACCCCCGGCTGGCGGCCCGCCGTCCCCCGCCCGCTAGCCTATAGCCTAGGCCGCCGTGCGCGCTCCTCCCCACGCCGCGATCGGCGCCCCCGAGCTGCCGCTCGGCATCCCCTGGGCCAACGGCGACCCGATGACCATGGGTCGGCTGCTCGGCCGTACCGTGCTGATCGAGTTCTGGGATTTCTGCCGGCCGAACTCGCTGCGCACGTTGCCCTACCTGAAGGCCTGGCACGAGCGCTACCACGGCGACGGGCTGCGCATCCTCGGCGTGCACAGCCCGGGCTTCGGCTGCTCGGCGCCCGAGCAGGCGGTCCGCGACGCGGTCGCCCGCCTGCAGATCCCCTACCCGGTGCTGATCGACTCCGAGCTCTTGCTCTGGCAGGAGTACGAGAACGAGGGCTGGCCGGCGCGCTACCTGTGGGATGAGCGCGGGATCCTGTTCGAGTACCACTACGGCGAGGGCGCCTACCAGGACACCGAGCGGGCGATCGGCGAGCTGGTCGGCGTCGAGCGCGAGCCGCTCGCGCCGCTGCGCCCCGAGGACACGCCGGGGGCGCAGCTGGCACCCCAGAGCGCCGATGTCGCCGGTGCCCACCAGGGGCCCTACGAGGCCGGCGGCGTGTGGGCGGTGCTGGACGGCCACGGCACGGTGCGCGTCAACGGCCGCGCCGTTGAGGTCACCCACCCCGGCGCCTACCCACTGCTCGAGCACCCCGTGCACACCCGCGGCGTCCTCGCGCTGGAGATCGGCCCGGGCGTCGACTGCTACGCGACCTGCTTCACGCCGGGCCTCGCCGGCGAGCCGACCGCGACCTGAGCGCCGCCGCCGCGGCGGCTCAGCTTCCGCCGCTCAGCGGCCGCCCGGATTCCTTCCAGGCCCTCAGGCCGCCGTCCATGTGGGCCACGCGGGTGTAGCCCATCTCCTTGAGCGTCGCCGCCGCGAGCGCCGAGCGCCCGCCGCCCGCGCAGTGCAGGATCACCCGGCGATCGGGCACGAGCTCCTCGCGGTGGTAGGGGCTCTCGGGGTCGGCGAAGAACTCGAGCATCCCGCGCGGCGCCTCGAGCGAGCCCTCGATCGCCCCGTTCTGGGCGCGCTCGCCGGGCTCGCGGATGTCGATCAGCAGCGCCTCGCCGCCCTCGAGCTCGCGCGCGGTCTCCTCCACGCTGAGGTTCTCGATCCTCTGTCGAGCCTCGGCGACCATCTGCGCGACCGTTCGCATGGGCGACAGATTACGCCAGCGTGGGCGTGGGCACCTCGCCGAGCAGCGAGAGCAGCCGCGGCGGGCCGGTGTCCTCCACCAGGACCGCCCGCCCGGGCCAGTAGGGGCTCTCGCGGGCGTCCGCGCCCATGAAGTGGGTCTCGTAGACCCAACTGCCGCAGTTGTACAGCCGCGCGCCGCCCGGGATCTCCCAGCCCGCGGGGGCGTCGCCCGCCAGCGGGCCGGCGCGGTGGGTGTGCCCGAACAGGACGTGCGGCGCCCGGACGCCCAGCCGGGCGACCACCTCGGCCATCGCCTGCAGCCCGGCCCGCTCGATGTCCGCGGAGGTGATCGCCGACGACAGGGGGCCCAGGCCGGCCGCGTTGAGCGCGCCGATGACCAGCGGAAAGGTCCGCGCAAGGGCCAGCGCGCGCGCCCGACGCCAGCCGCGCAGGCCCGGCCCGCCGCGCAGCGTGTTCCAGGCGTCGACGGTGACGTGGCCGCCGAGAAAGCCGTCCTGCGTGCTCGCCGTGGCCGTGTCCACCCACGCGTACAGGGGGGCCAGCCGCGCCTCGTAGTCCTCCGCGCGGCCCGGCGCGCGCCCCTTCTTGGCCAGCAGCCGGCCCATCGCGCCGGCGCCGAGGCGCTCCATCGTGGGCAGCGTGATGTGGACGTCCAGGTAGTGGCCGTGGTGGGCCCAGACGTCCTCGCGCACCCAAAACCCGGGGTGGGCGACCGACACCCGCGCCGGGGAGAGCAGCTCGGCGAGGTGGGTAAGGGCCGGCGAGCCGGTCTGGCGCCCGTCGACGAGGGTCTGCACGCCCAGCGGCGCGGGCTGCTCGAGCAGCGCGCGCTGGGCAAACCAGGGCGCCAGGACGGCGTGGTCGTGGTTGCCGACGAGCAGGACGACCTCGCGCTCGCCGAGCGCCCGGCCGATGGCCCTCAGCGGCTCGCGCGCGGCGGCGAGCGCCTCGTGGAAGGGCGCCGCGCGCAGCTCGAGCACGTCTCCGAGCAGCACCAGCCGCTCGACCCCGTCGAGCCCGCCGAGCAGTGCCTGCAGCGCCGCCGGGCGGCGCAGCACGTCGACCCCGCCCCTGCTGCCGAGATGCAGGTCCGAGATGATCAGCGTGCGCACCGCGGCGCGCGCGCTCGTGGTTCAGTCCGCCGCCGGGCTGGCGACGAGCTCGCGGATCGAGCGCGGCAGCATGAAACGCACGTCCTCGCGAATCATCTCCATCTCGGAGATGTCGGTCACGCCGCGCTCGCGAAACCACCTGACGAGCCGCTGCACGAGCTCCTCCGGAGCGCTCGCTCCGGAGCTGATGCCGATGACGCGCTTGCCGTCGAGCCAGCGCTCGTCGACCTCGCGCTCGTGGTCGATCAGGTGGGCCTCGACGCCGTGGTCGCGGGCGACCTCGACCAGGCGCACCGAGTTCGAGGAGTTGCGCGAGCCGATCACGAGGACCAGGTCGCACTGCGGCGCCATCTGCTTGACGACCATCTGGCGATTGGTCGTCGCGTAGCAGATGTCGTCGCGCCGGGGTCCGATGATGTGCGGGAAGCGCTGCTCGAGCGCCTCGATGATCCCGCGGGTCTCGTCGACCGAGAGCGTGGTCTGGGTGATGTAGGCGATGCGCGCCTCGCTCGGCAGCCGCAGCCGCCGGACGTCGTCGATCGACTCGACCAGGAAGATCGAGTCCGGCGCCTCGCCCATCGTGCCCTCGACCTCCTCGTGGCCGGCGTGGCCGATGAGGATGATCATGTAGCCCTCGCGGGCGAACCGGACCGCCTCGCGGTGGACCTTGGTCACCAGCGGGCAGGTCGCATCGATCGTGCGCAGCTCGCGCTGGCGGGCGTTCTCGTGGACGGTGGGCGCGACCCCGTGGGCGGAGAGCACGCACACCGAGCCCGGCGGGACCTCGGTCTCCTCCTCGACGAAGATCGCGCCACGCTCGCGCAGCGTCTCGACCACATGCTTGTTGTGGACGATCTCCTTGCGGACGTAGACCGGCGGTCCGTAGTGCTCGAGGGCCTGGACCACGCTCTGGACCGCTCGATCCACCCCGGCGCAGTAGCCGCGCGGGGAGGCGAGCAGGATCTTCTCGACGGTCAGCTCCATCACGACCATTGTAGGCTGACTGCGCTCCCGCACCCGTCGACCCGGAAGCGCGCCCCGATGCCCCAGCAGCATCTCGACCGCCTCAGCGCTCTCGACGCGTCCTTCCTGCACCAGGAGGGGCCGACCGCCCACATGCACGTCGGCGCCCTGTTGCTCGTCGACGGCCCGCCGCCGTCGCTGGGCGACTTCCTGGAGCACATCCGCCAGCGTCTGCACCTGGTGCCGCGCTACCGGCACAAGCTCGCCCACGCCCGCGTGGACCGGGGCCGGCCGGTGTGGGTCGACGACCCGTCGTTCAACCTCGACTACCACGTGCGACAGACCGCGCTGCCGGCCCCGGCGGATCGCGCCCAGCTGCGCCTGCTCACCGGTCGGATCTTCTCCCAGCAGCTCGACCGCGCCAAGCCCCTGTGGGAGCTGTGGCTGGTCGAGGGGCTGCACGACGGGTGCTTCGCGCTGATCTCGAAGACCCACCACGCGCTGATCGACGGGATCTCGGGCGTCGACCTGGCCACCGTGCTGTTCGATCTGCAGCCGGTGCCCGAGCCGATCGGCCACAGCGGCCGGCCCTGGCGCCCGCGGCGCGAGCCGAGCACCGCCGAGCTGCTCGGCACCGGCCTGCGCGCCGCGCTGCGGGCCGGGGTCACCCTGGCCGGCGGCGCGCTGGAGGCCGCCTCGCACCCCGAGCGGGCGCTGAGCGACGCACGCGAGGCCGCCGAGGGCGTCGGCGAGGTCGTCTGGGCCGGGCTGAACCCGGCGCCGCCGACGCCCCTGAACGTCGAGATCGGCCCGCACCGCCGCTTCGCCGGCGTGTCGGCGCCGCTGGAGGACTTCAAGCTCATCAAGCGCGCGTTCGGCGGCACGGTCAACGACGTCGTGCTCGCCGTGGTCAGCGGGGCGCTGCGGGAGTTCCTGATCACGCGCGGGGTGCGCACCCAGGGGCTCGAGCTGCGGGCGCTCGTGCCCGTCTCGACCCGCACCGAGGGCGACCGGCACACGCTGGGCAACCGGATCGCCGCGATGCGCGGGCCGCTGCCGGTCTACATCGAGGACCCGGTCGAGCGCGTGCGCTTCGTCAGCCGCGCGATGCACGGCCTGAAGGAGTCGCGCCAGGCGCTCGGCGCCGAGGTCCTCGCCGGCGTGCAGGACTTCGCCCCGCCGACGATCCTCGCCCGGGCGTCGCGTCTGCACTTCACCACCCGCCTGTTCAACCTGATCGTGACCAACATCCCCGGGCCGCAGTTCGGGCTCTACGTGCTCGGGCGCGAGCTGCAGCGCGCCTACCCGATCGCCTTCCTGCCCGAGCGGCATGCGCTCGCGGTGGCGATCATGTCCTACAACGGCGAGATGGGCTTCGGCCTGCTCGGCGACCACGACGCGATGGAGGACCTCGAGCAGGTCGGCGCGGCGATCGGCGCCGGGGTGGCCGAGCTCGTCGAGCTGGCTCGGCGCGAGACGCGCGCGGCGCAGCCCGCCTAGACACACTTGCGTTCGCCGGTGGGCCGCGCCGCCGACCATTGTTGCGCCAGCCGCCATATACGCGGCTCACGACACACACCTCGCCGACCAGCCCCAGCCGCCGCCGACCATTGTTGCGCCAGCCGCCATATACGCGGCTCACGACACACACCTCGCCGACCACCCCGAGGCGGCCGGCCCGGGGCGGGCGTCACCCGAGCAGGAGCGGCCTCAGCGGTGCTTGCGCCGGCGCGCCGCGGACCCGGGCGAGACGAGCACCCGCGTGTGGGTGACGAAGACCGGGTGGGCCTGCTTGTTGCCGGCCTTGTCGACCGCGAGCACGTACCAGCCGTAGAGGTGGCCGGGGCGCACGTGCACGACCAGCGAGCTCGAGCTCGCGGTCGCGATCTGCTGCGCGATGCCGTTGTCGAGGCCGCGATAGACCTTGTAGTAGGCGATGCCGCTGGTGATCTGCGGCGGGTGCGAGGGGTCGGCGCCCACCCAATGCAGGGTGATCGTGGTCGCCGTGGTGTGCTTGGGCGCGACGACCTCGCTGGCCACGGGCGGCGTGGTGTCGATCGACTCGCCCGCCTCGACGGCCAGACCGGCGTTGACGATGCCCCACCCGAGGTCGGGCGTCCAGGCCACGCCGGGCGGCCGCTGCGCGGTCTCCTTGAGGATGCGGACGATCTGGATGGCCGACAGCCCCGGGTTCACCGCGCGCACGAGGCCGGCGATGCCGGCGACCATCGGCGTGGCCATCGAGGTGCCCTCGAGGTAGGCGTAGTCGCTGGCGCCCTCGAAGGTGGTGCGGCACACCCCGCACGGCGGCTCGTAGGGGACCAGCGTGCCGGTCTCGATCGTCGTCGGGTTGGCCGGGAAGGTGCTGAAGATCCCGGGCGGGCCGCTGGAGTCCGAGAAGGAGCCGAACGCGGCGAGCGAGATCTGGCTCCCCGCGCCGGCGAACGAGGAGCGATCGCCGGCGTAGTCGGCGGACGTCACGCACAGCCCCTTGCCCTGGTTCAGGTAGGGGCCCGTGCCCGTCGGCTGCAGCACGTTGCACGGATCGCCCTGCTGCTGGACCGGCGCCTGGCCGACCACCGAGGCGTCCGAGGCGGCGGCGACGAGCACGACGTCGTGGGCGACCGCGTAGTTGATCGCGCTGGTGAGCTCGGGCGGAGCGGGGACCGTGCCCTCGGTGCCGAAGCTCATGTTGATGACGCTCGCGCCCTGGTTGGTGGCGTTGACGATCTCGGTCGCGACGCTGCCCTCGCTGAGGTCGCTCTTCTCGACGACCAGGTCGCAGTCGAAGCCCGCCCCGACCATCCCGACCCCCGGCGCGTACGCGCAGGCCAGGCCCGAGACGTGGGTGCCGTGGCCGACCTGATCCTGGGTCGCGGGGCCGTCGTTGAGCGCGTCGTCGATGTAGGTGCCGGCGATCTTGCCCGCGAACTCGGGGTCCTGGGCGTCGATGCCCGAGTCGATGACCGCGACCTTGACCCCCTGGCCCTGGGTGATGCTCCACGCGGTGTAGAGGTTCAGGCGCTGCGCCCACCACTCGACCGGCACGCCCGCCGGCGTGCCGGTGGCGGTCTCCGGCACGGTCAGCGCCGGTGAGTCGGGCACCGCCCGGGGGCTGGCGCTGGTTTCGAGCTGGGCCGAGGCCACCGCGGGGTCACGCCGCAGGACGCTCACGAACTGGCTCAACGACACGCCGGGCGGCGGGGTCAGGCGCACCATGTTCAGCTGCGGCACGACGGGGCCCTGCACGCGGCCGCCGAGCGGAGCGATGCGCGCGTCCAGCGAGGCCGCGCCGGCCCGCGTGCCGGCCGGCGGGCGCAGCGCGACCAGCACGCGGCCGGTGAGCGGCTCGCTCGGCGCCGCGGCCCCGGCGGCCGCCGGCACGAGCAGCGCGAGCGCGACCGTGAGCCCGAGCAGCACGCCGACAGCGCGTGGGCGCGCACCGGGAGTCATGGCAATCGCGGACGGCCTCAGAAGCCGAGGGCGAACTTCGCGTCCTCGCTCATGCGCTCGGGGGTCCATGGTGGTGTGAACACCATGGTGGACTCCACCGATTCGACGCCGCCGACCTCGAGCACAAATTCTTCGATCTGCTCGGTGACCTGCGGACCGATCGGACAGCCCGCAGTGGTGAGCGTGAACGTGACGTGCACCCGCCCGCCGTCGACCTCGACCCCGTAGATGAGGCCCAGTTCCACGAAGTCGAGTCCCAGCTCGGGATCGATAACGTTGGTCAGTGCGTCAGTGACGTCCTCGACGGTAGGCATCGTCCCAGTGTAGTGAGGCTTTCGGGCACAGCGCCAAAGGACGCTGTGCGGCAAGATGTCGCCCATGCTCGGCAGGGCCGACCCGACCGGCGAGCAGCTCACCGTCTCGTTCGCCGACCCGACCACCGCCGCCTACGGAATGGCGCGGATCCGGGTGCGCACGGCGCGCGACGGCACCCGCGCCGCGTCGGCGATGGTGTTCGTGCTCGCCGACGGCCAGTGGCGCGAGCGGCGCTGCACGCCGTTCACCGCGGTGAGCGAGGCCTCCGACTGGCCCGCGGTCGATGACCTGCAGATCGACACCGACGGCGACCTCGTGACCGTGCGCGCCGGCGGCGCGGCGCCGATCGAGCTGCGCTTCGAGCCCGCGTTCGGCCCGCCGGTCGCGGTCGGCGGCGCCGAGGAGATCAGCGGTCGCGTGCACGGTACGGTCGCGGGCCTTGCCGTGGACGGCGTCGGACAGGTCGGCCGGCGCCCGCTGCCCGGCCGCACCCCGGCGATCTGGCGCGAGCTGGACGCCTGGCCGACCGCCGACAGCGCCGTCATCGCCCGGGCCGTCGCGCAGCGGCGCGCCCCGCACGGGCACGAGGAGCTCTCGGTGGCGATCGTCGAGGGCGAGCCGCCAACCGCCGAGCCGATCTCCGATCCGCGCCTGTCGACCGTCTACGACGGCGAGCACGCGCCGCTGCGCGTGGGGCTCGAGCTATGGGAGAACGAGGAGGCCGAGCATCCGCGCCGGCTCGCGGGCGAGACGCTCGGCCAGCTCGCCGTCGACGACGAGGGCGGCCAGGTACGCCTGGCCTTCGTGCGCGTGCACATGGAAGGGCACGAGGGCGTCGGGCGCTATGAGATCGCGCACGCCGGTTGAGCGCGGGTCAGTTCTCGTTGCCGAGCCGGTCCCACAGGTAGAGCTCGACGCACTCGGCGACGAGCTCGCCGGCGCGCTTACGCGAGAGCGCCGGAAGGACCGTGTCCAGGACGTGCTCCTCGGCCATACCGGCCTCGAAGGCGTCCTCGCCGCGGAACGAGGCAGCGATCTTCAGCGCCTCGCGGCGGTTGTCGCCCAGCGACGGGAACACGCCGACCAGAAACTCGGTGTTGGGGATCGGCAGCCCGACCTCCAGGGAGGCGTGCCATGCGGCGAGCATATGCAGGTCCTCCTCGTCGAGCTCGGCGACCGCTTTGGCGTAGTGCGAGGACAGCTCGCGCTCGGGGATCTCATCGACCCAGGCGTGCACGACCTCCTCCAACAGCTGACGACGCGCCTCGCGACCGACGGACTCGGCGATGACTCGTACGGCATCGTGCGATTCGATGAAGCAGAGCGGCATTCGCGGCTCCCAGACGCTCGAGGAAACGGTGCTCTGCTGCGCAGGGTACGGCTCGGGGTGGACGTGATCGCGGACACTCCGGCCCGCAGCGAATCACCCGCCGATGTAGGACATCTCGACCCGCGCGGGCCCGCTTTCACGCTGCCGCGCGCGCAGTTCGGAGTAGCGGTCGGCGCGCGCCGTCCAGACCCGGCGGAGGTGCGCGGAGAGCTCGGCGTCGGTGCGGCCCTCGCGCAGCAGCGCGCGCAGATCGTGGCCCTCGCCGGCGAACAGGCAGGTGTACAAACGTCCGTCGGCTGACAGTCGTGCGCGGGTGCAGCCCTGGCAGAACGGCTCGGTGACCGACGCGATGACGCCGACCTCCCCGCCGCCGTCCAGGTACGAGTAGCGCCGGGCGACCTCGCCGGGGCGGCTCGGTGGCAGCGCCCGCAGCGGCCAGCGACGATCGATCAGGGCCAGCGACTCGGCCGCGGGCACCACCTGCGCGGGCGACCAGTCGTTGGTGTCGCCGACGTCCATGTACTCGATCAGGCGCAGCACGTGGCCGTGCTCGCGCGCGTAGTCGGCCATCGACTCCACGCAGTGCTCATTGGTGTCGCGCCGGACGACCATGTTGATCTTCACGGGACCCAGGCCGGCCGCGGCGGCCGCGGCGATCCCCTCGAGGATCCGCCCCAGCGGGACCGCCGTGTCGCTCATCTGCTGCATGACCCCCTCGTCGAGCGCGTCGAGGCTCACGGTGACGCGGGAGAGCCCGGCGTCGCGCAGCCCCTGCGCGCGGGCGGCGAGCGCGAGCCCGTTGGTGGTCAACGCGAGGTCGTCGACGCCCTCGATCGGCGCGATCATCGCCACCAGCTGCTCGAGTCCGCGGCGCAGCAGCGGCTCGCCCCCGGTCAGGCGCACCTTGCTCACCCCGGCGGCGGCGAACAGCCGGCACAGCCGCGCGATCTCCTCGAAGGTGAGCAGCGCCGAGCGCGGCAGAAACTCATAGTCGCGGCCGAACACCTCGCGCGGCATGCAGTAGCCGCAGCGCAGGTTGCACCGGTCGGTGACCGAGACGCGCAGGTCCAGCAGCGGGCGCTGGTGTCGATCGACGAGCTCCGACATGCCTCTACGCTAGTACAGGCGCCGGCGAGCGACCAGGGCCGGGCCAGCGGGGCCTCAGGTCAGGCCCAGGACGTCCTGGGCGCGCTCGAGCGCCCCCGGGTCCTGGATGTCGTCGGGAACGCCGCCGGCGACCCGCTCACCGCTGCTGAAGCTGCACAGCGCCACGTCGAGCGCCGCGAGCGGGACCTCGGACGCCTCGGCGAGCGTGAGCGCGCGCCGCTCGAGGTTGACGCGGTCGCCGATCCCGAACACCCGCTTTGCCCCCAGCACGCTCTCGTCGTCGCCGACCAGCTGCAGCGAGGCCGCGTGCAGCGGGGCGCGGCCCAGCGCGCCCACGCTCGTGAGCAGCTCATAGCGGCCGGGGCGCCCGAAGCCGGGCAGCGTCAGGCGCTCGAAGACGCGATCGAAGCGGCGCTCGGGGCTCCAGCTCTCATCGCCGGTGAACGCCCGCAGCTGGGAGCCGGCGCGACCCGCCCACTGCCGGTAGGCGGTGAGCGTGGCCACGCCACGCGCGGGGTCGTGGCTGGTGCGCGGACCCAGCGCGACGCCGTCCAGATCGGGGAGCTCGCCGCTGTGCCAGTCGGTCACGACCGACTCGATCGCCGCAAAGGGCTGCTCATCCTCGAGCGGCCCGAGGTAGGCGATCAGCAGCGCGGTCCACAGCGCCTGCTCGACGTCCTCGTCGGTGGCGACGGTCGCGTAGAGCCCGGGCGGCTCGGCGGCGAGCAGCGCCAAGCGGCCGGCGGCGAAGGCGATCTCGCCGGCCAGCCGCTGCGCGTCGTCGCTGGAGCGGATCCCGGCGATGAGCGTCGAGCGGTAGCCATCGTCGGCCGCGCGGCGCTCGCGGCGCACGCGCAGGCCGTCACGGCCGGCGCCGGCGACGTGCCGCCCGGCGGCGACCGCGCTGCGGGCAGCGGTACGTGCGCTCCGCGGCGGTGGTGCGGCGGGCTGGGGGCTGCAGATGGGGCAGCGATCGATGAAGCGATTGTGCCGGCAGAAAGAGGGCACTCGGCGCTGCAGTTTAGGCGCCCGGCCCCCTCTCCCCGGTGAACGTCTCGTTGAGCTGCCGCGTGCTTGACTTGGACCGGTGAGCGGGCCCGCGGCCACCGTGCGTCTCGCCGGCGTGGAGCGACTCGAGGAGCTGCGCCCGCTGTGGCTTGCCCTGCACGACCACCACACCCGTATCCCCGAGCGGATGGCTCCCCTGCGCGAGCGCACGCGCAGCGGCTCCTGGCGTCGGCGGCGCGCGGTCTACGAGCGCTATCTGGGACAGGGCGGCTCGTTCTGCCTGCTCGCCGAGCGCGAGCGCCGCGCGGTCGGCTACGCGATGGTGTGGATCGGCTGCGGGCTCACGGTCGGCGCCGGGGCGGGGACGCTCGCCTACCTGACCTCGCTGTCGGTGCTGCCCGAACACCGCGAGCAGGGGGTCGGCGGCGCGCTGCTGGCCGAGGTGCGCGATCGCGCGCTGCGAGAGACCGAGGCCCGCCAGGTGCTCGTCGGGGTGCAGACCTGGAACGAGCGCGCGCTGCGCTTCTACGCTCGGCACGGCTTTCGCACCACCGCGCCGGGGATGCTCGTCGCGCCCTGCGCCCCGCAGCCTGAGCGCTGCCTGAATCAACGCGCGTGAGTCGTCGCCGCGAGCGCGCCGGCGACCGCCCGCGCGGTGCTCGAGAGCTCCCGGACGCCGCAGGTCGAGGCGTGATACCCGCTGGCGATCAGCAGCGCGAGCGTCCCCGGCCCGCTGGGCAGCGCCCACGCACCGCCGACCTCGTCGCTCGCGCCGATGGTCCACGCCGTGCTCGCCGCGCCGCGCTCGTGCAGGCGAGGCACGGACAGCACCCGCGCGCCGGCCGGAGGGAGCGCCGCGACGGCCGCACCGGCCCCGCCGGCGCGCGCGCTCAGCGACGCGCTGAAGGTCACGCGATAGCCGCAGCTGCCGGCGGTGCGCACGGTCAGCGAGGCGTGCCGGTGCATGAGCGTCGTCCAGTCCAGCGGCACCGGCAGTCGCAGCGCGCCCGCCGCCCGTGAGAGCGTCAGCGTCACCCGCGTGGGCCCCGAGAAGGCCAGTGCGCCCTTCAAGAGCCGCGCGAAGGCCGCCGCGCCGGCGAGGGTCAGGTGCAGGCCGTCGGGTCCGAACCAGTCGCCGTGCCCGGCGCTGTAGGCGACCCAATCGAGCAGGTGGATCCGGCGCTCGGCCGCCTCGTGTCGCTCGAGGGCCAGATCGGAGGTCGTGACGTGGCCGGGCTCGAAGTGGCTGACCACGACGAACACGCGGTGCGGACCGAGCAGGTGCAGCGCCTGGTCGATGTCCTGGCCGGTCACCTGGGCGTTGGCGCCGAGCGCGAAGACGACCAGATGCGGCAGCGCTCCGGCCGCGGAGAGGGAGCGCAGCAGTGCCATCCCCTGAAACCATTCGCGGCAGCCCATCGCATTCGCTTGGAACCCCTCCCTGGCCAACGCCGGGAGCGAGAGCAGCATCGTGGAGTCACCGATGGCGAGCGCGCCGCCGCCGCGGGCCGGATGGCGCGGCTGCACGCTCTCCGGTCCGCCGCAGCCCGCCTGCGCCGCCGGCGCCCCGAGAACCGCGAGCGCGAGGGCGACCAGCGCGAGCAGCGGCGTCCTACGCGGGAAGGAAACCGTCATGGCGCAGGCGCGCAGCGAACAGCTGCGCGACGATCGTGTCGCTCTGGGCGCTCAGGTGAAAGCCGTCGCTCTCGTGCACGGTGATCTCGTGGCCGTGGTAGTCGAGGGTCTGCAGGTAGTGGCCCCCGGGCGAGAAGATACGCCGCAGGTCGACGACCTGGACGCCGTGCGCGAAGCGCCGCGCGGCGCGCTCGATGCCCGCGTCCACGACGCGCGCGACGCGCACGAAGTTCGGCTTGCTCGGGGTGGGGATCAAGAACCAGTAGACCTCGGCGGCGCCGCCCTGAAGGTAGGTCTTCATCATCCCCGCGACGCGGTCGGCGTACCGGCGCGCGTAGGCGGTGCCGCAACACTGCACGCCCGACAGCGAGAAGCCCTCGTTGCCGCCCAGGAACATGGCGACGATGTCGGGGTGCAGCCGGTCGACCTGCTGGACCGCGTGGGCCGGCCAGTTCAGCAGGAACGGCGTGGAGATCGCGGTCGCCTGGCGCGCGTCGCTGAGCACCCGCACGCCGCCGCGCCCGGACAGGTCCGAAGCGATGTCGTCGTCGAGGATCTGCATCTCCGAGTCGCCGGTGGCGAGCAGCAGCGGCCGCCCGCCGTGCACCCTCAGCGCGTGGGTCTGGGTCGCGTAGGCGTCGGAGACGAGCACGTGGACCGGCCCGGCCCGGCGCGGGTGCAGGCGCACGTAGGCCGTCTTCCCCCTGGCCGCGAGGACGATCGGATGGCAGTCGTGCACCCCGCCGCCGCGCAGGCAGACCTTGACCGGTAGCCCGCCGAGGCCCCAGCGGTCGGTGAGCTCCACCGTGAACGGATAGCCGGCGTGCAGGCGGCCGGGGACGATCGCCTGCTGGACGCGGGTCGCGCACGAGGGGATCGAGAACGAGGTCGCCGCCGTCTGGGTCGGGGCGCTCGCGCCGGGCGGCGTCTCGCTCACGGTGAAGACCGGCGTGGAGGGGTCGCAGCTCCACCTCACCGCCCCCTTGAGCGTGGTGGTCGCGTTGGTCAGCTGCAGGGTCGCGACGGTGACCGGCGCCGCGCCCGCGGCGCCGCTCTCGGTGATGGTCGCGCTCGCCCCGACCATGCCGCCGAGCACGCGCAGGCTGATGTGGCCGGGGTGGTGGGTGAAGGCGCTCAGGCGCAGCGGCGCGCCGGGCTGCCCGAGCGCCGCGGGCGCGGCCAGGCCGGCCGCCGCGGCGAGCACCGCCGTCCGCCCCGCCCACCGCTTCTTCGCGCCGACAGGCACGCCCCCATCGCCGCCGAGGCTCAGCCGGCCTCGATCCCGGGTCCGACGTGCTGCGGGGGACCCTCGGGTCCCTCGTCGGCGTCGGCTTGCACCTCGGCGCCCAGGCGCTCACCGAGGAACCCGTCGACCATCTGGGCGCACTGGCGCCCCTCGTTGATCGCCCAGACGATCAGCGACTGGCCGCGACGCGCGTCGCCGGCGGCGAACACGCCCGGGACCGACGTCGTGTAGGGCGCCACCGCGCGCGCGTTGCCGCGCTCGTCCTTCTCGACGCCGAGCGCGTCGAGCAGGTCCTGCTCGGGGTGCAGGAAGCCCATGGCCAGCAGAACCAGGTCGGCGGGCAGCTCGCGCTCGGTGCCGGGCACCGGGCCGAACGGCGGCGCGGGCTCGGCGTCGGCGAGGTGCAGCGCCGCGACGCGCCCGTCCTCGCCGGCGGAGAAGCGCGTGGTCAGCACCGAGAAATCCTGCGCACCGCGGCCCGCGGCACGCGCCTCCTCCATCGCGTAGGAGAGGCGGAACTTGGTCGGCCACAGCGGCCACGGCGTGCGCGCGTCCGGGCGCTGGGGGGGCGGCTCGGGCAGCAGCTCGAGCTGGGTGATCGTCGCGGCGCCCTCGCGCAGCGAGTTGCCCACGCAGTCCGCGCCGGTGTCGCCGCCGCCGATGACGATCACGTGCCGCCCCGCGGCGCTGATCGGCTCGCCGACCGGCGGCGGCGCGGTCATCGGCGCGGTGCCCTCCGGCCGGCTGGCCACCCATCGGTTGCGCTGGTAGAGGTACTCCATCGCGAAGTGCACGCCGGCGAGCTCGCGCCCGGGCACCGGCAGATCGCGCGGCACGCGCGAGCCGGTGGCGATCACCAGCGCATCGAACTCGCGCTGCAGCGCGAGCGCGCGCTCCGCCGTCACGTCCTCGCCACAGCGGATGTCCACGCCCTCGGCGATCACCTGCTCGACGCGGCGCTGCACGACCGACTTCTCGATCTTGAAGTCCGGCACGCCGAAGCGCACCAGCCCGCCCGGGGACTCGTCGCGCTCGAAGACGACGACCTCGTGGCCGGAGCGGCGCAGCTGCTGGGCGGCGGCGAGCCCCGCCGGGCCCGAGCCGATCACCGCGACCCGATGGCCGGTCAGGCGCACCGGCGGCTGCGGGGCGATCCAGCCCTCCTCCCAGGCGCGGTTGACGATCGAGTTCTCGACCTGCTTGATCGTCACCGCGTCGCCCTCGCGGATCTCCAGCACGCACGCGGCCTCGCACGGCGCCGGACACAGCCGGCCGGTGAACTCGGGGAAGTTGTTGGTCGCGTGCAGCTGGGCGATCGCCTCGCGCCAGCGGTCGCGGTAGACGAGGTCGTTCCAGTCGGGAATCAGGTTGCCCAGCGGGCAGCCGTTGTGGCAGAAGGGCACGCCGCACTCCATGCAGCGCCCACCCTGCGCGCGCAGCTCGGCGATCGGGCGCGTGAGCATGAACTCGCGGTAGTCGCTGGCGCGCTCGCTCGGGTCCCGCTGCGGGACGCCCGCGCGGTGGATCTTCAGAAAGCCGCCGACCTCGCCCATCAGGCGCTCACCGCGGCCTCTTCGCGCGCCATCTCGTCGAGCACGCGCCGGTAGTCCTTGGGCATCACCTTCACGAACGCCTGGGCGGCGAGCAGCGCGTCCAGGCGGGCGAGCACGTCGCGGGCCACCGGCGAGTCGGTGCGCTCGGCGTGCTCGGCGATCACCTCGCGCAGCTCGATCGCGTCGGCGGCGGCGATCGGCTCGAAGTCGACCATGCCCATGTTGCAGCGCGCCGGGAACGTGCCCGCCTCGTCCAGGACGTAGGCGATGCCGCCGCTCATCCCGGCGGCGAAGTTGTGCCCGGTCGGGCCGAGCACGACCACCCGTCCGCCGGTCATGTACTCGCAGCCGTGGTCGCCGACACCCTCGACGACGGCCCAGGCGCCGGAGTTGCGCACCGCGAAGCGCTCGCCCGCCAGCCCGCGGAAGAACGCCTTGCCGCCGGTGGCGCCGTAGAGGACGGTATTGCCGATGATGACGTTCTCCTCGGCCACGAAGCGCGCCTGCTCGGGCGGCAGCACGGCGAGCACCCCGCCCGAGAGGCCCTTGCCGGTGTAGTCGTTGGCGTCGCCGTGCAGCGTGAAGGTCACGCCCGACGCGAGCCAGCCGCCGAAGCTCTGTCCGGCCGAGCCGTCGAAGTGGACCTTGATCGTGTCGGCGGGCAGGCCCTGGGCGCCGTGGCGGGCAGCGATGTGGCTCGAGAGGATCCCGCCCACGCAGCGGTTGACGTTGCGCACGCGCGTGCGCAACGAGACCGGCTCGGCCCGTTCGATCGCCGCCTCGGCGTCGCGCACGAGCTCCCAGTCCAGGGCGTCGTCGAGCACCGCCGGGGGCGGTCCGGTCCGGTGCAGCGGGGCGCCCGGGGGCAGCTCGACCGGGGTCAGCAGCTGGCCGAGGTCGACCCCTCGGGCCTTCCAGTGCTCGATCGCCACGTTGGTCTCGAGCAGATCGACGCGCCCGGTCAGCTCGGACATCGAGCGCAGCCCGAGCGAGGCGAGGATCTCGCGGACCTCCTCGGCGATGAAGAAGAAGAAGTTGACGACATGCTCGGGCTGCCCCTCGAAGCGCTTGACCAGCTCGGGGTCCTGGGTGGCGATCCCGACCGGGCACGTGTTCAGGTGGCAGGCGCGCATCATGATGCAGCCGGTGGCGATCAGCGGCGCGGTCGAGAAGCCCATCTCGTCGGCGCCGAGCATCGACGCGATGGCCACGTCGCGACCGGTCTTGATCTGCCCGTCGGTCTGGACCACGATCCGCGAGCGCAGGTCGTTGAGCAGCAGCGTCTGCTGGGTCTCGGCCAGGCCGATCTCCCACGGCACGCCGGCGGACTGGATCGAGGACAGCGGCGAGGCGCCGGTGCCGCCATCGTGACCGGAGATCAGCACGCGGTCGGCGTTGGCCTTCGAGACGCCGGCGGCGACCGTGCCCACGCCGACCTCCGAGACGAGCTTGACCGACACCTGGGCCTTCGGGTTGCCGCAGCGCAGGTCGTAGATCAGCTGCTTGAGGTCCTCGATCGAGTAGATGTCGTGGTGCGGCGGGGGCGAGATCAGCCCCACGCCGGGGGTCGTGTGGCGGATCGAGCCGATGTACTCGTCGACCTTGTGGCCGGGGAGCTGGCCACCCTCGCCGGGCTTGGCGCCCTGGGCCATCTTGATCTGCAGCTCGTCGGCGTTGACCAGGTAGTGCGCGGTCACGCCGAAGCGGCCCGAGGCGACCTGCTTGATCGCCGAGCGGCGGCGGTCGCCGTTGGGGTCGGGCCGGAAGCGGACCGGGTCCTCGCCGCCCTCGCCGGTGTTCGAGCGCCCGCCGATGCGGTTCATGGCGATCGCGAGGGTCTCGTGCGCCTGACGCGAGATCGAGCCCAGGCTCATCGCGCCGGTGCAGAAGCGCTTGACGATCTCCTGGGCCGGCTCGACCTCCTCGAGCGGGACCGGCGTGCGGTCGGTGCGGATCCGCAGCAGGCCACGCAGCGCGGCGCTGCGCGAGGCCTGCTCGTTGACCATCGCGGCATATTCGCGGTACTTCTCCTGGGCGTCCTGGCCCTCCGTGCGCACCGCGTGCTGCAGCAGGGCGATCGTCTCGGGGTTCCACATGTGCTTCTCGCCGTCGCGGCGCCAGGCGTACACGCCGCCGACCGGCAGCAGCCGCGTGGCCAGCCGCTCGACGCGCTCGTCGTGCTCGACGTCGCGCGCGGTCTCCGATCCCGCGGGCGCCTGCGGGTAGCCGCGGCCGTGGCGCTCGAGCGCCTCGCGGGCGAGCACCTCCAGCCCGACCCCGCCGACCCGCGACGCGGTCCCGGTGAAGTGCAGGTCGACCAGCTCGCACTCGAGGCCGACCGCCTCGAAGATCTGCGCGCCGCAGTAGGACTGGATGGTCGAGATCCCCATCTTGGAGATCGTCTTGAGCAGGCCCTTGCCGAGCGCCTTGACCGCCTTCTCGGTGGCCTGGGTGATCGCGCCGTCCAGGCCGCCCCCGTTGACCTCGCCGATGCGCCCGTCGCTGACCAGGTTGGCGAGCGTCTCGAACATCAGGTAGGGGTTCACCGCGCTCGCGCCGTAGCCGATCAGCGTGGCGAAGTGGTGGACCTCGCGCGGCTCGCCGGACTCGAGCACGAGCGCGGCGCGCAGCCGCGTGCCCTCGCGCACGAGGTGGTGGTGCACCGAGGCGACCGCGAGCAGCGAGGGGATCGGCACGCGCCGGGGGCTGACCAGGCGGTCGGAGAGGATCAGGATGTTGACGCCCCGCGCGATCAGGTCGTGGGCCTCGTCGCAGATGTCCGAGAGCCGGCGCGCCATCCCCTCGATCCCCTCGGCGCGCGGCCAGGTGATGTCGATCGTGCGCGAGTTGAAGACCGTGTGGGAGACCTCGCGCAGCTTCTCCAGCTCGTGGTCGGCGAGGATCGGCTGGTCGAGCACGAGCTTGTGGGCGTGCTCGGGGGTCTCGTCGAGCAGGTTCTTCTCGCCGCCCAGGCTGGTGGCCAGGCTCATCACGATGTCCTCGCGGATCGGATCGATCGGCGGGTTGGTCACCTGCGCGAAGAGCTGCTTGAAGTAGCTGAACAGCGGCGGCGCCTGGTCGGACAGCACCGCGAGCGCGAGGTCGTTGCCCATCGAGCCGATGGGCTCCTCGCCGCGGGCGCCCATCGGGCCGATCAGCACCCGCAGGTCCTCCTGGCTGTAGCCGAACGCGAGCTGGCGCGTGCGCAGCAGCTCGGTGACCACCGAGTACCCGCGGGCCCGCGGCAGCTCGTCGAAGTGCACGCAGTTGCGCGCGTGCCACTCGCCGTACGGCTGCTGGCTGGCGATCTGATGCTTGATCTCGCCGTCCTCGACGATCCGCCCCAGTCCGAGGTCGCACAGGAACAGGCAGCCGGGCTGCAGCCGGCCGTGGCGCTCGACCTGCTCGGGCGGGATGTCCAGCAGCCCGGACTCCGAGCCGAGGATCACGTGGCCGTCGGTGGTGAGCGTCCAGCGCCCCGGGCGCAGGCCGTTGCGGTCGAGCGTGGCGCCGACGATCCGCCCGTCGGTGAAGGCGACCGCGGCGGGCCCGTCCCACGGCTCCATCAGGCAGGCGTGGTAGGCGTAGAAGCCGCGCAGCTCCTCGGGCAGGTCCCGGCGGTCGCGGTAGGCCTCGGGGATCATCATCATCACCGCGTGGGGCAGCGAGCGCCCCGCGAGCATCAGCAGCTCGAGCACGTTGTCGAACGTCGCCGAGTCCGAGGCCGCGGGCTGCACGACCGGCAGCACCTTGCGCAGGTCATCGCCGAACAGCGCGCTGGCCAGCTCGCTCTCGCGGGCGCGCATCCAGTTGACGTTGCCGCGCAGCGTGTTGATCTCGCCGTTGTGGCAGATCACGCGGTAGGGGTGGGCGAGCTCCCAGCTCGGGAAGGTGTTGGTCGAGAAGCGCGAGTGCACCAGCGCCAGCGCGCTCTTGGCCCGCTCGTCGGCGAGATCCGGATAGAAGCGCGAGAGCTGGAAGGAGATGAGCATCCCCTTGTAGACGATGGTCCGCGAGGAGCTCGAGGCGACATAGAAGTCCGGGCTGGCGCCGACCTCGCAGACCCTCCGGATCACGTACAGCGTACGCTCGAAGGCGTCCTGGTCCTGCGCGCAGGCGCCGGCGGCGCCCACGAACAGCTGGCGGATCACCGGGCGCGACAGCGCCGCGGTGCGCCCGACATGGCCCTCATCGACCGGCACGTCGCGCCAGCCCAGGACCTCCTGCCCCTGGGCCCGGGTCGCCTCCTGCAGGCAGCGCTCGACCTCGGCGCGGGGGCCGTCCTCGGTCGGCAGGAAGCACATCAACACGCCGTAGCGGCCGGCGGGCGGCAGCTCGAAGCCGGCGACGGCCCGCAGCAGCTCGTCGGGCATCTGCATCAGGATCCCGGCGCCGTCGCCGGTCCGCGCGTCGGCCCCGGCCGCGCCGCGGTGCTCGAGGTTCTCCAGGGCGGTGATCGCTCGGCGGACCACGTCGTGGGTGGGCCGGTTGTCCAGGCGCGCCACCATCCCCACGCCGCAGGCGTCGTGCTCGTAGCGGGGGTCGTACAGGCCGACGGCCTGCGGGGGCTTGTGACGTTCGAGCATGTGAGTGCTCCCGGGGGCGGTTAGGGCACTGTGAGGGAGCGAGAAAGCGTATCAGCGCGCGAGGCGACGGCCGACACGTCTGACCGGTACCACCAGTATCCTTCGCGGCCACCGCGAGGCGAAGGCGCCTGCCGCGAGCACCACACAGGGGTCCGGGAGCGGTGATCTGAAAGCCTGAGCACGTGTGAAATGTGCTCCCGAAGGGGAGCATCAAGGATGAACGACCGGCCCATCCTTCCATCGTCCTGCAAGAGCGAGCGACCGCGTGGCCCGTGCCCCTGACATCGAGCTGACGCTTCCGGCCCGCGCCGAGAACATCTCCGTCGTCCGACACACCGTCGGCGCGCTGGCCGACGCGCTGCCGATCGACCCCCAGCGGATCGCCGATATCCGCTTGGCGGTGACCGAGGCGTGCACCAACGTGGTCGTCCACGCCTACGTCGACCGCGAGGAGGGCCCGATGCAGTTCGCGGCCACCGTCGACGCCGACGAGGTGATGATCGTCGTCCGCGACGAGGGCGGCGGGATCACCCCGCGCGCCGACAGCCCGGGACTCGGCCTGGGCCTCCCCCTGATCGCCGCGCTCGCCGAGAACGTCGAGCTCGGCCACGACGAGCTCGACCGCACCGAGGTGCGCATGATCTTCCCGTTCAGCGCCGCGTCCGGGTCCTCCCTTCACGACATCGAGAGCGCGTGACGTTGACCGAGGCCGAGCGGGACAGCCGTGCCAACGTCGCGGACGTCAAGGTTGCCGCCGGCCCGCTCGCCGCCCCGGTGTTCGCCCGCGTGGTGGCGATGCTCGCCGCGCGCGCCAACTGCCCGCTGGACCGCCTGGAGGAGGCGCTGCTCGTCACCGACGCGCTCGCCGCCCACGCGCCGCGGCACACCGAGGACGGACGCATCGCGCTGCGCGCCGAGGTCGTCGGCGGGACGCTGATGCTCACCGTCGGCCCGCTGCCCAAGGACGGCGCCAGCGGGCTGTTGCACGACGCCGACCTGCCCGGCCTGGGCAACGTGCTCGAGCGGGTGGCTGACGCACTGCAGGTCCGAAGCGCCCCCGCGGGCGAGTGCCTGGTCGCCGAGATCAGCCTGCGCTCGCGCGACTGAGAACGTGTTCTGAGACTCAGCTGGGGCTCTTCGAGCGCGACCGGCGCTTCTTGGGCGCGGCGGGCTCCTTCTCCTCCGCGGCGGATTCGTCCTTGGCCGCACGCGCGCGCCGCCGCGGGGGCGGACCGCCGCCCCGGGCACGGACCTGGTCCAGGCTCGCCTGCAGCGCGCTCATGAGGTCGGGCGCCGCCGAGGGCTCCTCGTCGATCGCGGGCGCGACGACGATCTGCGCGCCCTGGGCCTTGCGCTCGATCAGCTCGAGCACGGCCTCGCGGTAGGTGTCCTTGTACTTGTCGGGGTCGAACGGCCCGGCGAGCGACTCGATCAGCTGGCGGGCGATGTCGAGCTCGCGGTCGGTGGTGGCGATCTCCTCGCCGGGCAGCTCGTCGAGCCGGTCGGGGTCGACGATCTCGTCGGCGAAGTTCATCGTGGCCATCGCGAGCACCGGCCCGCTCGGGCGCACGGCGACCAGCTGCTCACGCGAGCGGATGACCACGCGCGCGATCGCCACCTTGCCCTCCTCGCGCATCGCGTCGAGCAGCAGCCGGTAGGGCTTGGCGCCGCCGGCGGCGGGCACGAGGTAGTAGGGGTGGTCGTAGAAGAGCGGGTCGATCTCGACGAGCTCGACGAAGTCCTCGATCTCGATCGTCTTGGTCTTGGCCGGCTCGAGCGTGGCGAGCTCGTCGGGGTCGATCACCACGTAGCGGTCGGGAGCGATCTCGTAGCCCTTGACCAGGTCGTCGTAGGCGACCTCCTCGCCGTCGGCCGGACACACCCGCTTCTGCTGGATGCGCACCCCGTCGGCGGCGTGCAGCTGGTGGAAGCGCACGGTCTTGGGCGAGACCGCGCTGTACATCTTCACCGGGACGCTGACGAGCCCGAAGCTGATCGCGCCGGTCCAGATCGCACGAGGCATACCGGAGTCTTACCGTACCCGCCGCGGGCGCAATCGCCGCGCACGCACGCTTTCAGCGCTCTCCGCCGACCTCGCGCAGCCGCGCGAGGGCCTGGCGCAGGAGCCGCGAGACCTGCATCTGCGAGACACCGATCCGCTCGCCGATCTCCGCCTGGGTGAGGTCCTCCACGAAGCGCAGTTCGAGCACCCGGCGCTCGCGGCTGCTGATCCGGCGCAGCAGCGGCTCGAGCAGCGCGCGCTCCTCGGCGCGGGCGAAGCCCTCCTCCTCGCCGCCGAGCCCGTCGGCGACGGTCTCGCCCGCGTTGTCCTCGGCGCCCGCGCGCGGCGCGTCGAGCGAGCCGGCCCGGTAGGCGCCGGCCGCCTCGAGCGCCTCCAGGACCCGCTCCTCGGTCTCGTCCACGGCGGCGGCGATGTCGCTCACCGACGGGGAGCGGCGGCGCTCGAGCGACAGGCGGGTGACCGTGCGGTCGACCCGCAGCGCGAGCTCCTGCAGGTCGCGCGGCACCCGCACCGACCAGGTCCGGTCGCGAAAGTGGCGCTTGAGCTCGCCGAGCACGGTCGGGACCGCGTAGCTGGAGAAGACGACCTCGCGGCTGGGGTCGTAGCGATCGACCGCCTTGAGCAGGCCCAGCGAGGCGACCTGGACGAGATCGTCGAAGGGCTCCTCGGCGCGCTGGTAGCGGCGGGCGAGCTGGCGCGCGAGCGGCAGGTAGCGCTCCACCAGCGCGGTGCGTGCGGCCACGTCGCCCGCCCGGGCGCGCAGGAAGAGCGCCTCGTCAGGCGGATCCACTGGTGATCGGTCTGTCCGCTTATCCGGCATAGATCTCCCGTTTTCCGCGCCCGGCGCGAGACGAACGAGGGCTCCAGCCGTCGAACGCGGCGTGGTGCCTGTCCGAATAGCTGCCCGATTTCCTGGGCATCAAATCATCGCGGCCGGCCAGGAGCAGAGCCCGTCGCGCGCCGGGCAGCCCGAGCACAGGGCCTTCCCGGGACGCTCGGCGACGGCGAAGCGCGACCGTCCGAGGGCGTCGATCCGCTCGCCCAGCGCGCCCGCGAGGGCCTCGAGCTGGCCCGGCTCGAAGGCGACGAGCACCGGCTCGTGCGGGCGGCGCAGATACCAGTGCGCGACCTGCACGCGGCGCGCGCCGGCGCGCAGCGCGGCGAGCGCGTAGATCTCCTGCTGCAGCGCGTAGCGCTCGCCGACGAGCGCGGGCAGCTCCTCGCCGGGGTCGATCCGGTCGGTCTTGTAGTCGATGACCAGGCAGCCGCCGTCGAGCTCGTAGCCGAGCACGTCGATCACCCCGACGATCAGCGGCCGCCCGGGGCCGGGCGAGAAGGAGAACGGGTGCTCGCGGCGCGTGCGCGCACACCCGGCCAGCCGCGCGGCGAGCTCGCTGCCGGCGAGCGCGCCGACCTCCTGCGCGAGCTCGGCGCGCTCGGCGGCGCCCACCCGCAGCCCGTGGGCGGCGGCGATCCGCGCGAGCTCGGCCGGATCCGGCGCGCGCAGGCGATCGAAGTCGACCCGCTCGAGCGCGAGGTGGGCGAGCGTGCCGCGGTCGGCCGCCCGGCCGCGCGCGGCGGCCAGCCCGACCACGTGCTCGAGGTAGTACCGGTACCCACAGCGAGCGTGCGCGCTGAGCGCCGAGTAGCTGACCGTGCGCGGCGGCGGGAGCGGCGTGGGTTCGGAGGGGTTAAAAGGCGCGGCGCCGCCGCCTTCGGCGGGCGCGGCGTTCGAGGACCCGGTCGCCGGCGGCTCCCGGAGGACCTCCCCCACGCGCGCCGCGGTGCTCGCGGTCAGGCGCAGCGCGCCGGCGGGGCGCGGCATCGGCCCCTCGCGCAGCGTCGCCGGCGGCGCGGAGAGCAGCGCCGGGCCGAGCCAGGCGAGCGCCGGCGCCCCGGGGCGCTCGGGCGGCCAGGCGTCGAGGTTGGCCGCTCCGCTGAGGATCAGCCGCTCGCGGGCGCGGGTCATCGCCACGTACAGGATCCGCTCCTCCTCGCGCGCGTCGGCGGCCAGGCGACGCTCGCGCAGCGCCTGGTAGTCGAGTGCGGCCTGGGCGGGGCGTCCGTCCAGGGCGGCGAGCTGCAGGCCGATCGCGCCGCTCGGGTCGACGAGCAGGTCGGGCACCGTGGTGCGCCCCCGGCGGCCGAGGTCGGCGACGCACACCAGGCCGAACTCGAGGCCCTTGGCCGCGTGGACGGTCATCAGGCGGATCGCGCCGCGCTCGTCGTCGCCGACCGGCGCATCGGGCTCGCGCGCGGCGGCCTCGGCGGCAATCGCGACGTGCTCGAGAAAGCCGCGCAGGTCGCGCCCGTCGCTCTGCTCGAACCGGCGCGCCAGCCGCTGGAGCTTGTGAACGTTGGCCAGCCGCCGCGGTCCGCCGTCCAGGGCGAGCACGTGCACGTCATAGCCGCGATCGCGGACCGCGCGGCGCAGGATCTCCGCGAGCGCCAGCAGCGGCGCGCGCTCGCGCTCCCGAAGCAGCCAGGCCACGGCGCCGATCAGCGTCTCGTGGTCGTCGTCGGCGACGCCCTCGGGGGGACCGGACTCGGTCAGCACCGTCCACGGCGAGCGGCCCTCGGCGCCGAGCAGCACGAGCGTGTCGCTGCTGACGCCCACGAGCGGCCCGGCGAGCAGCCCGTACAGGGCGCGCTCGTCGAGCGGGTTGGCGAGTACGCGCAGGTAGCCGAGCAGGTCCAGGACCTGCTGGTCGGACCAGTAGCCGCGCCCGCCGGCGGCGAGCGTGCGCAGCCCCTGCTGCTCCAGGGCGCGCTCGAAGACGGCCAGGTCGCCGGCGGCGCGCACGAGCACGGCGGCATCCCCGGGCGTCGCCTCGCCGGCGGCGACGAGCTCGGCCACGCGCTGGGCGAGCAGCCGCGCCTCGGCGTGACGCCAGGCCGGAGCCGGCGGCAGCCCGCGGGCGAGCCAGGGCACCTCCCCCCAGCCCGGCATGTCGGTGAGCAGCAGCTCGACCGGCGGGCCACCCGGCTCGGGCCGACCGGGGACGAGCGCGGCGAAGTCCTGGCCCAGGCGCGGGGCGAAGACCTCGTTGACGGACTCGAGCACCGGCACGCGGGAGCGGAAGTTGCGTGTCAGGGTGGCGTGGGCGCCGCGGCGGGAGAGCTCGGCGCGGCGGCGGCGGAAGATCTCGACGTCGGCGTGGCGGAAGCCGTAGATCGACTGCTGGGCGTCGCCGACCGTGAACACGTTCTCGCGCTCCAGGCAGGCCAGCAGCGCGAGCTGGCGCGGGTTGGTGTCCTGGAACTCGTCGACCATCACCAGCTCGAAGCGCTCGGCCCAGCTCGCGGCCAGCGCCTCGTCGCCGCGCAGCAGCTGCAGCGCGCCGAGCTCGAGGTCGTCGAAGTCGACCGCGCCGCGCGCCTCCTTGAACGCCTGGTAGTGGCCGTCGTGGGACTCCAGCAGGCGGCCGAGCAGCGGCAGGACCTCGCGCGCCCGCTCGTCGCGGCGGGCCTGCTCGGCCGCGGCGAGGGCCTCGCGGTAGCGCTGGCACTCGGCGCTGTTCAGCGCGGCGACGGTGCTGCCGGGGAGCGCCAGGCCGTCGGGCAGGCACTCGGAGAGGGCCGCCTCGATGCGGCCCCGGGCGGCGTCGCTGACGCCGGGGCCGGCGAG
>DATAWZ010000228.1:0-12573 GCA_036266975.1 Solirubrobacteraceae bacterium
ATTCACTAAGCCACGGGGACGGACGGAGTCCGTACGCCGGTTCCGCCGGAACCGGCGTGGACCCCGCGTGAAGCTGTACCCGGCGGCTCGCGGGCCGTTGGGGTGCCCCTGCAACCTGGGAACTGGGAGACAACTGTGAGACGTCGAATCTGGCTGGTGGGTGCGGCACTGAGCGTGGGTCCACTGGCGTTGGGGCTCACGACCGCAGCGGCGGCAAAGACTGCGGCGACGGCGAAGAGCCAGACCAAGCCGACCAAGATCACGTGCCAGACACATACGTCGATCGCGATCGCCCAAGGGGCGACCGGAGTCACGCCGCCCGCCGCCGCCGGCGACGAGTTCGGCACCATGCAGTGCGGCAAGAAGCTGGGTACGGGCGTGCAGGCGGACACCTTCACCGTTCCGACCGGCGGCGACACGGTCGCTAAGTACCGGATGTTCTTCGCCACCGGGGTGCTCCATGGGACCTACGACCTCACGCCCCAGACCACCGCGCTGAACTTCCTGCAGACGAGTTGGACGGGCAAGCTCGTCATCATCGGCGGGACCGGCGCCTACAAGGGCGCCACCGGGAGCGGCACGATGACCTGTCAGACGTCCGACTCGATTCACACGGTCTGCACCGACAAGCTGAAGCTCAAGCTCTAGCCTCGTTGCGCGCGGAGCGCCGGTGGCCGAGCGACGCAGCACGGAGAACGGGCTGCTCGCGCTCGGTCACCGGTGGCCCGCGAGTGCGTCAGGGAGCCTCGCTGAAATGGTGAGCGCGGCGTGTCGACCCGAGGCGGCCCTTCCCCGGTGCGTTGTCCTCTCGCCTGCGGGAGACGGGCTCGCCCGGTGGACAGGAAGCGTCGTTGCCCCGGCGCGGGCGAGGGGCCGGTCCGGCCTTTACCGCTCTGTGAGCCCGTGCATGTCCGTGCGGCGAGGACGCCTGCGCTGATCGGACCGCTCGACAGCGGGACGTGGTGGTGATCGGTGGGGTCTGATCGAGCTCGCCCGGCCGTGAGCGTCCGCTGCTGTCACGAATGCGGGGTGCGACTTGCCCACGATCAGCGCTACTGCGTTGCCTGCGGCGCGCGGCGAGGAGCTTTGCCCGCGGCCGTCGCGGCGCTGATCGCGACGGTCGTCGAGGAGGGTCTGAGCGCGTCGACCGTGCCGGTGCGCACGGCCGACGCGGAGCACGCGAGCGCGGCGCCGCTCGCGGGGCCGTCCCCGATCCGCGACCGAGCGGGCGACTGGCGCGGCTGGGTCCCGACGCCGCGACTGGCCTCGTTCGCGGCGATCGCGGTTCTCGCCTGCGGTGTCGAGCTCGGGGTGGCGGTCGGCACCGGCAACGTTCCCACCCTCGCGCGGGCCGGGCTGCTGATCGTCGCACCGAGACCCGCGCAGCCTGCCAGCGTCGCCACCACGCCGGCGATCACGAGCCAGGTCGCAACGCCGCCGCCGGCCGCCGCCGGCGGCGGCAGCGGCGGCGGCGCATCGGGATCTGCCCGAGCCGCCCCGCAGGTCCCCACGACGGGCACCACCACGACCCCCATCACCACCAGCAGCACTTCGACCACGCCAAGCGGCGCGCCGAATCCCTACGGCCTGCCCCCGATCAAGCACGTCTTCCTGATCGTGCTCGGCAACGACGGCTACAGCCAGTCCTTCGACTCACGCGATCGTTACCTCGCGCACACGCTCCCCAAGCAGGGCGAGTTGGTGAACTTCTACTACGCCGTCGCCGGCAGCGAGTTGGCGAACGAGATCGCGTTGATCAGCGGCCAGGGCCCCACGCCTCAGACCGAGAGCGACTGCCCGGACTACACGAACATCGAGCCCGCCGGCCAGGGCCCGCTCGACCAGGTCCTCGGTGATGGCTGCGTGTACCCGCGACGGACAGAGACACTCGCCGGCCAGCTCAGCAGCGCGAAGCTGGCCTGGAAGGCCTACGTCCAGGGCATGGCCAGCGGACCCCCGGCGCAGCGGTCGGCGGCCTGCCGTCGTCCCGGTCTGGGGGGCTTCGACGCCGATCAGGTCGCCCGGCCCAACGATCCCTACGTGACCTGGCGCAATCCGTTCGTCTATTTCCACTCGCTGCTCGACACGGGTGCGTGCAGCACCGGCGACGTGGACCTTGGCCAACTCGCGACCGACCTGAAGGCGGTCGGGATGACCCCGAACCTCTCGTACATCGTCCCGGATCCGTGTGACGACGGCAGCCTGCAGCCCTGCTCGCTCGGCGCTGCCGGCGGACTCGGGCCGGTCGACCGCTTCTTGCGTACGGTCGTCCCAGAGATCGAGCACTCCGCGGCCTACAAGGCCAATGGCCTGATCGCGATCACGTTTGACGAGGCCCCGCAGACGGGGCCGGATGCTGACGCCGGCGGCTGCTGCGGGAACCCGACATATCCGAACCTGCCGACGCCGAGGACGAGCACAACCACGACGAGCCCAGCCCCGACGAGTGAGACCCCGGCCTCGACGACCGTGGCCACCACTGGGACGCCCTCGCCGACGACGACGAGCACGACCACCACGACCTCGACGACCGCGACGACGCCGCCCGCGAGCACCACCACCGGCAGCGCGCCCGCGACGTCGAGCACTACGACCGCACCGCCGAGCGCGACGACGACGACGTCAAGCACGCCGACTCCCCCTGCCCTCGGTGTCGGACAGGGGCAGATCACCGCGGCCGGAGGGGGCGGCCACGTCGGGCTGCTGCTGATCTCACCGTATGTGAAGGCGGGTACGGTCGATGTCGTCGACTACTTCAACGACTACTCGCTGCTGGCCACCATCGAGGACCTCTTCGCGCTCAAGCACCTCGGATATGCGCGAGAGCCCGCGCTGCCGGCGCTCGGATCCAGCGTGTTTGAGTCGATGAAGCAGCCACTCGCCTGAGCGGGGAGTACCATCCACGGCTGTGCCGAGGCCTGGCGCGACGCGCAGGCCGATGCGCCCACGGGCGGTGCGCCGGGCGCCAGGGCCGGCTCGCCCATGGCTTGGCCCGGCTCGACCTCGCAGCGCACCAGCGCAGCCTGCGGCTCGTCGTGCTCGAAGTGCTGATCGGCGGCGGGGACGACCCGATCACCATCCCGTACGGCATCCGGACCCATGCGGCCCGGCGACCGGAGGCATCTCCAGCGTGGGAGCAGTCAGTTAGGATCCCCGGCGAGCGGCGACCCGTCGACAGTCGCGATGAAGCGCGGTGGAACGGACGGTGCCGCACCCTGGACCGTCGAGCTCCCATCCCTGACCCGTTGCGCACCCTGAGAGCGCTGCCGGCGCGCACCGCCGCCGCGGCGCGTCGCCGTCCCCGGTGGTGGCTGGAGCTCGTGCTCGTGGCGCTGCTGCTGTTCGTGTACGACCTGGTCACGAACCTGGCGCCGTTGCGCCGGGCGGCGGCGATCCGGCACGGCCGCGACCTGCTGCGGATCGAGCACTCGCTGCACCTCTCGCCCGAGCGCTCGCTCGATCGCTGGCTCAGCCACCACCACGGGCTCGCGCTCGCGCTCGCCGACGTCTACGACAACGCCCACTTCGTCGTGACCTTCGGGGTACTGCTGTGGCTGTGGATCTGGCATTCCGACCGCTATGTGCCGCTGCGCCGCGCGCTGGTGCTGACCAACCTGCTCGCCTTCGCCGTGTTCCTCCTGTACCCGACCGCGCCGCCGCGACTGCTGCCGGGCCAGGGCTACATCGACGTCGTGGCCCAGACCGGCGCGATCGGCTCCTGGCATACCGGCGCGCTCTCGCACGACGCAGATCAGTACGCGGCGATGCCCTCGCTGCACCTCGCCTGGGCCTGGTGGTCGGTGATCTCGCTCGCGCTGGTCGTGCGCGGACGCCTCTGGCGCGGGCTGTTCGGGCTCTACCCGCTGCTCGTCGGATTCGTGGTCCTCTCGACCGGCAACCACTACCTGATCGATGCGGTCGCGGGCAGCGCGCTTGCGTTTCTGTCGGTCTGGCTCGGGCGCCGGGAGCCGCGCACGGTGCCCGCGGTGCGGCGACTCTACCCGCTCGGCCTGCGAGCGGTGGACGGCGCGGCGGGGGTCTGGGCGATGCTCGGACCCGAGCGCGAGGCGCCCGCGGCCCGCGAGTCCGAGGCCTGATCGCGGACGCGGCGCTCAGGCGCATCGTCATCGCCGCGAGCTGGTCGGCCACTTCGTCCGGGCCGAGATCGCCCTCGCGGTCGTACCCCTCGGTGCGCCGGTTGCCCCACGGCGAGGATCGATCGTGCCATCAGCCTCGGCCGCCGCGGCCGGCAGCGGGCGCTGATCGCTGAAGAGGCTCGTGACCGGCCCGAGGTTCTCGACGAGCGTCCGCGCGCACGGACGGTCTCGGCGACAACGGTCGGCTCGTCGTCATGGGCGGCGCGGATCTGCGCGAACTCCTCGCCGAACGGGTCGAAGGGGGCCTCATGGATCTGGCGAACATCACGAGGCTCACCACTCGTGAAGCACTGGTGATCGACGGGACAACGAGATCGAACGGCCGCTGGCCCGCGAGGAGAAGACCCGACCGGCGGCGTGCACGAACTGCGGGGTGCCGGCCAGCCCGGGGCCGGTCTTCTGCCGGCGCTGCGAAAGCGTCCTGATGGCCCGCGGCGGTCGGCGGCTGCTCGCCGATGCGTCCTCGTAACCGAGGATTCACATCACGAGGGCCGCGCTGGTGGACACTGACGGCGCGCACGTCAGGCGCGCCGCTCACGACCATCATCGTCGCCCCAGCAGCGTTCGCGGCACCACTGCGCGCCTCGCGTCGATCCGGTCATCGCGCAGCGGCGGCTCTCGGCGCCTGACGTGCGCAACCTCCATGGCAGCGCGTGACCCATCGACGGGATTCACCCGTCCCCTGATCGCGCTCTGCGGCCAGAGCGCGCAGACCGGGCACGAGCACCGATGGCGACGACGGCTCGCTGCTGCGCTCGCTCGAGGACCTCTTCGGCCCGGCCAGACTCTACTCCGACGCCTGAGCGAGCTCGTCGTAGGTGATCGCCGTGCGGCGCCCGCGGGCGGCCCGCAGCACCGACTCGACGGCGAGCATGTGGCGCGGGTAGCGCAGGTCGCCGGGGCGCACGTCGATGCGCAGCGTCTGCCCGGCGGACACCGCGCCGGCGCGCATCAGCAGCGGCGAGAGCGCGCGCCGGCAGGGCCCGGCGGTCGACAGGCCGAAGGCGGGGGCGAGCAGGTCGGCGCTCGAGGTCCCACATTCGGGCGCGACGCAGTGCAGGTGCAGCAGCGAGGCCCACCAGCGAAAGCGCGCGCCGAGCGCCTCGCGCAGCGCCTGGGTGTAGGCGTAGCCGGGCGCGACGAAGCCCTCGGGCTCGATGCCGGCGAGCTTGAGCACCCGCCAGCCCGCCTCGACCGCGCGCCGGGCCTCGCCGCCGTCCAGGCCCACGAACTCGCCGCGGCCGAGCACGCGCGGGGGGTGCTGGAAGCCGTGCTGGGCGATCGCGTCGCCCGCCCGCCGGCAGTCGCTCAGCCACGCGACCATCTCCGGCGAGCGCGAGCCCGCGGGGTGCAGGTCGCGGGCCGGGATCACCAGCAGGGTGACGCGGTCGATGTCGTGATCGGCCAGCCAGTCGCGCAGCAGCGCACAGCGTTCGTAGGTGGCCGGCTCGACATCGTGCACGGCCACGGCGATCCGACCGCCGGCGCGCATCAGGCGGGTCCGGTAAGTGCTCTGACGTGATCGCAGATCATGCGAAATTACCTGCTCAGCATGCATTATTCGCGGCACGGTGAGCCCAGGCGTGAACAGCCCGTGAAGGTCGCTGCCCCGTTGCCGGCTTTTTACATCGGCGAAGGCTCGCGGCCTACACTCGGTACATGATGAGCGTCGACATGCCCGCCCGGGTGCGCTCGGACATCCTCCTCCGCGCCCACGACGGCGACACGCTGGAGCAGATCGAGCACGACCTGATCGAACCCTGCCCGGTGGGCGAGGACGCCAAGTCCGGCCTGTGGCTGTACGCCTGGACGACCCGGGCGCTGCGCCGCCGCGGCCCGACGCCCTCGCCGCTCAGCGCCGCCGAGCGGCCGCTGTACCCGCGCCGCTGACGCGCGCCCGGTGAGAGCACTCTCAGAGCCTGGCGCGCGGGCCACCTTCTAAGCTGCGTGGCCGCGTGAGCAGGCTGCGGATCCTCCGTCCGTCCTCGCCTTCGGCTGCGGGCGAGGGAGGGCCGTCCGCCGGCCGAGTTTCAACCACCAGGCAGCGGCAGGACGACGAATGAGCACCCTTCATCTGCCGCTCGGGGCGGCGATCAGCTACTTCCAGTCGGTGGTCCTCGGGCTTCTTCAGGGCGTCACCGAGCTGTTTCCCATCTCGAGCCTGGGGCACACGGTGCTGTTCCCGACCCTGTTCGGCTGGAACAAGGTCGTCCACTTCCAGTCCCAGAGCGAGTCGCCGTGGCTCGCGTTCGTGGTCATGCTGCACGTCGGCAGCGCGCTCGGCCTGCTGTGGTTCTACCGGCGCGACTGGGTGGTCATCATCCGCGCGTTCTTCGTGACCCTGCGCACGCGGCGCATCGAGACGACCGACGAGCGGCTGGCCTGGCTGATCGTCGTGGCGAGCATCCCGGCCGGCATCCTCGGCATCGCCCTGGAGCACACCTTCCGGGTGCTGACCGCCAAGCCGACGGTCGCCGCGGCCTTTCTGATGGTCAACGGGGTCGTCCTCGTCGGCGCCGAGTGGGCGCGGCGGACCTCCGAGGTGCGCGACCTGGCCGTCCGCGAGGGGGCGCGCCCCGACGGCGCCCGCCGCCTGGAGACGCTCGAATACCGGGAGGCCGCGGTGGTCGGTCTCGCCCAGAGCACCGCGCTGGTCGCCGGGATCAGCCGCGAGGGCGTCACGATGGGGACCGGGCTGGCGCGCGGCCTGGACCACTCGGACTCGGCCCGCTTCGCCTTCCTGCTGGCCACGCCGATCATCCTCGCCGCCGGCCTGTTCAAGCTCGGCGACCTGCTCGGCCACAACGGCGCGGGCATCCGCGGCCAGTCGCTCGTCGCCTGCGCTTGCGCGGCGGTCGCCGCGGTGATCACCGTGCGCTTCCTGGTCAACTACTTCAAGACCAAGACGCTGACGCCGTTCGCGGTCTACTGCCTGCTGTTCGGGCTGGCGATGGTCATCTACAGCGCGACCTAAAGGGCCTATCCCGGCCGGGTCCGCACACCCGATGCGTTCCAGTGCCGGCGCGTGCCGGCGTCACCCGTGCCCCGAATGGGGTATCGCCCCTTGACGTGGCTCTGCCCTGTCTGCCGCCCCGCCCGCCTGCCTCCTGGGCCCGCTTGGCCCCAAACACCCCGGTCACACGCCCCCTACCGGGATGGGCCCTTAGCCGATCGCGCGCGGTAGACCGCGCACTCGCGGTGCACGGGCGCGCCCGCCCGCAGCGTCGTATGGACGTCCTGGCGGGCCACCGGGCGCCGGCACACGGCGCAGTGCCCGCGCTCCTCGCGGCGCAGGGCGGCCAACACGGATCCCACCAGTCCGGGCATCACGTCGACGACGCTAGCAACGCGAGACCCGCGGCCGGGTAAATCTCCTGCAAAGCTACGTGTTAATCACACCTGGTATGCCTTAGCGATGCCCGAACGCAACCCGAGCTCGCGGATGTTCGACACCCGCAGCCAGAGCTGGGCCGACGTCGGTCTGCTGCGTCAGCTCAGTGCCCGCGCGGTCAAGCGCGCCCGGCTACGGGCGGTCGTGCTCATACCCCTGTTCATCGGCTTCGTGATCGTCTTCCACGACCGCAAGCGGATCCTCGGCCTCAGCCAGCGCACCTACGACGACACGCTGACGCCCTGCCGGATCGGCGCGGTGATCGTGCTGGTGATCCTCGGCTGGGCCATCGCCCGCAACGCCGGCCATGCCTTACGGCCCTCGCTGTTCCGGCGCATGGACCCGGCGACCGCCGGGACCGTCGGCTTTTTGATCCGGGTCGTGACCGTGATCATCGTCTTCATCATCGCCCTGAACATCGCCGGGCTCGATCCGCGCACGCTGGCCATCGGCGGCTCGATCACCGCCGTCGTGCTCGGCCTGGCCGCCCAGCAGACGCTCGGCAACCTGTTCGCCGGGACCGTGCTGCTGAGCGCGCGGCCGTTCAAGGTCGGCGAACGCGTACGCTTCCAAGGCGGCTCGATCTCGGGCCCGATCGAGGGCGTGGTCAGCTCGCTCGGGCTGCTCTACACGACGCTCGCCTCCGGCGACGATTCGATCCTCATCCCCAACAGCGTCGTGCTGAACATCGCGGTGATGCCGCTGCGCGAGCCCGACGCGGTCAGCCTGCGGGCGACCGTGCCGGCCGACGTGACGCCCGCCGAGCTCCAGGCCACGCTCGAGGACTCGCTCGTGACCCCGCTGCGCACGCGGCCCAACATCACGCTGGAGGAGCTCGACGGCGACGACCTGGTCCTGCTGATCCAGGCCACGCCGCAGATCGCCGCCGACGGTCCGAGGTTGGCCGAGGAGCTGATCAGCGCGGTCTCGCTGCAGGGGCGCGGGCGCGCCCAGCTCGACGGCTCGCCCTCGAAGCCCTAGTGGTGCCTCCTGTAAGTCCGGTCGTCGATTCGCGAGCGAAAATCGAGCATGGCCAGGACGCAGGGAGCCGGAATAGCAGCGCTATTTCGGCTCCCGAGGACGCCGCCAGGCGAAGATTTGCAGCCGCGAGGCGGGAGCGGATTTGCAGGAGGTGCCACTAGGCGCGCTTCACCCGGTAGCGCGCGAACAGGAAGTCCCCGTGCTCGAACAGGCTCGCGAGCTGCACCGGGCGCGGCGGGGTCAGCGGCGGCCCGTCGACGATGCGCACGCCCGAGCCGCCGGCGAGCACCGGCGAGATCGTCAGCAGCAGCTCGTCGACGAGGTCCTGCTCGAACAGCGTCGCGTTCAGCCGCGGGCCGCCCTCGCACAGCACGCGCTCCACGCCCCAGCGCTCGTGCAGCCGGCGCAGGCTCGCGCCGAGATCGCCCTCGCGCAGGTACTCCACGCTCGCCGCCGTCGGCGGGAGCGTCTCGGTCGCGCCGGTGAGGATCACCACCCGGCTGGCCGGGTCGCGGAGCAGCGGCAGGTCCGGGGGCAACGCGAGCCTGCGCGAGGCGATGCAGGCGATCGGCCGCATCGGCCCGTAGCCCTCGGCCACCGCGGTCGCGGCGCCCACGAGCACGGCGTCCGTGGCGCCCCGCAGGGCATGGAAGAGGGCGCGGTCGGCGGGGCCGCTGAGCCCTCCGGAGCGCCCCCCGAGCGTTGCCGTTCCGTCCACGCTGCCCACCATGTTCACCGCGACGCTGGGGTTTCTCCCCCCAAAATCGGCGCGTACCTCCGCCGCGATCTGCTCGGGGGTCGCCGGATCGCCCGGCTCGAGCAGCCGGCGCAGCAGTGGCGGGTCGGTTGGGGACATCGGTGGCACCTTACGCTCGGTAGGCAAATCGGCAACACCCGTCTACGGGGGACCTGCTAATTTCGCGTCCTAATGGCCAGGGGAACCTGGCGAAAGAAGAAGTGCGCGCGCTCGCTGGTTGAAGCTCTTGCAGCGTCCTCCACGTCGCAGCACGTCCCATCCGTGGAGGAAAGACCACATGCCAACCGGCACCGTGAAGTGGTTCAGCGACGACAAGGGGTTCGGCTTCATCACCCCCGACGACGGCGATAAGGACCTCTTCGTGCATCACACCGGAATCAACGCCGAGGGCTACCGCTCGCTCCAGGAGGGCGCGAAGGTCTCCTACGACGCCGAGGCCGGGGACAAGGGTCCCAAGGCCATCAACGTCCAGGCCATCTAGCCTCGTCATCCACCGAGCGCCGTGGGGCAGGGCCGCCCCACGGCCGCGTGGCGTCGAGCGCCGATCGGCCGAAGGTCGTCGCGCCGGTCGGTATTCTCCCGCCTGCGGCCGCGGCGGCCCCGCGAGCTCCGCCAGCGGTCATGGCTTCCGACGCGACACTCGCCCCGGCGGGGGGCAACCTCCTCGACGGCATGCGCCTGCGGGTGGCCCGTGCGCGCATCCGGGGCGGGGTGCGCGACGGCATCCTCGCCGCGATCGCCGGCGTCGGGCTCGTCGGCGGCGCGCTGCTGATCGTCGTCGCCGCGGCCAACGCGCCGACGTTCCTGGTCCCCGAGAGCCACTCGACGTGGTACCCGAGCTGGCTGTCCGGGCCGCTGGGCGGGCTGTGGCCGGGGCTGCCGAGCTCGATCGCCTTCGACAAGGACCTGTTCACGTTCTCGCTGGTGGGCATGTTCCTGGCCTACCTGCTCGCGCTGCGGCACGCGCCGCGCGTGCGTGCCCGCTGGACGGTCCTGGTCATCGTCGCGCTGCACGTCGTGATGGTGCTCTCGCCGCCGCTGTCGCTCACCGACGTCTTCAACTACCTCAACTACGGGCGCATGGAGATCGTCCACCACCTGAACCCGTACGCGACGGTCCCGATCCTCGAGCCCCACAACGACCCGACGTTCCCGCTGAGCAACTGGCACCACCTGCTCAGCCCCTACGGGCCGCTGTTCACGATCTTCACCTTCGGCCTGGTGCCGCTCGGCGTCGCCGGCGGCCTGTGGACCTACAAGGTGCTGCTCATGTGCGCGAGCCTGGGGTCGATCTTCCTGGTCTGGCGCTGCGCCGAGCTGCTCGGGCGCGACCCGATCCGGGCGGTCGTCTTCATCGGCTGCAACCCGCTCGTGCTGATCTGGGGCCTGGGCGGCGACCACAACGACTTCTTCATGGTGCTGCTGCTGATGGTCGCCCTGTACTCGGCCCTGCGCGTGCGCCGCGCCCCCTCGGCGCCGGGCGCCGCGAGCCCGTGGGGCGTGCTGCCCGTGGTCGCCCCCCGCCCGCCGGCGGGCACGGTCGTGGCCGCGGCGACGATCGAGCCGCTCGTCGCCGGCGGCGCGCGCCTGCGCGCGCGGATGCGCCGCATCGAGCTCAGCTGGTGGGAGGTCGGCGCCGGTGTCGCGCTCGTGGCCGCGGTGGCGGTCAAGGCGTCCGTCGCGGTGCTCGTTCCCGTCGTGCTGCTCGGGACGCGAAACCGGCGCTCGCTGTTCGCCGGCCTGGTCCTCGGCGTGCTCCTCGTCGGGACGATGAGCTTGATCGCCTTCGGCACCCATCTGCCCGACCTGACCACCCAGCAGCAGCAGGTGACGATCATGTCGCTGCCCAACCTGTTCGGGCTGGCCATCGGGGTGGGAGGCGAGACCAACGCGATCCACACCGCGTGCGACGTGCTGCTCATCCTGACCGTCGTGGTCTCGTCGGCGTGGGCGTGGCGCAAACGGGTGATCATCGGGCCGGCGGCGACGGCGACCGTCGCCCTGCTCGTCACGCTCAGCTGGGTGCTGCCCTGGTACGTGCTGTGGATCCTGCCGCTCGCGGCGCTCACCCGCTGGCGCTGGCTGAGCGGCTTCGCGGTCGCCTACAGCATCTACCTGATCCTCGCCTGGTTCCCGCTGCAGTCCAACGTGCTTCAGGCAATCCACTGGAAGCCGAGCGACACCTCGGTGGCGATCGCCCACCAGGACGAGTCCAACCGGCTGCTGCGCTAGTTCGCCGGCGGGCGCTCGGGCAGGCCCAGGGCCCGGCGCGCCAGGCGCTCCTCGCCGAACACCTGCACCCGCACGGCGCGGTCGTCGCGCAGGGTGATGATCCACGAGGCGGTGTCCTGGAAGCTCCCGCCCGGGCCCTCCAGGCACGCGTGCCCGAGGGCGAAGACGCTCGTGCCGGCCAGGCGGATGTGCACGGGCTCGACGATGAGCGTGTGCCACACGGCGGCGATGTCGGCGAAGTAGCGCTCGATGCCCTCGCGGCCGACATAGGGCTCGGGGCGGTCGAGCACCCGGCCGGTCACGGTCTCGAAGACCACGTCGGGCGTGGTGAGCGCGAGCAGCCCGTCCACGTCGCGCCGATTGAACGCGTCGAAGGCTGTCCTGACCATCTCGAGCAGCACCGCCGGCGCGGGCGCCAGGCCGGGCTCCTCGGGGCGGGCCGGTCTGCTCATGCCCGGAGCGTGATCGTGGGCGGCGCCGTCGTCAAGTCACTCGGGCTCGGGCGGGCGCCGCGCGCGCTTGCGCTCGCCGGCGACGCGCTTGGCCTGCAGCCGGCGCTCGCGGGCGGCGGCGGTCGGCCGGGTCGGGCGCCGGGGCGTGCGGACGGTGAGCGCCGCGACGAGGCGGTCGCGCAGTCGCTCGAGCGCGAGCTCGCGGTTGCGCAGCTGGCTGCGCTCGTCCTGGGCGACGGCGCTCACCACCGGGCCCAGCCGCGCGAGCAGCCGCCGGCGCTGGGCGTCGGTGAGGGTCGGCGAGGCGCGCACGTCGAAGCGCGCCTCCACGCGGGTCTCGGCGGTGTTGGCGTGCTGGCCGCCCGGGCCCGAGGAGCGGCTCGTGCGCAGCTCGATCTCGGCGAGCGGGAGGCGCAGATCCGCGCGGATCTCGATCGGGTCCTGCATGGCCGCGGCGCGGGTCTAGTGGTGCCTCCGGTAAATCCGGTCGTCGATTCGCGAGCGAAAATCGAGCATGGCCAGGACGCAGGGAGCCGGAACAGCAGCGCTATTTCGGCTCCCGAGGACGCCGCCAGGCGAAGATTTGCAGCCGCGAAGCGGGAG
>DATAWZ010000229.1:0-14034 GCA_036266975.1 Solirubrobacteraceae bacterium
CCGGACGCTCGTCCTGCGCACCTCACCGGTCGAGAGCCGGCCACCCTCGGTGTACCACCTGATCTGGAGCGGGCGCTACTACCAGGTCTGGCAACGGGCGCCGACCGCGGGCGGGACGATCATCGACCACCTGGGGCTGGGCGACGCGCTGCACGCCGGATCGATGCCGAGCTGCTCGACGATCCTTGGCCTGGCACGGTTGCGCGGGGTGCACGAGCTGGTCGCGCCCCCACGCTCGCAGCCGATCATCGCTCCGGTCATCCCCTCTGAGGGGAACGGCGGGGACCAGGTGTTCCCCACGCACGCAGCGGCCTACGCGACGACCGCCACCGTCCCGCGCGCCGGCAGCTACGAGGTCTGGCTCGGCGGGTCGAGCAAGGGCCGGCTCGCCGTGTCGATCGACGGCCACGCCGTGGGCGCCGTGCACGATCAGTTGCAGAACAGCGGCCAATGGATGCAGATCGGCCGGGTCCAGCTCGCTCCGGGGGCGCACTCGGTGACGATGCGCTATACGATTCCCCTACTTGACCCCGGCAGCGGCGGTTCGTCGGTACAGACGTTCCCGTTTGGTCCGCTGGTGCTGGAGCCCGTCCCCGATTTGCACCCTCTCCTGCAGGTCAGTGCGACCAACGCACAAAGCCTGTGTGGAAAGACTTTGGATTGGGTAGAGGCCCTCGCGTAGGCCCGGCGAAGGACGCGTTGCGGCTTGACTTTCTCGCCGGGGTCCGGTACTCAACGGTTAAGGGAACTAATAGGGTCGCGTTCACGAGGGTCCGCTACGGGAGAAGCGGGCCGCGTCGGCGCACTCGGTGGACGACGGCTAGGGAGGAAGCATGTTAGGGAAGAGACGTGCGGCGACCAATGAGGGCGAATCTCCTACAAGGGTCCGCCGACTAACCCGCCGGATGGCCATGCGCGTGGCCATCCCCATCGCGTTGCTCGCTGGTGGCTGGGCAGCGCTGTCGCCGGCCCTCGGGACGGCACAGAGCACCGGCTTTCCAGCGGTCGCAACCTGGACTTGTTACGCAACGCCGGAATCGGTCGCGCTCGCGACTCCGCTGCAGCCGGGTGACCCCGGCAGCGCTCCGCTACTGGAGGCCGGCTCGCCGTCGCAGACCTGCGGCCGCGACTACCCGCCAGGTCTGCCCATCAACGAGCCGTCGCTGCTCGCGGGCCTGATCGCGCCGCTGGACGCGGCGACGCTCTACGCCTGCACCGACGTGGTGCCGACCGACACCACGGCCGGCAACCAATGCGGTGAGCTGGCGACCCCGGGCAACATCGTCGCCAACATGGAGCCCAGCGCCCAGTCGGGCATCGAGAACCTCGACGTCAACGTCCTCGGCATCGAGATCCAGGCCCAGATCACCAACTCGGAGGTGATCGGCGGCTGCGTCGCGCCGGGTGGGACGCTGACCGGACCGTCGGGTCCGACCGGCACCGGCGGCACGACCGGCACCGGCGGCTTGGGCGGACTCCCCGGCCTCGGCAGCCTGCCGGGTCTCGGCAGCCTGCCCGGCCTCGGCTCGCTGCCGTTGCCGATCGGCAGCACGATCCCGGGCCTGCCCACTGGTGTGGGTGGCACGGGCGGTCTGCTCGGCGGGCTGGATCGATCGAACGCCGATTCGACCCAGGACGAGCCGGCGTTCTTCACCGCCGGCCAGGTGCTGAACCTGGAGGTCGGTGGCCAGCAGCTCCCGCTGAATAATCTGCCGCAGGAGTTCGCCAGCATCGGCGGCATCGGCGGCATCCTGGACATCTACGCCAACCAGGTCTACAGCACCCCGAGCGCCAGCGGCCCGGGCGTGACGCGTGAGGCGCTGCGCGTCCAGCTGCTGAACGTGCTCGGGACCTACCCGCTCGCGACGCTCGTGCTGGGCAGTGCCACGGTGCAGGCCAACGGCAACGTCTGCGCTCCGCCGCAGGCGGGCCCGACCGGCAACACGGGTCCGACCGGCACGACCGGCACGACCGGTGCCACCGGCACCGGCGGTGCGACCGGCACGACCGGCGCGACCGGCCCCGGCGGTGCGACCGGCACGACCGGCTCGCAGGGTGCGACCGGCTCGCAGGGTGCGACCGGCTCGCAGGGCGCCGCAGGCCAGAACGGCTCGAACGGCACCAACGGCAGCAACGGTGCTCCCGGACCGGCAGGTGCGGCGGGACCGTCCGGCGCCAACGGCGCCAACGGCTCAGCGGGCCCGGCGGGCACCGCTGGACCGTCGGGTGCCCCTGGCCCGGCGGGAACGCCGGGTGCCACGGGTGCCACCGGCACTCCCGGCGCCAACGGCCAGGTGCTCGGCGCTTCGACGACCAAGCCGAACAACGGCATCCACGCCAGCACGTGCGCGCACGTGAAGGCGTACTGGAACATCGGTGCGGGCATTGCCACCCACGGCCCGACGAGCCTTTCCAGCCGGCGCGGGGTCCGCAATGTGATTCGCGGCACCGTGTTCAACTGCAAGGGTCAGCCGATCATCCACGCCAAGCTGGATCAGATCCACATCCTGGCCGACGGCCATCGGCTCACGAAGACCGGGCTGCGGACACGATCCGGAGGGAAGTTCACGGTGGTCACACCGAACAACCTCACGACGCGAACCATCCAGTTCAACTACCGACCGACCACGAACAGCTCGAAGGTCGCTTCGAGCTTCAAGGTCCACATCACCATCACCTAGCAGTACACGCTCGAAGGGGGCGGCAAGGACCGACCGGTCCGCGCCGCCCCCTTCGGCATGTCAGGCCTGCGACTATTGAGCCATGTGGCGCCGTCCAGGTCAGAACTTCCAGATCGCCCGTATCTTCGGGATCCGGATCGGAGTGGGACTGAGTTGGTTCTTCGTCCTGTTCTTCTACATCGTCTGGCTCTCGCCGTACTTCCATGACGTCCTGGGCGGCTCGGAGACCAAGGCCTACGGGCTCGCGGTAGCCAGCGCGCTCGCCTTCTTCGCGTCGATCGTCTTGCACGAGCTCGGCCACGCCCTCGCCGCGCGCCGCGAGGGCATCCCCGTCGAGCGCATCGACCTGTGGTTCCTGGGGGGGATCGCGCAGATGCGCGGCGAGCCCCAGAGCCCCGGTGCCGAGCTGCGCATCGCCGGCGCCGGCCCGCTCGTCACCCTGGCGATCATCGGGCTGGGAATCGGGGCCGGAGAGCTCCTCCAGAGCGGCCACTTCCTCGACGTCGCCACCGCCCAGCAGGGCAACTACACCGTCTCCCCCGGCCTGGCGCTCGTAGGGTGGCTGACCTCGATCAACGTGCTCGTGTTCGTGTTCAACCTCGTGCCGGCCTTCCCGCTGGACGGCGCGCGGATCGCGCGCGCGGCCGTCTGGTGGCGCACCGGCGACCGCAACCGCGGCACGCGAGTGACCGGACACATCGGCCGCGGCTTTGCCTTCCTGGTCGGCGCCGGCGGGCTCCTGCTGCTCGAGGGCGGCAACTCCAACGGGATCATCCCGTTGTTCATGGCGCTGTTCATCTACCAGAACGCAAGCGCGGCGCTGATGACCAGCAACCTCAGCGACCGCCTGTCGGCGGTGCGGGTGGGCGACATCATGGACCGCGACCCGGTGACCGTGCCGGCCGACACGCCGCTGCTCACCGCCCAGGACGAGTTCTTCCTGCGCTACCGGTGGCCCTGGTTCGCGGTCGTCGACGGCGCCAAGCACTTCGTGGGGTTGGTGCGCAGCGACCGCGTCGACGCCGAGATCGAGGCCGGGCGCCCGGCGCTGAGCGTGGGCGACGTCGTGGACCCGGGCGACCTCGGCGCCCAGGTCGACGAGAACGCCTCGCTGGAGACCCTGCTGACCTCCGAGGCGCTCGGGCGGCTCGGCGCCGTATTCGTCGTCGACGGGTCGGGCGCGCTCCGCGGTGTGGTCACCGCCGACCAGGTTCGGCGCGCGCTCGGCGCGGCCACCCGCCGCTGACCGGCGCCCGCTGGCGCTGGGGCGGACCCTCGGGCGGGGCCGACCGATAGAGTCACGCCCGACAACGAGCGTGGAGCGGACCAGGGAGCGATGCCAGAACACGACGTCTTGATCATCGGAGCGGGCCTGGCCGGTCAGCGTGCCGCGCTCGCAGCCGCCGAGGCGGGGGCCGACGTAGCGATCATGAGCAAGGTCCACCCGGTGCGATCGCACTCGGTGGCGGCCGCCGGGGGAATCAACGCGGCGATCAACGTCAACGACGATTGGCGCTCCCACGCCTACGACACGGTCAAGGGGTCGGACTTCCTGGGCGACCAGGACGCGATCGAGGTGATGTGCAGCGAGGCGCCGGCCGAGGTGCTGCACCTCGAGCACATCGGCGTGACCTTCCATCGCAACGAGCGCGGCGAGATGGACCTGCGCGCGTTCGGCGGCGCGTCGATGAAGCGCACCGCCTACGTGGCCGACATCACCGGCCAGGCCATTCTGCACGTGCTCTACGAGCAGCTGATGCGCCGGCACGAGCGGGTCACCCGCTACGAGGAGTGGTTCACGACCTCGCTGGTGCTCGACGACGACGGGCGCTGCTGCGGCGTCGTCGCCCGCGACGTCCGCCACGGCACGATGGAGACCTTCGCCTCCAAGACGGTGATCCTCGCCTCCGGCGGTGCCGGGCAGGTCTACAAGCCGACGACCAACGGGCTGATCGTCACCGGCGACGGGATCGCGCAGGCCTACCGCGTCGGCGCGCCGCTGATGGACATGGAGATGGTCCAGTACCACCCGACCACGCTGGTCGAGAACGGCTTTTTGATCACCGAGGGCGCCCGCGGCGAGGGCGCGCACCTGCTCAACGACGAGGGCGAGCGGTTCATGGAGAAGTCGGCGCCCAACAAGATGGAGCTCGCCTCGCGCGACGTGGTCTCGCGCGCCGAGCAGATCGAGATCAACGAGGGACGCGGGTGCGGGCCCAACAAGGAGGGCATCTACCTCGACATCACGGTCGTCCCGCGCAAGCGCACGCTGGAGGCGCTGCGGGAGATCGTCAACATCGGCAAGGACTTCGCCGGCGTGGACATCACGCGCGAGCCGATCCTCATCCGCCCCGGGCAGCACTACATCATGGGCGGCGTGAAGACCGACATCGACGGGCGCACGCCGATCGAGGGCCTGTACGCGGCCGGCGAGGTCGCCTGCGTGTCGGTGCACGGCGGCAACCGCCTGGGCGCCAACTCGCTGCTGGACACGCTGATCTTCGGACGGCGCTCGGGCGAGCACGCGGCGGCGGTGGCGCTGAACATGGCGATGCCGACCGTCTCGGACCTGCAGCTGCGCAAGGACGTGCAGATGATCGACGAGATCATCGAGCGCGAGAAGGGCGGCCGGCGGATCTCGGAGATCAAGGAAGAGCTCGGCGAGATGATGAACCAGTACGTCGCGGTCTTCCGCGACGAGGAGGGGCTCCAGAAGGCGCTGGAGACGGTCAAGCGCCTGCAGGAGCAGGCGGAGACCGCCTACATCGATGACCGCGGGACGATCTTCAACCAGGACGTCCTGGGCGCGATCGAGCTCGGCTACATGCTCGACTGCGCGGAGTGCACCGTCGTCGGCGCGATCGAGCGCAAGGAGTCGCGCGGGGCGCAGTACCGCACCGACTATCCCGAGCGCAACGACGAGCAGTGGCTCAAGCACATCGACATCTCGCTCAACGGCGACGGCCCGGAGATCAGCTACTCGCCGGTCACCTTCACCCAGTGGCAGCCCGAGGAAAGGAAGTACTGAGCGCCATGGCCGACCCATTCACCATCCGCGTGCGCCGCTACGACCCCGAGTCCGGCGAGGCGCCCTACTGGCAGGAGCACACGGTCGAGCTCGAGCCGCACCGTTCGGTCCTCGAGGCGATCCTGCAGGCCAAGGCCCGCTTCGACGGCTCGATCGGCATCCGCTGCTCCTGCCGCGCCGCGATCTGCGGCTCGTGCGGCGTGCGGATCAACGGCGAGCCCGGGCTGGCGTGTCACACCCACCTCGACAAGGCGCTCGCGAGCTCCGAGAACGGCGTCATCGAGGTCGAGCCGATGGGCAACATGCCGGTGATCAAGGACCTGATCGTCGACATGGACGCGGTGCACTGGAAGAAGATCCAGCGCGTCACCCCGTGGCTGATCGCCCGCCAGCCGGTCCCCGAGCGCGAGTACCTCGTCCCGGCCGAGAACATGGTCGACGTCACCCAGACGATGGCCTGCATCCAGTGCGGCGCGTGCGTGTCGGACTGCCTGGCCATGGAGGTCGACCCGGGCTTCATCGGCCCGGCGGCGCTCGCCAAGGCCTACCGCTTCGTCGGCGACCCGCGTGACTCGCAGCGCCACGAGCGCCTGGAAGACCTCAGCCAGGATCCCCAGGGCATCTACGACTGCACCCACTGCTTCAAGTGCGTGGATGCGTGTCCGAAGGACGTCGCCCCGATGAACCAGATCATGCGCCTGCGGCGGATCGCCGGCTCGGACGAGAAGGTCGTTGACATCAACAACGGTCACCGCCACGAGGAGGCGTTCACCGGCCTGATCGAGAACCACGGGCTGCTGTGGGAGGCCGAGCTGCTCCCGCGCTCCTACGGCGGCAACTCGTTCTTCGGCAAGTTCGCCCCACCCGCCGGCAAGGAGATGGTCAGCTCGCTGCCATCGATCCTCAAGGCCGTCCTGCGCGGCAAGGTGAAGATCGGCCAGGTGCTCAAGCCGCATCGCCTGGCGCCCGAGGACCGCAAGGCGATCAAGTCGATCTACCACAAGGTCGAGGGCCGCGAGCAGCGCGACGAGCTCAACCTGTACATCAGCGGCTACGACGACATCAACGAGGGCACCGTCGATCTCGTCGCCGCCGAGAAGGAGAACAGCTGATGAAGGTCGCGTACTGGCCGGGCTGCGTGAGCCGTGGCTTCACCCCGGAGCTGCACGGCTCGATGGCGAAGGTCGCGCCGCTGCTCGACATCGAGATGATCCCGCTCGATCGCGCGTGCTGCACCGGCGCGGGCGTCATCGCCGAGCACAACCAGGAGCTCGCCGACTCGCTCAACGCACGCACCTTCGCGCTCGCCCAGAAGACCGACGGCGAGCTGCTGATGAACATCTGCTCGACCTGCCAGGGCGCGATGACCGAGTGCCAGGAGCGCCTGGACGCGAACGCCGAGTACCGGGCGCACATCAACGAGAACCTCGCCGACGAGGGGCTCTCCTACGAGCGCGGGCTGAACAACAAGAACTTCCTGTGGCTGCTGGTCGAGGAGATCGGGCTGGACGCGCTGCGCGCGAAGGTGACGCGGCCGCTGACCAACCTGCGCGTCGGCCCCTTCTACGGCTGTTACATCGTGCGTCCGCGGCACCGATTGGGGATCGACGTCGACCACCCGCGCGATAAGTACCTGAACATGGTCATCGACGCGCTCGGCGGCACGGTGATCGAGTACGCCGGCTCGCGCAAGTGCTGCGGCTTTCCGATCATCACCATGAACAAGCAGGCCTCGCTCAAGCAGGCCGGCACGCACCTGGGCGACGCGATCGACGCCGACGCCGACTGCCTGGTCACCCCGTGCCCGCTGTGTCACCTGAACCTGGACCTCCAGCAGCCGCTGGCCGAGCGGGTGATGGGACGCCCGCTGGGGATGCCGGTGCTGCATCTGCCCCAGCTCGTCGGCCTGGCGCTCGGCCTTGACCCCAAGGAGCTCGGCCTGCAGCGCCACGTGGTCAAGCCGACCGCGGTGATCGACTGGTCGACCGCGGTGGTCGCCTCGGCCGCCTGAGGGCTGCGCGCGCATGGCCGACGTCACCGGCAAGCGCTACGTCGACATGGAGGGCGCCTTCGGGGGCGCGATGAAGAAGGTCCGCGCCGAGCTCGGCCTGAAGAGCTTCGGGGTGCAGCGCTTCGAGCTGCCGCCGAACTCCAGCGACTACCCCGTGCACGACCACGCCGAGTCCGGCCAGGAGGAGCTGTACGTGACCGTGTCCGGCAGCGGGCGGCTGGAGGTGCAGGGCGCCGATCCGATCGAGCTCGATCCCGGGATCGCCGTGCGCGTCGGGCCCACGGCGCGGCGCAAGGTGCACGCCGGGCCCGAGGGGATCGCGCTGCTCGTCGTCGGCGGCACGCCGGGCGCCGTCTACGACCCTCCGGCGGCCACCGAGCTCACGTGACACCGCCGGCGACCGACGCCCGCCGCGGCGGCTCCGGGCCGCCGATGGTGCTGCTGCACGGGTTCACCGACACCTGGCGGGCATGGACGCGGGTGCTGCGCGCGCAGCACCCGATCTTCGCCCCCACTCTGCACGGCCACCACGGCGGCCCGGCCTGGCCGGCCGGCACCCCGCTGAGCATGGCCACCTCGGTCGACCTGCTCGAGCGCCGGCTGGACGCGAGCGCGCGACGCTGCGCTTCTTCCAGCGCACCGAGCTGCTCACGCGCCTGGCCAGCGACCGCCAGCGCGAGATGACCGCCCGGCGGCCGCGGCTGCGCCACCCTCGTCGGGGGACGACCCCGAGCAGGTCGCGGGCGTGATCCTGGCAGGTGCTCAGGCGGCGGCGCGAACCGCCGCGAGCACGTCGTCGAGCGGCGGGATGTCGGAGGCGTTGCCGCTCACGTGAGCGTAGGCGACGCGCCCGTCGCGCCCGACGACGTAGGTGCCGCGTCCCTGTAGCAGGTCGGTGTTGACCATCCCGACGCGCCCGCCCTCGCGCAGCGCCCCGACGAGCTTGGTCGGCGCGAACGCGACGTAGCGCGTCGCCTTGAAGCGCTCCAGCCCGGTGGCGCGCTCGAGCGCCTGGCCCGGATCGGCCACGCACTCCCCGACGCCGCGCTCGCCGCACTTCTCGGCGACGGTCTGAGCGTCCTGCCGGTAGACGATGACCACGTCGGCACCCGCCTCGCGCGCCGCCTGCAGCTGTAGGGCGGACTGCTGGCAGAACGGGCACCAGAGGCGGTGAAAGGTCACCACGAGCGGCGCCTGCGCCCAACGCTCGGCCAGATCGACCGGGCCCTCGACCGACTGCACGGCGACCGCGGGGAAGGGATCTCCCACCGAGAGGCTCATGGCGCGCAGCCTACAGGAGATTGGATCCTTACGTCCAGTCCACGGCGCTCATGCTTCGCCCGACGGGTGGGTACTACAGGGTCGGCGCGTCCACGAAAGGAGGACCCATGCCTGCTCCCGCCACCGCGCCCGGCCCACCGCCGGCGCCCGCGCGGCCGCCGGCCCGCGACGGGCTGGGACTGGCCCTGATCGTCGCCGCCGCCGTGCTGCTGTTCGTGAGCCTGTTCCTGCACTGGTACCAGCCCGGGCGCAGCGCGTGGACGATGTTCGAGACCTGGGACCTCGTGCTCGCCGTCCTGAGCGTGACCGCGCTGGTCGGGGTCGCCGCGCGGCTGGGGTACGGCCCGCCGCTGGGCGACCGCTGGCTGATCGGGCCGAGCGCCGCGTCGCTGCTGATCGTCGCGGTCAACCTGGCCAACCCGCCGCCGGCGGCGATCCCGGGGACCACGCCGATGGTCGGCGCCTGGCTCGCGCTCGGCGCGACGCTGCTGATGGGGCTCGGCACGCTCGTCACCCTCTCCCGGATCAGCGTGGCGATCACGCTCGTGCGCTCGAGCCCCCGCGGCGAGGAGGCCACCACCGAAACGCGCGCCCGCGGGCTCGGGGAGGCCCCGACGGCGTGAGCCCCCGGCCGCCGCTCGTGCTCATGCCACTGCTCGCCGGCGCGCTGCTCGCCGGCTGCGGCGGCAGCGCCCGCCTGCCGGCGCCGATCGCGCCCGGCGCCGGCGCGGCGCTGCGCGCCCGTGTGCAGGCGATCCGCTCGGCGGCCGAGGCGCACAAGCCCGCCCGCGCCAAGCACGCCGTCGGCGCGCTGGAGGCCGAGGTGCTGCGGCTCAGCCGCGAGGGGCAGCTCTCCCGCGGCGACACCCAGGCGCTGCTCGTGCTCGCCGGGCACGCCGACGGGCGCGTCGCGGTCGAGGTCCACCCGCTCGTCCCACCGCCGCTGCCGGTCACGACGACGGTGACCGTCACCGTGCCCGCGCCCACTCCCGCGCCGACGCCGGCCCCTGCCGCCGCGCCGACCGGCGGCGTGCCCGCCGGCCCGCCGGGGCTGGGCTCCTTCCTGCATGGCCATCACCACGTCGGAGCCCATGGCGGCCACTGACATCACGGTCGGCTCGGCGCTGGGCGAGGACGGCCGCTACCGGCTGAAGCGCTCGCTGGGCAACGGCGGGATGTCGACGGTCTGGCTCGCCCACGACCTGCGCCTCGAGCGCGAGGTCGCGATCAAGGTCCTCGCCGAGCCGCTGGCGGCCGACGACGGCTACGTGGCGCGCTTCGCCCGCGAGGCCCGCGTCGCCGCGCAGCTGTCGCACCCGCACCTGGTCAACGTCTACGACTTCGACACCGAGGACCGTCGGCCCTACCTGGTGATGGAGTACGTCGCGGCGGGCACGCTGGCCCAGCGGCTCCAGGCCGGCGCGTCGCTGCGGGGCCTGGCCCCCTCGCTCGCCGCCCAGCTGCTCGACGCGCTCGAGTGCATCCACCGCGCCGGGATCATCCACCGCGACATCAAGCCCTCGAACATCCTCATCGACCCCGACGAGCGCGCGCGCCTGGCCGACTTCGGCGTCGCGCGCCCGTCGGACGCCACGGCGCTGACCGACACCGGCGTGGTCATCGGCACCCTGCGCTACATCGCCCCGGAGGTCATGGCCGGCGAGCGCGCGAGCGCCCAGTCGGACCTGTACGCGTGCGGCGTGGTGCTGCGCGACTGCGCCGGCCCGCGGCCGGCGCGCACCCTCGCAGCGCTGATCGACGCGCTCACCGATCCGCAGGCCGAGCGGCGCCCGCCGTCGGCCCAGGCGGCGATCGCGTTGCTCGACCGCGCGCCGGCGGCGCCGCCGCGCCCGAGCCACCCGCGGGTGGTCCGCGAGGGCCGGACGATCGAGATCCAGGTCACCCGCCGCGCGGTGATCGGGGCGGTGCTCGCGCTGATCGTGGCGGTCGCCCTCGCCGTCGTGCTCTCTGGCACCGCCACGCACCGGCGAAGCGGGCCCCCGATCGCGCTGCCGCCGGCGAGCGCGTCGCTCGCGGCCCAGCTGCACCGCGCCGATCAGCTCATCGCGACCGCGCGTCGCTGAACGGGTTCACGTCCCGCCAGTACTCGACCTCGCCGGGGCGCCGCTCGGCGGCGGCGATCCTGCCCTCGTCGGGGTAGATGACGACGTCGGCGCCACCCGAGGTGGAGATGGCCAGCAGCCGGACCGCGTCGGAGCCGCGGTTGGCGAGCTGGTGCGCGCCCGCCGGGCCGACCGGGAAGGGCACGACCGCGGCGGGGTCGAGATCCCGCCAGCCGTCCGGGCCGCGCAGGCTCACGTGCCCCGAGAGCACGATCCGCACCTCCTCGTCGCCGAGATGGAAGTGAGATCGGAAGGAGCGAGGGGCCCGGCCGGGCGGGACCTCCCACAGGGACAGGCCGAGGCGCTCGGCCCCGACCTGGTGGCCCAGGCGCGCGCGACGGACCTCGAAGCCGGGATGGCTGCGCGGCTCGTCGAACCGCGGCGCGCCGATGTCCGGACGTCGCTCAAGCGCGCGCGGAGGTGCCGACCAGCCCGCGCTCGTGCAGCAGCTCGGCGAGCTGGACGGCGTTGAGCGCCGCGCCCTTGCGCAGATTGTCGCCCACGACCCACAGGTTCAGCGTGCGCTCGTTGGAGGGGTCGCGGCGGATCCGCCCGACGAGCACCTCGTCGCGGCCCGCCGCGTCGATCGCGAGCGGATAGCCGCCGGAGGCCGGGTCGTCGACGACCGTGACGCCGGGCGCCGCGGCGAGCACCTCGCGCGCGCGCTCGGGGGGGAGATCGTGAACCGTCTGCAGGTTCAGCGACTCCGAGTGGCCGGTCATCACCGGCACGCGCGCGCAGGTCGCGGTCACCCGCAACTCGGGCTCGCCGAGGATCTTGCGCGTCTCGGCCATCACCTTGCGCTCCTCGGTGGTGTAGTCGTCGCCGCCGGAGAACGACTCGACCTGGGGCAGCACGTTGAAGGCGATCCGGTGCGGATAGACCGCGGGGGCGGGCGGGGCCTCGCCGGCGAGCACGGCGCGCGCCTGGGCCTCGAGCTCCTGGACGGCCTTCACGCCGGTGCCCGAGACGGCCTGGTAGCTGGAGAGGACGAGCCGCTCGATCTGCGCCTCGTCGTGCAGCGGCTTCAGGGCGACGACCATCACCATCGTCGTGCAGTTGGGATTGGCCACGATCCCCTTGTGCGCGTCGATCGCCTCGGGGTTGACCTCGGCGACGACGAGCGGAACCTGCGGGTCCATGCGCCAGCAGGAGGAGTTGTCGACCACGACCGCGCCCCCGGCGGCGAACCTCGGCGCCCACTCGCGCGAGGGGCCCGACCCGGCGCTGAACAGCGCGATATCGAAGCCGGCGACGCCGTCGTCGGTGAGCGGCCTCACGGTGAGCGGGCCGAACGGGGTCTGCAGCTCGTCGCCGGCCGACCGCGCCGAGGCGAACGGGACGACCTCGCTGGCCGGGAACGAGCGCGCATGCAGCGTCTCGAGCATCACGCGCCCGACCGCGCCCGTCGCGCCGACGACCGCGACCCTGACTTGGTCTGACGCGGGGCCCGCCTCGCCGGCCTCCGGCCGGCTGCGCCACCCGCTCATGCCGGCTCCCCGCGCGGGCGGAAGGTGTCCTCCACCTGGACGGTGTCGGCGCCGCCGAGCTCGAACGCCGAGTGCAGCGCGCGCACGGCGCGCGGGACGTTCTCGGCGTCGATCACGCACGAGATCCGGATCGGCGAGGTGGAGATCATGTCGATGTTGATCTGCTCGCCGCCGAGCACGTCGAACACCTTGGCCGCGACGCCCGGATGCGAGCGCATCCCGGCGCCGACGATCGACACCTTGCCCATCTCCAGCTCGGTGACGAGCTCGGCGTAGGCCTCGCCCTGCAGCGGCTCGAGCGCCTGGCTGGCGGTGCGCAGGTCGTCGCGGGGCACGGTGAAGGAGATCTCCGCGCGCCCGCCGGCCGAGACGGGCTCGTTCTGGACGATCACGTCGACGTTGATGTTCGCCGCCGCGAGGGCGCCGAAGATCCGCGCCGCGGCGCCGGGCTGGTCGGGGACGCCGATCAGCGTCACGCGCGCCTCGGCGGTGGAGTGGGTCACGGCGGTGATGAGCGGCTGTTCCAAGGTCTCCTCCTCCCCGACCACAACGGTACCGGGGTGATCGCGAAACGAGGAGCGGCAGTGGATGCGCACCCCGTGGTTGCGGGCGTACTCGACCGAGCGCAGCTGCAGCACGCCGGCCCCCGACGCGGCCATCTCGAGCATCTCCTCGAAGGAGACGACCGGCAGCTTGCGGGCGTCGGGCACGATCCGCGGATCGGCGCTGAACACGCCGTCGACATCGGTGTAGATCTCGCACACGTCGGCGTTGACCGCGGCGGCGAGGGCGACGGCCGTCGTGTCCGACCCGCCGCGCCCGAGCGTGGTCACGTCGCGCGCGGTGGAGACGCCCTGAAAGCCAGCGACGAGCACGATCAGATCCTCGGCGAGCGCCTCGCGGATCCGGTCGGCGCGCACGTCGAGGATCCGCGCCTTGGTGTGCGAGGTGTCGGTGACGATCCCCGCCTGCGAGCCGGTCAGCGAGATCGCCTTGTGCCCGAGGTCGTTGATCGCCATCGCGCACAGCGCGCACGAGATCCGCTCGCCGGTCGACAGCAGCATGTCCATCTCGCGCGGGTCCGGGGTCTCGGACACCTCCGAGGCCATCGCGATCAGCCCGTCGGTCGTCTTACCGCGCGCGGAGAGCACCGCGACCACCTGGTGGCCGGCAGCGCGCTTGGCGACGATCCGCCGCGCGGCGCGCCGAATCCGCTCGGCGTCGGCGACCGAGGTGCCGCCGAACTTCATGACGAGTATTGGGGACACCTCGGCAGGATAAACGCTGGGGGCGTTCAGGCGACCGCGCGCAGATGCCTGTAGGGACGACCACGCAGCTCTGAGACGAGCGCGTCGATCACCTGCTGCTCGTCCTGGGCGCGCCCGTCCGTGACCGCGGCAATCACCATCCGCTTGCGCTC
>DATAWZ010000230.1:0-29359 GCA_036266975.1 Solirubrobacteraceae bacterium
CGGCAGCAGCAGGACGTCGAACAGGCGCTGCGGATGATGCCTGATCTTCAGCAGTCCCCGGTAGCTGAGCGTCACGGCCGACCGAACGGTCTCCGCGGTGGTCGGACGCGCGGCGCCGGCGCCCGCCGGACGCGCACCGGCCAGCAGCCCGGAGCTCACCCGGCCGCCGTTTCCGTGGCCGGCGGTTGCGAGGTGAGCTCGAAGAACACCTCGTCCAGCGTCGGCTTCTGCACCGACACCTCGGCGATCTCGATGCCCACGCTGCGCAGCGCGATCAGCACATCCGCCACGACCGCGGTGCCCTCCAGAGCGACGCTGACGGTTCGTTCGTCGACGAACGCTGCCTCTCGACCCACCAGCCCCTCGGCGATCTGCGCGCAGCGCGCGAGATCCGCCGGATCGGTCACGCTGACGCGCAGGCTGGCCTGGCCAACGCTCGCCTTCAGCGCGTCGACCGTGCCCTCGGCCACAACCATTCCGTGGTTGATCACCGCGATGCGATCGGCCAGCTGGTCGGCCTCCTCCAGATACTGGGTGGTCAGGAGCACGGTCGTGCCCTCGGCGACCAGTGCTCGCACCGTGTCCCAGAGATGCATCCGCGTACGCGGATCCAACCCGGTCGTCGGCTCGTCCAGGAAGATCAGCGGCGGGCGCCCGATCATGCTGACCGCCAGGTCGAGGCGCCGCCGCATGCCTCCGGAGAAGCTCCGCAGGGTGCGATCCCCCGCCTCCGCGAGCGTGAACTCATCGAGCAACTCCCGAGCCCGACGGCGCGCGTCCGGCCGTGACAGGCCGAGCAGCCGCGAGAAGATGACCAGGTTCTCGCGCGCGGTCAGATCCTCATCGACGGCGGCGAACTGACCGGTCAGGGCGATCATCGATCGCACCCGATGCGGGCCGCGGACGATGTCGTGACCGAACACCTGCGCGCTGCCGCCGGACGGTGTCTGCAGGGTGGCCAGCATTCGCACGAACGTTGTCTTGCCCGCGCCGTTGGGCCCAAGCAGACCGAACACCGTCCCCGGCTCTATCTCGATATCGACGCGGTCAACGACCGTGGTGGCCCCGAAGCGACACGTCAGGCCCTCCGTGTGCACCGCCGGGCCGGGAGGGGCCGAGGGAGGAGGACGTCGCGTCGCAGGTGGCGCGAGAACGACGCCCGGTGCGACGTCCGTCACCGATCCGCTCCCGCGACCGAGGCGAGCTCAGGCGCAGCCGGCCGAACCCCCTCGCGACCGGCGCGCCAGCGATCCCGCGCCTCAGCGCGCTCTACCAGGTCGGCCAGGGCGGCAGTGGCCGCGACGGGATCGATCAGCCGGCCCTTGACCTCGGCCGCTCGCACCCGCACCGAGGGCGCCATCAGCGCTCGCAGCGCCGTCGTCGCCCTGTCGCAGTCGAGGTCGGCGAAACGCAGGACCGAGCCGACCCCAAGGTCGGCGAGCCGGCCGCCCCAGAGCTTCTGGTCGGCTCCGAACCAGGCGACCAGGGTTGGCGTCCCGGCGCGCAGCGACGCCGCCGTCGTCCCGGCCCCGCCATGATGGACGGCGAGGACGCAGCGAGGGAAGACCGCGCGATGGTTGACCGACCGGACGACGCGGATCTGCTCGTCGCCTTCGGGCGCAAAGTCGCTCCAGCCCGCGCACACGAGTGACCTGACCCCGAGCTCCAGGCTCACTCGGCGAACGAGCTCCAGCGTTACCCGGGGATCGCCCACCGGCATGCTGCCAAAGCCCCAGTGGATCGGCGCCGGGCCCGCGTCGAGCCACGCGTCCAGGCTCGGATCCTCACCCGAGATCGCGTCGAGCGTGTCCCGGTCGACATCGACGAACCCCACCAGGGGTAGGCGTACCCCCCATTCGGCCGAAAGCTCGGGGAACAGGAGCGGATCCACGGCCTGCACCTCCAGACCGGCGGCAGCCGCCATACGGGCAGCCAACGGGCCGCGGCTGGGTCCCAGGCCGAGGGAGGCCCGCATCCGGTCCTCGCCGCCCCTCGTCAGCACCCGCCAGGCCGCACTCACACTGCCCCACACCAGCCGGTTGGTGACCGCGCCAGCGATCACAGGCTCCTCGAGCAGGGACACCGAGCGGGCCGGGCGCATCGGGAAATAGTGGACCGCGACCTGCGCAAGATCGTGCTTCTCAGCAATGGCACGAGCCACCTCCTGCCCGAGGAAGCTGGTGACGATCACGGTGGCTCGCGACGCCACCGAGTCGAGGTCAGCCGCCAGCCGCATCCACCCGTAGGTGCCCAATTCGGCCAGGGCCCTCACTCGGATCAGCGGGTTGGACGACTTCGCCCTGACCTGCACAAGCTCGCTCTCGAGCAGGCGCTGCGAGTCCGGGCCCCAGGGAACTGCGCTGACGCCGGCGCGAGCCGCTAGCTCGACGAGGTTTGGCGGCACACCGAGCATCACTGCGTGCCCGCGCCGCCTGAGCTCGATCGCCAGCGCAACTCCCGGCTGAACGTCGCCTCGACTGCCGAGAAAAGGCATGAGTATCGTCACTCCACCGACACGGTACAGGAACCCTTTCCAAAGGGCGACCGATGTTGTGCCCTTTTATGTGATGATCAGCACGCTTGTGTGATGATTGTCACACTCACCAGTCCCTCCCAGATCCTTGACAGTCGGTACCCGAATCGCTACGGTCCATGTCCCCGCTGACTCGGAGGTTTAGCGGTCGGTCGAACGAGACAGCCCTGGGGCACACGGGCCGCAGAGCTGGGGTGAACGGGCCGGGTAAACGGGCCCCAGAACCCGTAAGGACGCCGGGCTGGGATGTCACTCGCCGCCTGATGACACATCGTGTTGCCGGGCGGCGCCTTGTCGTTTAGTAACCCCTAGTTGGCTTTGGTGGAGCCAACTCACATCGTTGACCTCGAGTTAGGGTTAAAGGTGCAGTACTGCGAACTCACCGACTACGACATGCCGGCCGGCTCGGTCACCATCTGGCGACCCTTGGCACATCCGGACTCGGTCACGCCAGACGACCGACCGTTGGCCCCCCAGCATGAACGGCATGTGACAGTTCACGAGCCCGGCCAACGAAGCGACTGGATCGGGGCGACGTTCGAGGTCCACGCTGCCTATGAGCCCGCAGCGATGCGTAGCGCGCTGTGGCTCTGGCACAAGCGTCACGAGACGCTTCGCTCGACGGTCCGGCATGAGGAATCAGCCTGGCGTCGGCTGCTCATCACCGCCGATGCACTCGACGTCGAACCCCAGGACGTCGGCAGCTTCGCGAGCGGCGCGGAAGTGGCTGACCGGATTCAGGGCATCTTCCAGCACTCGATCAGTCCGCACGAGTGGCCGCACCTGCTGACGGCGACCGTGGTCCCCCGGCAGATGGCCTTCGAACCGCCGCGCTTCCAGGTCGTCTTCGGCGCCGATCACGCCGTCATGGACGCGTATTCCCTGCTCTTGGCCGTCACCGAGCTGCAGCAGCTGTATGCGCACGCGGTTTACGGCACCGAGCCGACGGCTGAGGCGGTCGAGATGGGGAGTTACGTCGACTTCAGCGCGCTGGAGCGATCGCTGTCTCTGCGTCACCGGGGCGGCGACACGCTGCGGCGTTGGCGCGAGTTCCTCGGGGTCGGCGAGCCGCAGTTTCCGCCGTTCCCGCTCGGCGCCCCGAACGGTGGCGGCGAGCCTGGCCGCCAGCGAACCCTCTACGGCCCCCTGCTCTCCGCCGAGGAGACCCGGCGTGTGCAGACGGCCGCACGCGCACGTCGCCACAAGATGCAGACCGCCGTGTTCTGTGCGCTTGCCGAGGCGGCGCGTCGCACGACCTCCAGCTCGACGCTGAAGTTCGTCATGCCGATGCACACCCGCACCGCCGCCTACGAGCGTTCGATCGGCTGGTTCGTCGGACTCAGCCCGGTGACGATCCCGCTCGATATCGATCCGGCGTTCGATGGCGATCGCTACGGAATCCTGCTGGCGCGATGCGCGCAGGCCCTCCGGCACGCCCGTGACGACGCCGCCATCCCCTTCCCGGTGATCGAGGATCGACTGGGGGTGCGGTCGAACCCCCGCTTCGTGGTCTCGTTCGTCGATCTCCGGTTCGTCCCGGGCGCCGACCGATTCGATGCGGTGCGCGCCTGTGCGCTGCGGCGCCCAGTGGCGGCGAGCGATGAGGTCCACCTGTGGATCTCGCGGGCGCTATCGGGGCTGAACGTCTCTGCCCGTCTCTCCGGCGACGCGGGCGCCCTCGCGGCCTTCGAAGGATTCCTCGCGGAGACCCGTGAGGTGCTGCTGGAGCTCACCGCGGCGCCCGACAGCAGGGTTGTGGCGGCTGGGGCCAGCGATGGGCTCGCGGGCCAATGCGCGTGATCTCCGTCGACGACCTCGAGGTTCCGACCGGGGAACTGCACCTGTTCCTGCCGACGGCAAGCGGGGCACAGCCCAGCGCGATTCCGCCCAGCTTCAACCAGCGCTACCACGTCGTAGCGAGCGGAGCGACGGGCGGATGGCTGGGAGTGGCCTTCGAATTGACCGTGGCCGGCGCCCCCGACCTGGCGGCATTGCAGTCCGCGTTCGCGGCCCTGGTGAGACGCCACGAGACGTTGCGCACGAGCTTCGTCAGGCATGACCAGGTGGTCCGCGTCATCCACGAGGAGCCGTGTGCCTGGCATCGCCAGGCGATCGCGATCGCCGGCGACGCCGGGCAGCGTCTCGACCAGGTGCGGAGCATCATCGACGCCCACACGCGCCCGTGCGAGTTCCCTGGCTACCTGCTGGGCGCCCTGCTTTCGGCCGAGGGCGCAACCGTGATCACCGCCTTCAACCACGTGCACGTCGACGCCGTCTCGCTGACGATCGTGGTGCACGACATCCTGGCCGCCTACCGCGGTGAGCCGTTGGATCGGAACCCGAGCTCCGTGAGCGGCTGGGCGGAGCACGCAGAGGGCTCCGTCGCCAGCCCCGATGGCGTCGCTCGCTGGCACCGCTTCCTGGACGCCCACCTCGGCCTGCCGCGCTTCCCTGCCGATCTGGGCGTGGATCTCGGAGCGCGCGCCCCTCAGCGTGTGCTCGTGCGAGCGCTCCTCGACCGCGAACAGGCCACGGCGGCCGAGGACCGCTGTCGAGCGGCGGGCGGCCGGATGGTGGCCGGCGTCCTCGGCGCCTGCGCCCGCGCGGCCGCGGACGCGACGGAGCAGCAGGGGCTGGCGACGATCCTGCCCGTGTCGACGCGGCGCGACCCGCGCTGGGCCCGGTCCCTCGGCTGGTTCGTCACCAACGTGCCGATCGAGGTTCCTGTGTGCGAGAGCGTCGCGGAGAGCATCGCCGCGAGCCAGTCAGCGCTCGAGGCGGCGCTCGAACTCCGGGCCGTCTCCACGGCCGAGGTGCTCGGCACCTACCCATCACCGCTGAACCTGGACCGAGACTTCTTCATGGTCTCCTACCTGGACTATCGACGCGTCGCCGACGCCGAGGAGCTGAGGGCCCACAACGCCCAGCACTTCTCGGCGTCGGCGCCGACCGGTGACGTTCAGGTCTGGTTCGCTCGGACCGAGCAGGGGCTAGCGGTCCGGGTACGCCTGCCCGACACCCCGGCGGCCGACCACGCCGTGGCCTGCTGGCTGGAGGACGTTCAGATCGAGCTCGATTCGCTCAGCGCCAAACCGGAAGGGCTCCTCCCATGGAAATGACATCGATCGAGAAGTGGCTCCCGGCTCCCGGCGAGCTGCTCGAGTTCGTCCCCACCGCCGAGACGCTCGCCGCCGCCCGGAACGGGTCCCTGTCGACCGCCCGACCCTCCTCCATCCAGGCCGGGCACATCCGCACCGCCATCGAACGTCGCTCCCGCGGTCTGGACTGGTCGCCCTGGGTCGCCATCGCCTTCCACGTCCCGGCTCCGCTGAACCGTCAGGCGCTCTGCCGCGCGTTCAATGCCTTCGTGACGCGGCACGGGACGCTGCTGTCGTGGTTCGAGGGCGACGTCGACAACCTGAGGCGCCGGGTCATCCCGTCGGAGGCGGTGACGCTCAAGATCGCCAGGGGAGGCGATGCGCAGACGACCGGCCAGGTGCGGGAGAAGGTCACCGAGCGCTTCGCCGGGAACACGAGCCCTCTGAGCTGGCCGTCGTTCGCGGCCGGAGCCATCGACCACGACGCCGGACGCGACGGCCCTCCCGGCTCGCCGACGGCCGGATTCACCGTGTATTACGGCGTCGATCACTCCCACACCGACGGGGTGTCGATGCTGTACGGGGTCCAGGAGCTCCGCGAGCTCTATGAGCGCCAGGTGACCGGCAACACCGAGCCGCTGCCGCCGGTCGGCAGCTACGTCGACTTCAGCGCCGCCGAACGTGAGCTCGAAGAGACCCTGACCCTGGCCTCGCCGCCGGTCGCTGTCTGGCTCTCGGCCCTCGGTCAGACGGGTTTTCGGCTGCCCTCGTTCCCACTCCCGCTGGGGCTGGAGCCGGGCGAGACGGCCTCGGCCGTGCGGACGCACGCCGACATCGGCGACGCCGCCACGATCGACGCGTTCGAGAAGGTCGCGCGCAGCGCCGGGGGCGGCATGGCAGCGGCGATGTTCGCTGCGCTGTCCACCGTCGACACCGAGCTCGCCGGGCGCTCGCTCTACCTGGCCCTGAACGCCGTCGCGACGCGCTTCGACCCGATCTACGCAACCGCGCAGGGCTGGTTCGTCAACGTCGTCCCGATCGCCGCCGACCTCTCCCAGGCCGAGACGTTCGAGCAGCGGGTGGGCGCCATGCAGAGCGCCCTCGAACGGTCCCGGGCCGCCGCGGCGATGCCGGCGCGTGCGGTCGTAGATGCCGTCACCTCCGCCACGGGAGGAGGCGCTCAGGTCTCCGCTACGACCGTTCCCCCGATGGTCTCCTACATCGATATGCGGCGCTTTGCCGGCGCCGAGCTGCCGGGGACCGATCAGATCGTCGCCCTCGGCGGCCCGGGCAACACCGGCGACGTGTCGTTGTGGATCAACCGCAAGAGACAGCGCACCTACGTCATGGCGAGCTATCCGAACACGCCGACGGCCCACGCGTCCGTCACCGACTACCTTGCCGCTCTCGGCGACGTCATCACCCGCACCGTCGGCGCGGCGGCGGTGCTCTGACTGGCCCGCGTCAAGCTCAGGGCGGCCAACGACGGATGGCCGAGTACCTTCTCGCGCTCGGCGCCGAGCGACACGGCAGCCCTTCCTGGGGCGCGAAGACACGCCCTGGACGTGGCCGAGAGCGTGGACACAGGACGCGAGGCACTCGTGAACTGGCTGCGGGAACAGGACGCCAAGGAACGGCAAAACCCGCCACATGAGCTCACTGCGACGCCGGTGCCCGCGTGGTCGTGACAAACCCGCCATCGCCGCCGGACGAACACATCCCCAAGGCGCCGGCCGGTCCCGAGTGGAGGAGCTGACCCTGCTGGCGGCGTCCTCGGGAGCCGAAATAGCGCTGCTATTCCGGCTCCCTGCGTCCTGGCCATGCTCGATTTTCGCTCGCGAATCGACGACCGGATTTACCGGAGGCACCACTAGGTTGCGCGCAACACACCTCACCGGACGATCGCGCCGGGCCCGTCGGACGGCTGGCGTGCGGATCGGCAATCGTGAGCAGATAGCGGTTGGCGGCGGCTCGGCGGTGGCGCGTCCGTCCAGCAGCGAGCGGTCGTCCTCGGCGACGATGAGCGACCGCGTCGGAAGCGACTGGGCCGGCTTCGTGCACCTGCGTTGCGGAACCCGGCGGCCGTCTCGACGCTTGACGAGGCAGGCCCTCGGCACGGACTTGCGTCACGCCCGCGGTCAACTCCCGAGCAACGAGGTAGGAGTTCGCTCCAGCCGAGGAGCCCCGGCATGAAGATACCTTGGACGCGTCGCCCGCGAAGCGATGGCTTGCGGCTTCGACCCACGCATTCCCCCGGCGAGCTGCCAGGTCCGCACAGGGCCGCGCTGACGTTTGGGACTATCACGCGGCGAAAAGGCCAACGGCCGCTCGAAATCGGTGAAAGGCACGGTTGCGGAGGGCCTCTCCCGCGGTCGAAGCCAATCGATTTGCAGCAAGTTTCCAGAGCCGGAGCCGGGATTCGAACCCGGGACCCTTCGCTTACAAGGCGAATGCTCTACCAGCTGAGCTACTCCGGCGCGAGAAGCCTGAGCCTAGCTGGGCCAGCGCGGCGTCGACGTCGAGCAGCTCGATCTCCTGCGCGCGGTGCATCCCGGGGCGGATCTGGCCCTGGCCGCGGTCGTAGCGCACGAGGGTCACACGGATCAGGCCGGCGCGCTCGAGGCGCCTCAGCCAGCGGCACTGCGAGCCCTGGGCGCGCTCGTTGGGCTCGTCGTTGAGGTCGCGGGCGAGCTGGGCGTGGGTCACGGTGCAGGTGGTGGCGCCATCAAGCGCTCAGCGCTTGCGCAGGACGTCGTAGAGGTCGGCGCAGTGATTGCCGACGTTGCGATACCAGCGTACACACGGGTCGCTGGTCAGGCGCACGAGCTCGTAGACCTCGGGGCCGGTGGCGTAGGTGCGCGGCCGTTTGCTTGCGCGCGCAACTTCCGGGGCGGTCGCTACGCTGCTCAACGGGTCCTCGGCGTGGTTGCCGCATCAACCATGGCGGGGATCCTCCTATTTGCATCGGACGGAACTCTGCACGCGGCTATCCGCTGGGTGTCCCGTAGAGCACGCTTGTGCAGTAGCTGGAGACCTGCTCGGTCTGCTGGAGATAGACCGAACCCCCGCTGACCTGGGGCGTGAGGCCGCCGATCTCGCCGTTGAGCTCGGGCAGGCAGGTGCCGATCTTGCCGAGCGTCCCCTGGAGGTGGCCGAAGCCAGCGTGTAACGAGGCGAGCTGGCTGTCGATGCTGGTCAGCTGGCCGGTGATGTCGGCGAGCTTGGCCGCCACGGCGGTGAGCTGCAACTTGAGGGCCGGGAGTTCTGTGTCGAGCGCGGCGGCCGCCGTGGCGCTCTGCGTGACGCGCTGCTGGCTCGGGATGTGCCGGCTCAGCGCGACGGCGGCGAGCGCGGCCGCGGCCGCGGCGACTAGGAGCGAAACCACCGCCGCGATCTTGTAGGCCCGCACGCCCTCAGACACGCCGCCAAGCGTACAGGAGCGCAGTCACGCTGTCGCATTTCCGGCTGGGCTCCTCCGGCGCGAGAAGCCTGAGCCTAGCGACCGGCTGGGCGGCCCCGCCGCGGGCCTTTAGCCTCCTTTAGCCCAAAGATGAAGCGGCGTGCTCCAGGTTGCCGTGGCCGTTGGAGGAGATCACGTGCTCGTACCCCGGGATCTCCACGACCGGCTCCGCGTTCAGACGGCGCTCGAGCTCGCCCAGCACCGCACCGAAGAGCAGGTGCCGCCAGGTCGCCTGCGCGAGGGCGCGTGGGCTGGTGGCGAGCTTGGGCATCTCCTTGCGCGCCGGGTGCAGCACATCGACCAGCAGGGTCAGCGGCCATGTGGCCACGTGCTCGCTGAGCGCGGCGAACGGGCCCCGCGCCCAGGAGGGCAGCGGCAGGCGCGGCGCGACGTTGGCGTACACCGCCCCGAACAGCGCGCCGTTCTGCACGTGCAGCAGCAGTCCCACCGCCGGCCAGGCCCGCGAGCGGGTGAAGGCCTTGCCGAGCAGTTCGATGTCATCGAAGGAGCTTCCGAAGACCGCCTTGTCGACCGGCGACTGCGCGGCCCAGATCGCCGCGGCGCCTGCCCCGGCAAGGGCTCCTCGAAGGGTTCGCGCGCGATCGATCGACATGGATGAGAGTGACTGTAACGCCACTGGCGCCCGCGGGGTAGAGGAGGTATGGACGCGTACTCGAGGGAGATCGGACGCGAGCGCTTGGAGCGATGCACCGAGCGGACCCGCGAGCGGGGCGCCAACCCGCTCGTCTACTACCTCGTGCGCCTCCTGTTCGTGCCCTTCTTCAAGGTCTACTTCCGGCTGGAGCTGATCGGCCGTGAGCACGTGCCGCGGCGTGGCCCGGTGATCCTCGCCTCCAACCACCGCAGCTTCCTGGATCCCTTCGTGATCGGGGTGCTCCAGCGCCGCCCCGTCTACTACATGGCCAAGAAGGAGCTCTTCGGCCACCCGGCGGCAGCCTGGTTCCTGAACTGCCTGGGCGCCTTCCCGATCGACCGCGGCTCCGGCGACGAGGGCGCGATGGCCGCCGCTCGCCGCGTTCTGGCCCGCGGCGACGCCGTGGTGATCTTCCCCGAGGGTACGCGCGTGCGTCCCGGCCCGCTGGCCGACCCCAAGCGCGGCGTCGGTCGCCTGGCGCTGGAGACCGGCGCGAGCGTGGTGCCGATCGCCGTGATCGGCACCGAGGCGGTGCGCCGCGGCTGGCGGATCCGTCCGCACCACGTCCGCATTCGCGTCGGGAGCCCGATGCGCTTCCCGAGCACCGAGCAGCCCTCCAAGCAGGCCGCAAGCGCGGTGACCCGACGCATCTGGGCCTGCGTGTCGCTGCAGTGGGAGTGGCTCGGCGGGATCCAGCCGCCCGGCCGCTCGCGGGTGAGCGCCCCCGCGCTGGGCGGCCCGGACGGCAGCACCGACGAGCTCGAGCCGGCCGAGGCGCTCGTCGGCTCAGAGCGGGCCGCCTAACCGGCGGCCGAGCTGCAGGCCGCCAGAGGTTAGGGTGCGCGGTGAGTGACCGAGTCGAAGTCCAAGCGGCAGCTCGACGACGAGTTCTCCGATCTCTATCGGGCGCACCTGCGCGACGTCTACAGCTACGCCTACTACCGGGTGGGCAATCACCACGACGCCGAGGATCTGACCGAGCAGACCTTCCTGCAGGCCTATCGGCACTTCGAACGTGCCCAGCGCGAGTCCGAGGGCAGGCCGCTGCGGCCGTGGCTGATCCGGATCGCGCACAACCTGGCGGCGAACCTCTACCGCGACCGCTCGCGAAAGCCCTCGGCGCCGATCGACGACACCACGACGCTCGCGGCCGTGCACACGACCGAGGAGCTGGTCGAGGGCCGCGACGAGCTGGCGCGGGTCCTGGAGGGGGTAACCCAGCTGCCCGACGACCGGCGCGAGGCGCTGATCATGCGCTTTGCTCTCGGCATGGACAACCGCGAGATCGCGCGGGCGCTGGGGCGCTCGGACGGCGCGACCAAGGTGCTCATCCACCGGGCCATCCGCCAGCTGGAGGGCATCATCGCGACCGAGGCGGAGGGCACCAAGTGAGCGGGGAACGGCCGTGAGCGGCGACGTCGCCCCCCAGCTCGAGCACCTGCTGCGCCAGGCGCTCGCCCCGGTCGAGCCGCCGGACGATCTCGCGCTGCGCCTGGAGCGCACGCTGCAGAGCCTGAGCGACCTGGCCGCCGAGGAGCTCGAGTCGTGGGAGCTGCGGGCAATGCGCGATCCGCGCAACTGGGCCCGCCCGGCCGCGGCGGTGGTGGTCGGCGGCGCCGCCGGCGCCGCGCTCGTCGTGCTGCGGGCCCGTCGCCATCATCCCGCCGCGCCCGCGCGCAGCGGGATCGGCGGCGCGCGCGACGTCGCCGAGCGCGCCCTGCGCGACGTCGGCACCGAGGCGCGCCGCGTCATCCGCCGCGGCTGATCCGCCGCTCGCCGGCCGGCGTATACCAGACGTATGCTCGGAAGGACCCGAACCGGGGGTGCCGATCGCGCGCCCTTGCGGACTCTGGCCGACGAGGACGTCATGCTGCACCTGCGCCGCGGCGAAGCCGCCGCGTTCGAGATCGTCTACGAGCGCCACGCGGACGCCGCCTTCTCGCTGGCCTACCGCATGTGCGGGCAGCGGGGCGTGGCCGAGGATGTCGTCCAGGAGGCCTTCCTGTCGCTGTGGCGCAGCAGCTCGCGCTATGACGGTGCGCGCGGCAGCGTGCGCACGTGGGTGCTCGGCATCGTCCACAACCGCGCGATCGACGCGCTGCGTCGCGGCGTCGTGCACGACCGCCGGCGCGCGAGCGACGAAGGCATCGAGGAGCGCTTCGAGTCCCCGGACCGGATCGATGCCGAGGTCGTGCGGCGCGACGAGGCGCAGGGGCTGCGCGCCGCCATCGACGACCTCCCGGCCGAGCAGAGCCGCGTGATCGAGCTGGCCTACTACGGCGGCTTCACCCATACCGAAATCGCCTCGATTCTCGATGCGCCGATCGGTACGGTGAAGGGCAGAATGCGCCTGGGGCTGGCCAAGCTGCGCACTGCGCTGGGCGAAGGGGCAGCGGCATGAGCATCACCGACGAGCACGGGGACGTCGGCGCGTGGGTCCTCGGCGCGCTCGATGAGCGGGAGGCCGAGCGCTTCGCCGCGCATCTGCAGCGCTGCCAGGCGTGCCGTGAGGAGGCGACGGCGCTTCAACCGGTAGCCGACGGCCTGGCCACGATCGTGCCGCAGGTCCCCGCCCCGAAGGGGCTCAAGGGGCGCCTGATGTCGGATGTCCAGGCCGAGGCCGAGCTGCTGCGCGCCGCCGGCCACGAAGCGGATCGCCCGGCGCGTCGCCGGTCGTTGGGTGCGGTGCCCGGTCTGGCCTTCGCCGCTACGCTCGCCGTCGGCGTTGTGCTCGGCGCTGTGGTCATCGCCGGCGGCAGCAGCACACGGGTGCTGCGCGGCCAGGTCAGCTACCCCGGGGCGCGCGCCGTGCTGCGCGAGAGCGGCGGCCGCGCCGAGCTCGACGTCGCCGACATGCCGGCGCCTCCTCAGGGCAAGGTCTACGAGGTCTGGCTGGTACGCGCCCGCCGTGCGCCGGCCCCGACCAAGTCGCTGTTCACGGTCACCAGCACGGGCACCGGGAGCGCGGCGGTGCCCGACGATCTCTCCGGCGTTCGCGAGGTGCTGGTCACCCCCGAGCCCGCCGGCGGCAGCCTGCGGCCTACGCACGCGCCGGTCATCAGCGTCACCGTCTGAGCGGGCCAATTCGCCCGGCGGCGCTGCTAGCGTCGCACGGGCCATGAGCGAGACCTGCTACCGCCATCCCGGCCGGGAGACCGGCGTCTCGTGCTCCTCGTGCGGGCGCCCGATCTGCCCGGATTGCATGACGGCCACGCCGGTCGGGATGCGCTGCCCGGAGTGCTCGCGCCAGCGCACCCGCGTGCACACGATGCGCACGATGCGCAACGACCCGCGGGTGACGATCGGGCTGATCGCCATCAACGTGATCGCCTTCCTGGCCAGCAACCAGTTCACTCTGGCCAGCAGCCAGAACGGCGACAGCTTCTTCCAGCACGGCGAGCTCTACGGACCGGCGATTCACCTGCAGCACCAGTACTACCGGCTGCTCACCGGCGCCTTCCTACACGAGAACATCCTGCACATCGGCATGAACATGTACGTGCTGTTCATACTCGGGGTGGTACTCGAGCCGGTGGTGGGCTCGCGCCGCTTCGCCGCGATCTACTTCGCGGCGCTCTTCGCCGGCGCGCTCGGCGCGCTGCTGGCCACGCCGCACAGCCCGACCGTCGGCGCCAGCGGGGCGATCTTCGGCATCGCCGGCGCGTTCGCGATGGAGCTGTGGGCTCGGGGGGTGAACCCGGTGACCAGCCAGATCGGCTTCTTCATCATCGCCAACCTGGTGATCAGCGTGAGCATCCCGGGGATCTCGATCGGCGGGCACATCGGCGGGCTGATCGGGGGCGCGCTCTGCGGGCTGGGCTTCCAACAGGCCGACCGGCGCCGGATGCCGGCGCTCGGCTACGCCGGCTGCGTCCTGATCGCGGTGATCTCGATCGCCGCCGCGATCGCCGTGGCCAAATCCGGCCCGCTGTACGTGAACCTCTAGCCAAGCAGCTCGGCATAGAGGGCGCGGATCCGCTCGCGCAACCGCGCGGCCGAGAAGCGCTCGGCGACCAGCCGCGCCGCGGCGGCGCCCAGCGCGGCCCCGCGCTCGCGGTCGCCCTCGAGCTCGGCGAGCGCGGCGGCGAGCGAGGACGGCGAGCCGGGCTCGACCAGCAGGCCGGTGCGCCCGGCCTGGACGATCTCCGGCAGCCCACCGTGGGCGCTGGCGATCACCGGCCGGCCCGCCGCGCCGCCCTCGATCGCCGCGCCCGGCAGCGGGTCGGGTCGCGTGGAGGGCACGACGACCACGTCGGCGGCCGCGTACAGGTCGGCGACGTCCTCGCGCAGGCCGAGCAGCGCCACGCCGTCGGCTACCCCCAGCTCACCGGCCAGCCGCTCCAAGGCGCGGGCGGGAGCCGGGTCCGCGCGCCAGGCCCCGCCGACGATCAGGGCGCGCAGCGGGCGGCCGCGCAGCGCCGGCTCGGCGAGCGCGCGCACGAGCACGTCCTGCCCCTTCCAGCTCGACAGGCGCCCGATGACCAGGCAGACGAGCTCGTGCTCGCCGATTCCCAGCGCGGCGCGCGTGCCGGCGCGATCGCCGCCGCGCACGTCGATGGCCAGGCCGTCGACGATCACCCGGGCCCGCGGGCCGAGCGGCGCCGCGACGGCACGCGAGACGCACACGGTCGCCGCGGCGCCGACGAGCAGGCGGCGCTGGACGGTCCACAGGGCGCTCGGCTCGCCCTCGTAGCTCTCGCGCACGTGCCAGACGTGGGGCACCCCGGCGGCCGCCGCGGCGGCGGCGCCGCCGAGCGTCACCGAGGTGTTGCTGTGCACGAGCGCGACCGAGCGACGGCGGATCAGCGCGCTCAGCGAGCGCACGTCGCGCCCGAGCGCGCGCGCCAGGCCGGCGAGCCCGCCGGCGCTCATCAGCTCGCGTCGCAGCACTGCCGTCGGGCGCACGGTCACCTCGGCGCCGAGCGCTCGCAGCGCGCCGACCAGCTCGCCGTCCTCGGGCAGCACGACGATCGCGTGGCGCGGCGCGGCGGCCTGGACGAGCAGCTCGAGCTGGCGATCGGCGCCGTAGCGCCCCGCCGAGGAGTGCAGGAACAGGACCGGCCCGGCGCTCACCGAGGGCCTTTCCCGGTAGGGGGCGTATGACCGGGGCGTTCCACGGCCGAGCGGGCCGAGACCGTATGGCCGATCGGCGCGATGCGGTGCAGGTGGGCCCGACGCCGCGGCACACGTGGCAGCGGGCATCTTGAGACTGGCGCGCGAGGGAACGAGCGCCGAGACGGGACCCAGCATCGAACGGTGAGCAGTGTGGCCGCGCCGGCGAAGATCGGCTGCGGGTCTGCGCGCTGGCCTTGGATTTGGTGGGCGCGGCAGCCGTATGAGGACGCTTTCCCGCAGGCGTGGTGGAGCCGCGTCAAAGGGGCGATACCCCATTCGGGGCACGGGTCACGCCGGCACGCGACGGCACTGGGACGCATCCGGGCGTGCGGAGCCCTACCGGGACAGGTCCTGAAGGACGAGCGCGGTCCCCGGCGCGTGCTCGAGCCGGTCGGGGTGCAGCACGTGGGCGAGCAGCTCCAGGCCGTCGACGAGCCGGGGCCCGGGGCGGGAGAAGTAGGCCCCGGCGTCGACCGCGACGATCCGCTCGGCGCCGAGCGCGCGCAGCTCGGGCAGGTGCTCCTGGGCCTCGCGCAGGCCCCGCTGGGCGTCCCAGCCGCACGGCATCACCACGACGAGCTCGGGGCGTGTGGCGGCGAGCGTCTCCCACTCCTCCCGCGTGGAGGGCTCGCCGGGATTGCCGAGCACGTCCTCGCCGCCGGCCAGCTCGATCAGCTGGGGCACCCAGTGGCCGGCGACGAACGGCGGTGCGAGCCACTCCAGCGCGAGCGTCCGCACGCGCGACGCGGCGCGCAGCGCGAGCCGCACGCGATCGATCCGGCTCGCGGTCTCGCGCACGAGCTCGATCCCGCGCTGGCGCCGCTCGATCGCCTCGGCGATCGTGCGGATGTCGCCCTGGACCTCGCCGAGCGTGTGGGGGTCGAGCGCGATCACGCGCGGGTGCGAGGGCAGCTCGTCGGCCAGCCGCGCGACGTCCGCGTAGGAGACCGCGCACACCGGGCACAGGGCCTGGGTGACGATCAGGTCGGGCTCGAGCCGGCGCAGCGCCTCCTCGTCGAGCTCGTAGATCGAGTCGCCCTCGAGCGTGCGCTCGCGTACGGCCTGGTCGATCTGGGCCGCGCTGAGCCCGGCGGGCAGCGCGTCGCGGGTAACGTGGGGGAGCTCGCGGGCGGCGGGCGGGAAGTCGCACTCGTGGGTCACCGCGACGACCTCCCCGCCGACGCCGAGCTCGAACAGCAGTTCGGTGGCGTGGGGGACGAGGCTGACGATGCGCACGCCCAGAGCGTAGTCGGGCGGGAGGACTCCGCCGCGCGGCGGACGATAGGCTGCGGGAATGGATCTGATGTCCGACGCCGAGGTCGGCCGGCGGCTCGAGGGCGGCGAGTGGCGGCGCGACGGGGCGAGCATCGTGCGCGAGCTGAAGTTCGCCGATTTCGCCCACGCGATCTCGTTCGTGAACCTCGTAGCCGACCGCGCCGAGGCGGCCAACCATCACCCCGACATCCTCGTGCACGGGTGGAACAAGGTCCGCTTGACGCTCAGCACCCATTCGGCCGGCGGGATCACCGAGGCCGACCTCGGCCTGGCCGGCCAGATCGACGGCCTCTCCTAGGGATCGACCGTCGGGCGTCGCGGCGGCGTCTGCACGGCCGAGGCGACTGCTACGGTTACTCGGCCGCCATCGATGAGCGACGACCCCCCACGAAGTAGTCCGCCGGCCGCAGGCGTCAGTTCGCCCCGGCCTCTCTGCGGCCCGGGTCAGCGGCGATGACGACGGTCAAGCTTCTGCTGACCGCGGTACTGGTCGCGATGAATGCGTTCTTCGTGCTGGCCGAGTACGCACTCGTGCGCTCGCGCCGCGAGCGGCTGGAGCTGCTGCGCGACGAGGGCGCGCGCGGCGCCGGGCTGGCGATGCGCCAGCAGAACCAGATCACCGAGTTCGTCTCGGCCGTGCAGATCGGGGTGACGATGACCTCGATCGGCATCGGTGCGCTCGGCGAGCCGGCGCTGGCCCGTGCCCTGCGGCCGGCGTTCGGCGGGATCAGCCACGGCGTGGCGGTGGCGATCACGGTGGCGCTCGCCTACCTGATGATCAGCATCGTCCAGCTGGTGGCCGGCGAGATGGTGCCGAAGTTCTACGCGATCGATCGCGCCGAGGGGGTGGCCCGCCGGGTCGCGCCCGCGCTGCAGGCCTTCCGGATCACCTTCGGCCCGTTCGTCGTCGCGCTGACGCTGGTCTCGCGCCGCCTGCTCGCCCTGCTCGGCGTCGACATGAACGCCGGCCGCGAGGGCGGCACGCCGGAGGAGCTCAAGCGCATCATCGCCGAGTCCTACGCCGGCGGCCAGCTCGACCAGGGCGAGGCGGGCATGCTCACCGGCGTCTTTCACCTGCACGAGCAGGAGGCGCGGCAGGTGATGACGCCGATCCCCGCCGTGGTCACCGTCGACCTCTCCGAGGACGTAGAAACCGCGATGCGCCGGGCCATCAGCTCGGGGCACACCCGCTTGGTCGTCACCGAGAACGACAACCGCGACCGGGTCCGCGGACTGGTCCACAGCAACTCGCTCGCCCGTCTGCTGATGAGCGAGGGCGCGCACGCCACGATCGAGCCGCTCGTCCACGACGCGCCGATCGTCCCGGAGACCAAGCCGCTCGACGACCTGCTCGCCGACCTGCAGCGCGAGCGCAGCTCGATGGCCGTCGTCGTCGACGAGTACGGCCGCGTGGTCGGCATCGTCACCGTCGAGGACATCATCGAGGAGGTCGTGGGCGAGATCGCCGACGAGACCGATCCGACCGCCGGGGAGATCCGCCGGCTGGCCAACGGCGACTGGCTCGTGCGCGGCCACGTCGCCGTCACCGACCTGCTCGACTACGGCCTCGAGCTCCCGGTCGATACCGACGCCTACAACTCGGTCGGCGGCTTCGTCTTCGCGCAGCTCGGGCGCCTGCCCAAGCGCGGCGACACCGTCAACGGCGGGGGCTACTCGATCCGCGTGGAGTCGGTGCGCGAGAACCGCATCGAGGCGGTGCGGATCCGCGAGCGGCGCCCGGTCCCCTCCGGCGGCGCCCCGGGGCGCGAGCGGTGATGGCGGCCCCGGCGGACGCGGCGGCTCGATGCTGGCGCGGCGCCGGGATGGCGATGCTCCTCGGCCTGGTCGCGGTGGCCGCCGTCGGATGCGGAGGGGGGACGCCGCGCTCGACCGTGGCGGGCTTCAACGCGACGGCCAACGGGGTGTGCGACAACGCCAACGACGAGATCGCCGCGCTGCCGGCGCTGTCCGGGGCCGGGACGAGCACGCGCGACGTGCGCACCCTCGTGCGAGCCCTGTCGATCGTCTCCAGCGAGATCGAGCAGCTGCGCGTGCTCGCGCCGCCGCGCGTGGAACGCGCGCCGGTCCGGGCCTGGCTGGCGCTGCTGGGCAGCGAGCAAGCGCGCTCGCTGCGGGTCGTCGACGAGCTGCGCGCTGGGCGCCCGGCGGTCGCCGCGGCGACCGGTGGGGCGACCAGCGCCGACCGGGCCCGCCGACGGGCAGCGGCCCTGGGGCTCGGACAGTGCGCCGAGCGGGCCATGCCGGGCCAGCGGGACGTCGCGGCGCGATGAGGGGCCGCTCGCTGCTGCTGCTCGGGACGGCGGCGCTGCTCGCCGGCTGCGGCGGCTCCTCGCACCATTCGACCGTCGTCACGACGGCGACGGGCACCCCCTTCGGGCGCGAGGCGAACGCCATCTGCGCGGCGGCGAACACGAAGATCAACGCCCTGCCGGGCACCAACGCCGACGATCCGGGCGGCGCGCAGTCGGTCGCGATCGAGCGCGAGGCCCAGGCGGACTCCGAGGCCGAGGTTCGCGCGCTGACCGGACTGGCTCCGCCCTCCGCGCTCGCCGGCGCCTGGAGGCGGCTACTGGGGACCGCGGCCGCGGTCGAGCAGAACAACGAGACGGTGATCGCCGACCTGAAGGCGAACAACCCCTCCAAGGCGAGCACGGACACCAACCAGACGCTCGGCACGGCGCTCACCGACGAGGCGAGCGCGCTGGGGCTCAGTCAGTGCGCGGCCGCCCCTGCCCCGGGGACCGACGACGGCAGCGCGAGCAGCGGCCAGGGCTGACGAATCCAGCCGTTAAACACGACCGGCCCGCAAGGGGGTGACGGGCCGGACGTGCGCACTGGGAGGAGGCGGGTGTGCTTTGCGAATCGTGTCGCAATCGGAAGTATCCGCCACTGGCCTAAGCCCAGCTAAACCGTCGCTGAGCCGGGGTGAAGAGGGCGCTATTTGGGCGGGTACTCGAGCAGGCCGCGCCCGGTCTTGCGGCCGAGCATCCCCTGCGCGACCAGTTCGCGCAGCAGGTCGGGGATGTCGGCGTCGATCGACTCCCCGATCGCGACCGAGACATCGAGCCCGACGAGGTCCAGCAGCGCGAGCGGACCCATCGGATGCCCGGCGCCCAGGCGCATGCAGGTATCGACGTCGGCCGGCGCCATCCCGGTCTGTTCCATCAGACGTACGGCGCTGAACAAGTAGGGGAACAGCAGCCGGTTCACGACGAAGCCGGGGACGTCCGGTACCTCGACGGCCGTCTTCTCGAGCTGGGAAACGAGATCGAAGGTGCGCGCGCGGGTATCCGCGCTGGCCTCGACGGGGAACACGAGCTCGACGAGCTCCATCTTGGGCACCGGGTTGAAGACGTGCAGCCCGGCGAACCGGTCCGGTCGGCCGCTGGCCTCGGCGAGGCGCTCGAGCGACAGCGAGGAGGTCGTCGTGGCGAGGATCGCCTCGGGCGCGAGCTGCTCCCCGAGCGCGGACAGCAGCAGGGCCTTGGCGTCGAGATCCTCGACGACGGCCTCGACCACGAAGGTGCACTCCGACAACGCGACATGCTCGGTGACGACCTCGATCTGCTCGAGCAGATCGGCCAGGCCCACCTTGGTCAGGTGGCGGTCGACGCTCGTGCGTGCGCGCTCGGCCGAGTCCTCGGACCGCGCCAGCATCAGGACGTGGCCGTGGCTGGCGGCAACCGATGCCAGCCCGGAGGCGATCGCGCCGCTTCCCGCGATGGCCAGACGTTCGTTCACGGGGCTCCTTTGTTTGACTGACTAGTCAATCTACAGCCTAGCGCGGCGATGGTTACCCCCGCCGGCGGGGCGCGGGCATCGGGCGGGTGGCCGAGGGTCCGGCGGCGCGGGTGCGGTCAGCCCGTCGGCGCGGGCGCCGTGCCCCAGTCCACGGCGACCGGCGGGAGGGCCAGCAGGGCGGCCCAGGTGGCCGTATCGGTCTGGCCGCTGGCCGGGATGGCGTGCGCGGTCTGGAAGGACTCGAGGTTCGCGGCCGTCGTGGCGTCGAACCTGCCGGTGATCGCCTGCGCGGGGACCGCGGTGGCCAGGTGCTCCTGCATCCACAGCACGTCATCGCCGGTGCTGCCCTTGCCGAGCAGCGGGTAGGCGCTCTCCACGCCGGCGAAGTCGGTCGGGCTGATCAGCGGCGCGACGAGGTCGGCCCATTCGCTCGCCGTGGTGTTCTGCCAGTCCCACCAGGAGATCCCGGTTGCGCCGTAGGCGCTGGCGAGCTCGCGGAAGCGCAGGATCGCGCTCGCCGGCGGGTTGTCGAACGTCTGGCCGAGCGGATAGATCGGCCGGCCATAGAGCCGGTTGTACTCGTAGGTGTTGGCGAACGCGCTGTCGACCGAGGTGCCGATGTCCTGCCAGTACATCTGCGGCAGGTTGTACTGGGCGCCGTCCGGGCCCAGGAACACCGAGTAGGGCAGGGTCGGGTGGTCGAAGTCGTAGGGGAAGGAGGCGAGCCCGATCGGGTAGTTGGGCCCGAGCGCCGCGCGCAGGTCGTCGATGTAGGTCTCGGCGGCGGCGTAGCGGCCCTCGTATTCGGTCTCGGCATCGATGACCAGGCAGTCGGCGCCGGCCGCGACCGCCTCGACGCCGAGCGCGGCCTCGCCGGCGGGGTTGGTGCCGTACACGTACTGCCAGGCGCAGACCTTCAGACCGGCGGCGTGCAGGGCGGCCACGTTGGCCGCCGAGAACTGCGACCAGTAGTTGGTCGGGCCGTCAGAGCTCTTGATGTACAGCGTGGTCACGTCGGCGGCCTTGGCCTGCGCCTCGATGTTGGCCAGCGAGCCGCCGTCGGACTGGCTCAGGTACCAGATCCACATGCCGTCGCCGTCGAACGGGCTCGGTCCGGCGCTCACCGTGCTCAATGCGGTCGGCGGCGGCGCGGGCGGATGCAGCGCGTGGTGCACGACGTAGATCGGCCCGGCCTGGTTGGTGGTCCGCCCGCCGGTGAGCAGGATCGCGATGTGCCCGTCGTGCGAGGCCGCCGGGACGGTGACGACCAGCCCCAGGCTCGACTGATGGGTGTGCGCGAGCAGCCCGCGGCTGTTGGGCTGCCCGCCGCGGTAGCGGGGGAAGGAGACGAGCATCGACGTGCGCAGCCCGGTGCCGGCGAGCAGCAGGCTGCCGTGGGTGGAGACGTAGTGCGGGTTGCCGTTGCAGTGCTGGACCGGGACGCAGCTGACGCTGCTCAGCGAGATCTTCCCCGGCTTGCTCGACTTCGCCGGGGCCTTGGTCTTCGGCGCGGTCGTGGTCGTCTTGCTCGTCGAGCTCGTCGAGCTCGGCGCACCGGCCCCGCCGGTCGCGGCGACGGCGGCGGCGACGCCGCTCAGCAGGCACGCCGCGACCATGGCGATCAGGCATGCGGCTCGGGTGATCGGGCTAGACACGCGCATCGACGGACGGCGGGGGCGCCGGCGTCGTAGGCGGCAGTGAGGTCCACGCCGGCGAGCGGTCCCGCACCATACTGACTCGGTCGCCGAAAACCTGCAGGCGCGAGGAAAGTTGCGGTCAGTCGCTCCCGAGCCAGCGAAACCCGGTCGGCGAGGGGCTCGGCGGCAGCGGGCTGCTGGGCAGACCGGCCGGCGACTCGGGCAGGTTGAAGCCCGCCGGCGCCACGTCGTTGGGGGCGTCGGGATGGAACAGCGAGGCGAGGTACTGGATCTGCCCGCGGCCGGGGCCGAGCTCGAACTGGCCGCCTCCGTAGGCGCCGATGCCGCGCTCGGCGAGCAGGTCGTACGTGTCCAGCAGCGAGCGCAGGCCGCCGAGCCGCGAGGGCTTGACGTTGACCGTGCGCGGCGGGAAGGCCAGCGTGTCCAGATCGCCCGGCCCGTGGAGGTTGGCGTCCCAGGTGATCCGATCCTCCTGGCCGGCGAGCGCCGCCCGGGTCTCCTCGGTGAGCGCCGGGTCCTCGAGCCAGGCCCCCGGTAGGCCCTCGGCCACCCGCCGGTAGAGCTCGGCGTCGGGGCCCTGGTCGACGACCGATCCCTCGTACAGGCCCTTCAGGTCGAGCGTGTCCACGACGTCCAGCTCGGCCAGCTCGGCGACCAGCGCATCGCTCCAGGAGGAGGTCGGATCGAGCTTGAAGCGCAGCGTGGGATAGCCCTGCAGCAGCCGGCGCACGTGGTCCAGGCGCGGAGGCTCGCCCAGCCGCAGCGAGACCACGAAGCGCACCGGCGCGGCCTGCCGCCCCAGCCGCGCGTGCAGGCTCTCCCCGGCCTGACGCAGGGCGAGGTCGAGCGCGGCCGACTCATACGCCCAGACCCGGTACAGGCGCGAGACCTCGCGCTGGGGAGTCGAGGGAAACAGATCCAAGCCGGCAAGCCGCTCGCTCAGCGACGCGATCGTGTGCTCGCCGGCGAGGGGCTGGATCGCACCGGCCTGCAGCGCCTCCTGGTCGACCGCGTCGTAGCTGACGTCCTCGCCGACCCCCTCGTGGCCGCCTCCATGCATCACGATCACCGTGCTCTTGCGGGTGAACTCGCTCGAGACGTCGGCCTGCAGCGGGCGCAGCTCGTAGCCCTCTACCCGCACCGGCAGCTCGGCGAGGCGCTCCCAGCTGCTAACTCGCCCGTCGCCCCGGAGGCCGCCAGCCGCGCGAGGAGCTCGTCCAGGCGCAGCTCCTGGAGCCCCTTGCCGACCGCCTCAAGCTCACCCGCGCAGAACTCGATCAGGCGCCGCCCCTCGGCGACGAGCTCGAGCGTCTCGCGCAGGCCGGCCTCGCCGGAGTCCAGCCGGCGGATGATCTCCTCGATGCGGGCGCTGGCCGCCTCGTAGGTGAGCCCGTCCTCGCTCACGGTCGGCGCACCGGGATCCGGCCGTCGTGGAAGCGCAGGTCCAGCCGCTCGTGATCGGAGGCGGCCGCCGCGCTCGTCACCAGGTCTCCGTCCGGCCCCTGCACCAGCGCGTAGCCGCGCGCGAGCGTGCGCTCGGGATCGTGCGCGTCGAGCGCGAGCGCGAGGGCATCCAGCGCGCGCCGCCGGCTCACGTCGTCGGCGCCGGCGCGCGCCTTGCGATCGAGCACGAGCGCGCGCCGCGCGAGCCGCTCGCGCTCGTCGCCCCCGCGCCGGCGCGCCGTGGCGCGCAGCTCGCGAGAGGACTGCTCGAGGCGACGGCGCTCGCGCTCGAGGTGCTCGATCGGCGCGCGGGCCTGGCGCGCCAGCGTCCCGGCGCGCAACGCCACGGTTTGCAGAGAGCGCAGCCGCAGGCGTCGGGCCTTTTCCCCCAATCCACTCCGCGCCTCGTCGCAATGCAGCGGTACCGCGGCCTCGGCGGCATGCGTCGGGGTCGAGCAGCTCACCGCGGCGACGTCGTCGAGCACGGTTCGGTCGCTGTGGTGGCCGACCGAGGCGATCACCGGGATGGGCAGCAGCGCCACCGTGCGGCACAGGGACTCCTCGCAGAAGGCGAGCAGGTCCACGAGCGAGCCGCCCCCGCGGGCGATCACGACGACCTCGACCTCCCCCACGGCGACCAGGTCTGCCAGCGCGCGGGCGATCGCCGGCGCGGCGTGCCGGTCCTGAACCGGGGCGAAGGCCCACACCAGCCGGCCGGCCCAGCCCCGGCGCCGCAGCGCGGCGAGCACGTCGTCGCGCGCCTTGCCCGCCTCGCCGGTGACCACGCCGATCGTGCGCGGGAGCACCGGACGGCGCAGCCGCGCCTGGCGCTCGCCCAGGCCCTCGGCGAGCAGCGCGCGGCGCAGGCGCTCGATGCGCGCGAGCAGGTCGCCCTCGCCCGCGGGGCGGGCGTTCCAGACGTGAAAGCCGAAGGACGGCGAGGCGCTCGCGCTGCCCACGTAGTAGTCGCAGCCGCCGGCGACGATCACCTCCATGCCGTCGAGCAGCGGCTGCCCGCAGCGCCCCTGGATGCGCTCCCAGTCCTCGCGCCAGGCCGAGCAGGGCACCGCGCCGCGGGCGTCGCGCAGCTCGAAGTACACGCGGGCGCGCGCCGGGCGCACCCCCGAGAGCTCGCCGCTGAGCTGCACGTGCGCGAAGCCGCGCAGCCGGCGGCGCAGCGCCGCCGCGTACTCGCCGACGGGGAAGGGTCCGGGCAGGCGGCTGCCGGGGATCCCGACGCTCGCGCCGTGCTCAGGGTGGCCCATGCCCCCAATGTAGTGTCCGGACCCGACGTCCCGGCAGGCCCGGACCGTGGCCAATCTAGCCGTTCGATTGGTCGAGCGGGGAGGGTGCGTTCGGCTGCGGACTGGGAAGCGCACTGGAGGCCGAGGATCCCCCGTTGTTCAGCGCGTCCATGCTGTCGACCGCCGCGAGCGCATCGGTCGCGCGCCGGGCCGTCACCGTCACGCTCTCGTTGCCGGTGGCCACGTGCAGGATGCGCCCGCCGTCGGTCGCGTAGACCGGCACGCTGCGGATCGTCGTGGGCAGCTCGGCGTGCGGCGCGCCGGGCACGAACGAGGGGTCGGGGGTGCTGACGATCAGCAGCGGCGCGGCGCATGCGGCGTTGGCGTTCTCGCAGTTGCCGTACTGCGCGGTGAAGGCGCCGCCCGGGTCGCGGTTCAGTGCGCGCAGCGGCAGGCCCTCGAAGCGCATGCCCACCCAGTACACCTGCCAGCCCCGTACGGCCTCCACGCTTCGCAGCTGGTTCTGCTGCAGGGTCTGCGTGATCGCTCCGCATCCGGCGAGCGCCCCGGCCAGCGCGAGCGCCCCCGCCGCGCCTCGGCTCCTATGATTCCCAATCACCGTGACCCAGAGTAAACGGAGCTCGCGCTCGCGTAAGCGGCAACGACGGTCCACTGGCGGCGCTCACGCGCAGGGTCAGCGCCCGGCGGGAGCCAAGTCGGGGTCCGCCGACGAGTTCCAGACCAAGGTCAAGCAGGCGCGCGAGGCGCCGCGCCGCGCCCGGCGCGCGCGCGAGCTCAAGCCCGAGCGGCCTCAGCCGCCCTGGCATCCGCTGCCGCTCGCCGAACTGCTGATCATCGTCGGCATGATCTCGTTCATCTACGGCCTGGTCGGCTCGCACCACCGCCACGAGGTCCCGCTGTTCGTCGGCATGCTCGTGATCGCCATCGGCACGCTCGAGTTCTCGCTGCGCGAGCATCTGTCGGGCTATCGCTCGCACACGATCCTGCTCGCATTCCTGCCCTGCGTGGTCGTGCACTCGTCCGTGGTGTTGATCGCGAGTGCCGTGGCGACGGCCACCCACACGTTGAACATCATCATGCTCGGCGTCGATCTGGTGATGTTCCTGATCCTCTTCCGGATCCTGCGGCTGCGCTTTCTGGATGCCGCCAATCGCGCGCGTTTAGCTCGCTCCTAGGGCGGTATCGTTGAAGGCAGAGAGCCGGCCCGTTCGCCAACCACAGGGAGCGACACCATGAGCAGCCCGTTGCACCGCCTCTCCGAGCACGGCCAGAGCGTATGGATCGACTTCATCTCCCGGACGGCGCTCGCCTCCGGCGGCGACATCCCGACGATGATCGCCGATGACGCCGTGGTCGGCCTGACCTCCAACCCGACGATCTTCGAGCAGGCGATCTCCTCCGGCGACGCCTACGACGATCAGATCCGCTCGCTCTCCGACCGCCACCTGAACGCCAAGGAGGTCTTCCTCGAGCTCGCGCTGCAGGACATCGAGGCCGCTTGCGATCTGCTGCGCCCGACCTGGGAGCAGACCGGCCACCTGGATGGCTACGTGTCGATCGAGGTCGACCCGACCCTCGCCCACGACGCCGCGGCGACGATCGCCGAGGCGCAGGAGCTGCACGACCGCGTCGACCGGCCCAACGTGCTGGTCAAGATCCCGGCCACGCTCGAGGGGCTCGGGGCGATCGAGGAGACGATCGCCGTTGGTGTCTCGGTCAACGTGACGCTGATCTTCTCCCTGGAGCGCTATGTCGCCGTCGCCGAGGCCTATCTGGCTGGGCTCGAGCGCCTGGTCGCCGCCGGCGGCGACCCGTCGACGATCGCCTCGGTGGCGAGCTTCTTCGTCTCGCGCGTGGACACCGAGGGCGACAAGCGCCTGGAGGCGGCCGGTCACCCCGAGCTGTGCGGCAAGCTCGCGATCGCCAACGCCAAGCTCGCCTACGAGCGCTATCAGGAGCTCTTCTCCTCCCAGCGCTTCACCGCCCTGAAGGACAAGGGCGCCACCCCGCAGCGCTGCCTGTGGGCGTCGACCTCGACCAAGAACCCGGCGTACCGCGACGTGCTGTACGTCGAGGAGCTGATCGGCCGCGAGACGGTCAACACGATGCCCGAGGCGACGGTGCGCGCGTTCGCCGACCACGGCGTGGTCGAGGACACCCTCACGCGTGACCTGCCCGCCGCGCACGCGCTGATCGACCAGCTGCGGGCCGTCGGCGTCGAGTACGAGGACGTCACCGCGACGATCGAGCGCGAGGGCGTGGAGAAGTTCGAGAAGTCCTTCCACGACCTGCTGGCCGGGATCGAGCGCAAGCGCTCGGCGCTCGTCGCGTAGTGCGGTACGGGTACAAGGCCTCGGCCGAGCAGTTCGGCCCGGTCGACCTGCTCGAGTTCTCGCGCCAGGCCGAGGCCGGCGGACTGGACTGGATCGCGGTCTCCGACCACTTCCAGCCCTGGCGCCACCACGGTGGGCACGCGCCCAATGTGCTGCCCTGGCTGGGGGCCCTCGGGCAGGCCACGGGCGGCGCGACGCTGTCGACGAGCGTGCTCACGCCGACGATGCGCTACCACCCGTCGGTCGTCGCGCAGGCGTTCGGGACGCTCGGCTGCCTGTTCCCCGGTCGCGTCGTGCTCGGCGTGGGCACCGGGGAGTCGATGAACGAGACCCCGGCGACCGCGATGGAATGGCCCGGGGCCAAGGAACGCCGCCTGCGCCTGGGCGAGGCGATCGAGCTGATCCGCGCGCTGTGGACCGACGAGCGCGTCGACTTCTCCGGCGAGTACTACCGCACGGTGCGCGCGACGATCTACGACCGGCCCGACGTACCGGTGCCGATCTACGTCGCCGCCTCCGGGCCGCTGGCGGCCAAGCTCGCCGGGCGGGTCGGCGACGGGTTCATCACCACCAGCGGCAAGGACCCGGGTCTGTACCAGGAGCTCACGGCCAAGGTGCGCGAGGGCGCCGAGCAGGCCGGCCGCGACCCCGACGCGATCGCGCACCTCATGGAGATCAAGGTCTCCTACGACACCGACCGGGAGTTCGCCGAGCAGGCGTGCCGCTGGTGGGGCGCGCTCGCGCTGACCCCCGAGGAGAAGTCGGGGGTCGAGGATCCGATCGAGATGGAGCGGCTCGCGGACGCCCATCCCGAGCGCGCGTCGAGCCGCTTCATCGTCAGCGACGATCCCGACGAGGTCGTCGAGCGCATCGCGCCCTACGTCGAGCTGGGCTTCACCGAGCTGGTCTTCCACCACCCCGGCGAGGATCAGACGCGCGCGCTCGAGCTGTTCGCGCGTGACGTGCTGCCGCGGCTGCGCGCGCGGTTCGGCTGAGTCGCGGCGCTTCCGGCGGGGCGCTTAGGCCCTTAGTCGAGGAAGATGTCCGTGGCGAGCTCGCCGTCGCCGAACGAGTACTTCGAGAGGTCGGCGACGCCCTCCTCGGCGAGCACGTCGTCGTCGATGAAGAAGTTGCCCGTGCAGGTCTTGCTGTCGCGGCAGAAGATCGCGTAGGCCGCGTCGGCCATGATCTCCGGGCTGCGCGAGCGCGCCATCGCGGCGTCGCCGCCGAGCAGGTTCTTGACCGCCGCCGTGGCGATCATCGTGCGCGGCCACAGTGAGTTGGCCGCGATCCCGTCCTTCGCGAACTCGGCCGAGAAGCCGAGCGTGCACATGCTCATGGAGTACTTGGCGATCGTGTAGCCCAGGTGCTGGGCGAACCACTTCGGATCCAGGTTGAGCGGCGGGCTGAGGGTGAGGATGTGGGGGTTGCTCCCGTGGCGCAGGTGCGGCACGCAGGCGCGCGAGACGAGGAAGGTGCCGCGCGCGTTGATGTTGTTCATCAGGTCGTAGCGCTTCATGGGCAGGTCCTCGGAGCCCTGCAGCTGGATCGCGCTGGCGTTGTTGACGCACACGTCGATCGCGCCGAACTTGGCGACGGTCTGCTCGACGGCGGCGTTCACCTGGTCCTCGAAGCGGATGTCGCCGACGATCGGCAGCGCCTGGCCACCGGCCTTCTCGATCGCCTCGGCGGCGGTGTAGATCGTCCCCTCCAGGCGGGGGTCGGGCTCGGCGGTCTTGGCGATCAGCGCGACGTTGGCGCCGTCACGGGCGGCGCGCTCGGCGATCGCCAGGCCGATGCCGCGGCTGGCGCCCGAGATGAAGAGAGTGCGTCCTTTGAGGTCTGCCATGGGGCGGATCCTATCCGCGCGGCGAGAGCCGGCGCGGCCCGGGCGGCTACCGCGAGGCCGAGGGCAGCGTCTGCTGGCCCGGCTGGGCGTGCTGGCCGCGGTGCTCGCCGTGGACGCCGAGCGCCTCCAGGCGCGCGATCTCGAGCTCGCCCTCGATCCGGGCCGGGTGACCGGCCGGCAGCGGGCGGATGAGCTTGGCGATGCGGTCGCGCAGCTGCAGCGCGAAGTGCGGCGTCGAGGCGCCCATCAGCTGGCGCACGTCGGCGACCGTGACCTCGTGGTCGGGCGCGATGCGGCGCGGGTCCTCGGAGCCGCTCATGGGCCCACGCTCGAGGCCGCCGCCGACAACGCCGCCTGGCTCTCCGCCTTGATTTCGAGGTCCTGGTCGATCTGGGCTTGCACGCCGTAGGAGATGGCGTTCTGGTCGCCGATGATCCAGCCGTGATTGTAGACCGCGTTGACCTGGTTCGACCCCGGGGTGTTGGCCACGTAGCCGGGCTGGAGCTGGTAGAGGTAGCGCGTGAGGGCGCCCGGCACCGTGGTGGCGCTGTTGAGGATCAGCTGTGGGCCGTAGTCGCCGCTGGCCGACAGCGGCGCGGCGGCGGCCGCGTCCAGCGGCTGGTCGGCGTTCAGGAAGACCAGGCCGTGGCCGGGCTGGTAGACGTCCCAGCCGAAGCCGCTCTCGTTGTAGGAGGAGAACGCGACCGAGTTGCTCGCCGGGCTGGTGCCGCGGATCCGATGCACGACGCCGTAGTGGCGCAGCGTGTCCACGACGTGCTCGCCGATGATCGTGCCCGGCCCGAGGATGTACATGTGCGGGTGGTTGAGGGTGGCCAGCGCCGTGAGCGTCGCCTGGGGGACGTTGTCGTCGTTGGCGAACAGGATCGGCACGCCGGCGAAGGCCGAGTAGCCG
>DATAWZ010000231.1:0-18947 GCA_036266975.1 Solirubrobacteraceae bacterium
AGGCGAGGACGGCCGCGACGGGAGATCGACCTGGAGAAGGTCGCCGACGCCGTCGAGCGCCTGTTCACCGAGGAGGGCTACGACGCCGTCTCGATCGATCGCGCGGCCAAGGAGCTGGAGGTCTCGCGCGCGACGCTCTACCGCACGGTGCCCTCCAAGGAGCACCTGCTGGCGATCCTCTTCGAACGCATGACCGAGGAGCTCCACCGCGCCGCGCTGGTCATCGTCGGCGACACGCAGGCCTCGCCGCGCGAGCGCCTGATGGGGCTGATCGAGGCCCAGATCGAGGCCGCCTTCCGCCAGCGGGAGTTCCTGTTCGTGCTCTTCGGCGGCGGCTGGCTGCCGCGCGAGTTCTACGCGCGCTGGCTGCAGTGGCAGGAGCAGTACGAGCTCGTCTGGCGCACGGCGGTGACCGACGCGATCGCCGCCGGCGAGATCGCCGGCGAGGACCCGGTGATCACCACGCGGCTGATCCTCGGCATGACGCTGTGGGTCTCGCGCTGGATCCGCCCGGCCGAGACGTACACGGCCGATCAGATCGCGCGCGCGACCGAGGAGCTGATCCTGCCGGCGATCGGCCACGCCGCGCCGACGCGCTGAGCGCCGCTGCGGCCGCCTGGCGATGCCGCGTGGCGATGCCTCGTAGCGGGGCCACATGGTAGTTTTGAGATGTGACGGCTCAAAGCTCTGAGGAGTTCTCGGCGCTGACGTTGGAGGTGAGCGACGGGATCGCCGAGATCACGCTCACGCGGCCCGAGCTGATGAACCGCGTCGACGCGGCGCTGCATACCGAGCTCACCGCCGCGCTCGACCAGATCGCCCGCCGCCAGGACGTGCGCGCGAGCGTCCTCGCAAGCACCGGCAGGGTCTTCTCCGCCGGCGGGGACTTCGAGCTGATGCGCGCCGCCCACGACCATCCCGGCGAGCGCCGGCAGATCGCCGACGACGGCCTGCGCCTGCTCGACGCGCTCATCGGCCTGCCCCAGCCGCTCGTCGTGGCCCTGCACGGCGCCGCGATCGGCGTCGGCGCGACCGTCGTGCTCACCGCCGACGCGATCGTCGCCGCCCGCAGCGCGAGCCTGTCCGATCCCCACGTCGCCCTCGGGTTGGTCGCCGGCGACGGCGGCTGCCTGGTCTGGCCCGCCTCGACGGGCATGCTTCGGGCCCGCCGCCACCTGCTGACCGGCGACGCGCTCGACGCCGAGACCGCGTTCGCCTGCGGTCTGGTCACCGATCTGGTGGACACCGCCGAGGAGGCGCTGCCCGCCGCGCGCGCGCTCGCCGCCCGGATCGCCAAGCTGCCGCCGATGGCCGTCCAGGGGACCAAGGCGGCGCTCAACCGGCTGACCCAGCAGCGCGCCGGCGAGGTCGTCCCGCTGTCGATGGCCAACGAGGTCGCAACGTTCGCTTCCGAGGATCTGCTCGAGGCGATCGCGTCGTTCCAGGAGCGCCGGCCGGGCAACTTCCGCGGCCGCTAACCGACACCGAGGGGAGGCCCATCCGCCATGCCATTGGCCGAGATCAACGGGGAGCAGCTCTACTACGAGGACAGCGGCGGCGACGGCCCGGCGATCCTCTTCTCGCACGGCGCGTTCATGGACCACAGCATGTGGGCGCCCCAGGTGGGGGCGCTCAGCCCGACCTACCGGTGCGTGACCTGGGACGAGCGCGGCTGCGGCATGTCGACCGCGAGCAAGTCGTTCACCTACTGGGACAGCGCCGCCGATGCGATCGGCCTGCTCAATGAGCTCGAGATCACCCACGCGGTGCTCGTCGGCATGTCGCAGGGCGGCTGGCTGACCCAGCGCGCCGCGCTCAGCGCCCCCGACCGCGTCCGCGGGCTCATCCTTCAGGGCACGTCGGTCAAGCTGCTCAGCGAGGAGGAGACCACCGGCTACACGCAGCTCTCGACCGCGTGGATGGCCATGGGGCCGGTCGGCGAGATCGCCGACGCGGTCGCCGGGATCCAGTTCAGCGCGACCGGCTACGACGCGTCGGGCTACGTGGCCAAGTGGCAGGGCCGCCCGCCGGGGGACTGGAAGGAGGTCTGGAACGCCATTCTGGGCGGCCGCGACGAAATCGAGGGTCGGCTCGGGGAGATCAGCTGCCCGGTGCAATTCGTGCATGGGACGGCCGACATGGCCTTCCCGGTCTCGGTTGCGCACGAGATGAGCGCACTGGTGCCCAGCAGCCGCGGGGTCGTCGAGATCGAGGGCGGGCCGCACGCGCTGAGCCTGACCCATCCCGATCAGCTGACCAGCGCGATCCGCGGCTTCCTTCAGAGCTTGTAGATCAGCGGGTTGCGCCGGACCGTCTTCACCGATCAGCACGAGGCGTACCGCATCCGGGTGCGCGACTTCCTCGAGCAGGAGGTCGTCCCGCAGTACCCGCAGTGGGAGAAGGCCGGCGCGCCGCCGCGCTCGTTCTGGCGCCGCGCCGGCGAGGTCGGGATCCTCGGCGCCGGCGCCCCCGAGCGCTTTGGCGGCCTGCCCGGCGCGGACTTCCGCCACAGCGCGGTGTTCACCGAGGAGGCCCAGCGCGTGGGCCTCGCGCTCGGCGGGGTGCGCGTGCACACCGACATCTGCATGCCCTACTTCGTCGAGCTGGGCACCGAGGAGCAGCAGGCGCGCTGGCTGCCGCGCCTGGCCGGCGGCGAGGCGGTCGCGGCGCTCGCGCTCTCCGAGCCGGGCGCCGGCAGCGACCTGAAGGCGCTGAGCACGAGCGCGAGGCGCGACGGCGACGTCTACGTGGTCAGCGGCACCAAGACGTTCATCTCCAACGGGATCAACGCCGACCTGATCATCCTCGCGGTCAAGACCGACCGCGCCGCCGGCCGCGAGGGGATCAGCCTGCTCGTGGTCGAGGGCGACGCCCCCGGCCTGACCCGCGGCGCGCCGCTGCAGAAGATCGGCCTGAAGGCCCAGGACCTCGCCGAGCTGTTCTTCGACGAGGTCGCGGTGCCCGTGGCCGATCGCCTCGGCGAGGAGAACCACGGCTTTCGCTACCTGACCCGCAACCTCGCCCAGGAGCGCCTGTCGATCGGGCTGAACTCGCAGGCCGCGGCCGCGGCGGTCCTGCAGCGCACGATCGAGACGCTGACCGCGGGCGAGCCGCGGCCCGATCAGCAGACCAAGTTCGAGCTCGCGGCCTGCGCCACCGAGGTCCAGGCCGGCCAGGCGCTCACCGACCGTGCCCTGCAGGCGCACGCCGACGGCGAGCTCACCCCCGCCGACGCGGCGATGGTCAAGCTCTTCTGCACCGAGCTTCAGGGTCGGGTGACCGACCGCTGTGTCCAGTTGTGCGGGCCGGCTGGATACGCTCGATCTTCCCCGGTCGCGCGCGCCTACATGGACGCGCGCGTCAGCCGGATCTACGGAGGATCGAGCGAGATCATGAAGGTCATCGTCGCCGGCTCCCTCGGCCTATGAAAGGAAACGCCATGAGAACCGCAGTCATCGTCGACGCCGTCCGCTCACCCATGGGGCGCGGCAAGGCCGCCAAGAACGGCAAGCCGGGGGGCGCGCTGTGCGACCTGCACGCCGTCGAGCTGCTCGGGCAGACGCTCAAGGGCCTGATGGACCGCAACGACATCGACCCGGGCGAGGTCGAGGACGTGATGATCGGCTGCGTGAGCCAGTGCGCCGAGCAGGCCGGGCCTCCCGGGCGCTGGGCGTGGCTGGGCGCCGGGCTGCCCGAGCACGTGCCGGCCACGACGATCGACCGGCGCTGCGGCTCCGGCCAGCAGGCCGCCGACTTCGCCGCGCAGGGCGTGATGGTCGGCACCTACGACGTCGTCGTCGCCGGCGGCCTGGAGTCGATGAGCCGCGTGCCGATGTTCACCGCGCGCATGGGCAAGGACATCTGGGGCCCGAGCACGACCGAGCGCTACGCGCCCGGGCTCGTTTCCCAGGGCATCTCGGCCGAGCTGATCGCGGCGCGCTACGGCCTCTCCCGCCACGAGCTCGACGTGTTCTCCGCCCGCTCTCAGGAGCGCGCGGCGCATACCGCGCAGAGCGGCGGCTTTGAGAGGGAGATCGTGCCGATCACCGTCACCCACGAGGACGGCTCGACGACCCTCGTGGACCGCGACGAGACGATCCGCCCGAGCACGACGGTCGAGGGCCTGGCCGAGCTGAAGCCCGCCTTCGAGAGCGAGGAGATGGCCGAGCGCTTCCCGGAGATCAACTGGAGCATCACGCCCGGCAACTCCTCCCAGCTCGCCGACGGCGCGAGCGCGATGCTGATCATGAGCGAGGAGCGCGCAAACCAGCTCGGGCTGACGCCCCGCGCGCGCTTCCACGCCTTCGCCGTGGCCTCCGACGATCCGATCACGATGCTCACCGGCCCGATTCCCGCCACCGAGAAGGTGCTCAAGCGCTCGGGGATGAAGATCGACCAGTTCGACCACTTCGAGGTCAACGAGGCCTTCGCGCCGGTGCCGCTCGCGTGGCGGGCCCACTTCGACGCTGATCTGGAGCGCCTGAACCCGCGCGGCGGGGCGATCGCGCTCGGGCATCCGCTCGGGGCGTCGGGCGGGCGGCTGATGACCTCGATGGTCTGCGGCCTGGAGGAGAGCGGCGGACGCTACGGCCTGCAGACGATGTGCGAGGCGGGTGGCATGGCCAACGCGACGATCATCGAGCGCGTCTGATGGAGGTCGACGGGATCGCGGCGGTGATCACCGGCGGTGCGTCGGGCCTGGGCCTGGCCACCGCCCAGGCGCTCGTCGCCGGCGGGGCGCGCGTGACGATCGCCGACCTGCCGAGCTCCGACGGCGCCGCCCGGGCGCAGGCGCTCGCCGGCCGCTTCGTCGCCGCCGACGTGACCAGCGCCGAGCAGGTGCAGGCGGTGTTCGAGGCCGCCGCCCAGGACGGCCCGGTGCGCGCGTGCGTGCACTGCGCCGGCCGCGGCGGGCCGGTGAGGGTGATCGAGCGCGACGGCAGCCCGGGCTCGCTGGAGAAGTACAGCGACATCATCACGGTCAACCTGATCGGCTCGTTCAACGTGCTGCGGCTCGCGGCCCACGCGATGGCCGCCAACGAGCCGCTCGGCGGCGACCGCGGCGTGTGCGTGCTCACGGCGTCGGTCGCGGCCTACGAGGGACAGATCGGCCAGATCCCCTACGCGTCCTCCAAGGCGGGCATCGTGGGGATGACGATCGTCGCGGCGCGCGACCTCGCGCGCCGGCAGATCCGCGTGTGCACGATCGCCCCGGGCACGTTCGACACTCCGCTGCTCGCGCGCCTGTCCGAGGAGGTCAAGGCCTCGCTCGCCCAGACCGTGCCGCACCCGGCGCGGCTCGGGCGCCCGGAGGAGTTCGCCCAGCTGGCCGTGCACATCGTCGAGAACCCGATGCTCAACGGCGAGACGATCCGCCTGGATGGCGCCATCCGGATGGCGCCCCGTTGAGCTCCGAGCTCGGAGACTACCGCGAGAGCTTCGTCCGCTTCCTCGCCGAGGAGGAGTTCAGCTTCCCGCGCGCGGCCGAGCACGGCTTCGTGGCCATGGCGGTCGGCGAGGAGCACGGCGGCGCCGGCGTGGCCGACCGCCGCTTCGGCTTCGCGCTCATCGAGGAGGCGATGCGCGCGGGGCAGACCGCGCTCGCGCTCGCGCTGGCCGAGCACAACCTCGTCGCGGTGCCGCTGCTGCTCGGGCGCGGGGACGACGAGCGGCTGGCGACCGGCGAGCTGTGCCTGGCCTGCGCCGGGCTCGAGCAGCCCCTGGACGCTCGCGCGCAAGCGCTACAGGGCAGCGCGGCGTGGGTGATTGGGGGGGAAAAGGCGGGGCGCTTCCTGCTCGCCGGGCGCTCCGCGCCTGAGGACGCCGACGTATCCCTGTACTCCGTGGGCGCCGATGCGCCCGGGCTCACCGTCACGCCGAGCGAGCCGCCGCCGGGCCTGGAGGGCTGCGACCTGGCCGGCCTGCAGCTTGCCGGCGTCCCGGCCGAGCGGCTCGGCGGCGCCGACCTCGTGGCGGAGGCGCAGATCGAGCGCTGGCTGGCGCTCGCCGTGCTCGCGCTCGCCGGCGCGCGCACCGCGCTGGAGACGACCGTTCAGTACGTCGGCGACCGGCGGGCGTTCGGCCAGCCGATCGCCCGCTTTCAGAACACCCGCGTGGCGCTCGCGCGGGTGGCTTGCCAGCTCGACGCGGTCGGGGCGTTCGTCGAGCGGTGCGTCTCCGAGCGCGAGGCGGGCGGGCTGACCGCGCCGCGGGCCGCGTCGGCCAAGCTGGGCGCGAGCGAGGCGTACGGCGCCGCCGTGGACTGCGGCGTGCAGCTCCACGGCGGCTACGGCTACATGGCCGAGTACGCGATCGCGCGCGCCTATGCCGACGCGCGCTTCCTGCGCCTGTACGGCGGCCGCAGCGAGGCGCTCGCCGAACGCCTCGCTGCCTCCATCGGACTGTGACTAACCCAGCGGCAGCGTTTGGGTACCGTCAGCCCCACTGAGCGTGACCGCGCTGAAGCCTGGGACGGTCGCGGCGTAGACGTTGTCGACGACCTTTGCCGTCACAATTCCGCTAGTGCCCGTCACCGACACCGAGGTGACAGCGTTCGGAACGACCCCGATCACCTCGTTCCCGGACGAGAAGACGAACTTACCCGCCAAGGCGTTGGCCGTACTGTTGCAGCCCCCCCCGTCCTGCATGGCCAGGCAGAGGCCACCGGATCCCGCGATGACGTACCACGTGGTGGAGATGTCGCCGTTGGGGTGCACGGCACGAGCTTCGGACACCGCGGGGGATTCAGTAGCGGCGATCTCCGGATCGGTCGCCGGACCGCTCACCCATGACGGTACATCTGTCGCCGCGGTTTGGGCCAGCACCGAGAAATCGGACGCCGAGGGCGAGGACGCTGTCGTCGCCGTCTTCGCCGCCACGGGTACGCTCGTGGTGCCGGGAGGCGCGGCAGGCTTGATCATCGGGGCCAAGGTCCGGTGGCGCGGGCGAACGTGACCACGAGCCGCTGTCGCCGCGGTGACGACGCCTCCAGTGGTGACAGTTGCTGCGACGCCGAACGTTGCCCATGCTCTCAATCTCCAGCGTCTATGCATGTGTCAGCCTCCATCGTTCTCGACTGGTCGAACAAGTCGTACTCGCCATTGCAGCGCCGCCGATCAATGCCCTGCCGCTAGTAGTCTTGGTGTCCATCCATGGCCTCATAGCCAGAGTTCGTGCCGGCCCAGTTGCCACGTAGTCGCCGTCTGAGTCGGATGCGTTTTCGCAGGCGCCTATCGCGCCGTTCGGGTTGTCATCGTTGTGGACGAATACGCGTGTGAGGTCCCTGTAGTACGGCCCCGACACGCCGGGGAACGGTCCGACGAAGCCGTCGCTGATTTCGTCGGTGCCCGCGTGCGCTGACGCAGCCGCTACGCCCCCGGCGACGGCCATCAGCAGAGCCACAATGGCGAGAACGCTCGCCCACCGATTTGACAGCGGCGAGTTGCGGAAGCCGAGCGGCAAGCGCGGCCGAGCGACGCGGAGCATCGCGAGCTCCGGTGTCGTTCGAGTCATCAATGTCATCGATGTCCTCCCTGTCCGTGAGTTGGTAGACCCGAGAGTGCGGGCCGCTGCTGGGGCGGTATCGTCGCTCGTGGACCATGTTCAAACGGGTAGATGCGCGAGGGGCGAATTCGTGACAAGGAAGGTGAGCGGGCGTGTCGAGCCAACCCTGATCGCAAGGCTGGGGCCTGCGCGCACCGGGCGCGCACGGGCAACCGAGGACGGGGCGGCGCCGGACTTCGCCGAGCTCTACGCTCTGCTCTACCCCAAGGTCCTTCGCGCGCTGTCAGGGCAGTGTCCCAACCTCCAGATCGCGCTCGACATCAGTGCCGAGACGTTCGCCAAGGCCTTTGAGAAGCGCGGGTCACTGCGCGGCACGAGCTGGGAGGCGGCGTGTGGGTGGGTCTGGGCGATCGCGCGCAATGAGCTCGCGCAGTACCATCGTCGCAATGCGGTTGAGACCGCCGCACTTGACCGGCTGGGCATCGAGCGTTGCCGGCCCAGTGAAGATGCGGTGCGAGAGCTGGAGCGCCTAGCCGCAGTCGACGATATGGAACCGGCACTGACCCGTGCCGTAGCCGCTCTTCCCCCTGATCAGCAGGATGTTCTCCGCCTACGCTTCCACGCGGAGCGCAGCAACCGCGAGATCGCCCAGACGCTGAAGCTCTCGGAGGAGACCGTCCGCAAGCGCCTCTCGCGCGCCTTGCGCTCCTTGAGCTCCAGCTCCGCGCTGCGCGAAGCACGAAAAGCGCTGGACTTGTGAGCCGCGAGCCAAACGAGGACCCCTGGCGCACGCCGGCCATGGAAGAGCTCGGTCAGCGCTTTGCCGAGCTCGAGGCTGAGGATCGCCAGCGACAGCGGCATGTCGGTCGAATGGTCCGCCACCGCGCTGCGCTCGGCTCTGGCGCGGCGGCCGTGGCAGTCGCCGCGATCCTCGTCCTTATGTTGACCAGCGCCCGCCCGGCTCATGCGAGTTCGCCGGTCAGCCGAGCCCCGGCCGCCGCCGAACAGGCCGGGACCGTGCGCTACCGCTCCCGCACCGTGATCCTGGTCGGTGGGCGTCCAATCGCCGAGCTCAGCGGACAGGGGATCCTCGACTTCGACGCCGGTAGCTACCAGGCCACGGTGCGACGGGAAGGCGCCGACGAGAGCATCAGACGCATCCGGATCGGCCCGCGGCTCTACATCAGGGTCCTGCCGAACGCTCGACGGCCCACCAGGGCGATCGAGATCCCCCTCGGCGACCAGGGGCTTCTGTCGGACCCCGATCTCCCGGGAAGCGCTGCACTCACCGACCCGCCCGCGGTTCTGCGTGCGATGAGCCTTATCCGCCGCCGTCCTATCGTCGGCCCCAGCGTCGGCATCGACGGCATATCGACCACCGAGTACCGCACGAGCGCTCCGCTGGCTTCCTTTTTCGCCCACACTGCGGTCGCGGCCGAGGCCGGCCAGCAACCGGTCGCGCTACGGGTGTGGATCGACCGCGAGGGCCGCCCATTGCGCGTGCGCGCGACGCTGTCCTCGAGTGAGCACCACGCCATGCTGATCACCACCTGGACGTTCTCTAGCTTCGGCGGACCAGCTCACATCGTGCCCCCGCGTACTGACATCGTCGACGCTGGCGAGGGGGCGCGCGGGCCGGATCCGCTCGTCCCGCAGCTCACGGCGCTCTTCCTGGCGCCGCCGGTCCCGCCGCGTGGCCGCGAGACCGGCACAGGAGCTCCAGGGTGCGGGGCCGCCGTCAGCCGTCGTAGTAGAGGGCGAACTCCCAGGGGTGCGGCCGCATGCTGATCTCCGACGCCTCGGCGCGCTTGTAGGCGATCCACTCGCTGATCAGGTCCTCGGTGAACACGCCGCCGTTGGTCAGGAAGCCGTGGTCGGCCTCGAGCGCGTCCATCGCGAGCTCGAGCGACTCGGGCACGTGGGCGATCTTCGAGAGCTCCTCCTCGGTGAGGTCGAACAGGTCGGTGTCGACCGGCGAGCCGGGCTTCAGGCTGCGCTGGATCCCGTCCAGGCCGGCCATCATCAGCGCCGGGAACGCGAGGTAGGGGTTGGCCATCGGGTCCGGCGGGCGGAACTCGATCCGCTTGGCCTTCGGTGAGGCCAGGTACATCGGGATGCGGCAGGCCGCCGAGCGGTTGCGCTGGGAGTGCACGAGGTTGACCGGCGCCTCGTAGCCCGGCACGAGCCGGCGGTAGGAGTTCGTCGTCGGGGCGCAGAACGCCATCAGCGCGCGGCCGTGCTCGAGAATGCCCGCGATGTAGCTGAGCGCGAGATCCGAGCACAGGCCGTAGCCGCCCTCGTCGAACATCAGCGTCTGGCCGTCCTTCCAGAGCGACTGGTGGACGTGCATGCCCGACCCGTTCTCTTCGTAGATCGGCTTGGGCAGGAACGTCGCCGTCTTGCCCGCCGCTCGTGCGACGTTCTTGACGATGTACTTGTGCAGCATCAGCGTGTCGGCCATGGCCACCAGGGGCTGGAAGCGGATGTCGATCTCGCCCTGGCCGGGGCCGCCCACCTCGTGATGGTGGAACTCGCACGCGACGCCGAGCGCCTCGAGCGTCATCACCATCAGCCCGCGCAGGTCGGCCTGCGTGTCCGACGGCGGCGCCGGGAAGTAGCCCTCCTGCGAGCGGATCTTGTGACCGAGGTTCCCGCCTTCGCGGTGACCGGAGCCCATGTGCCAGTAGGCCTCCTCGGTGTCGACCTCGTAGTGCGAGCCGTGCGTGCTCTGGTCGTAGGAGACGTGGTCGAACACGTAGAACTCGGCCTCGGGGCCGAAGAACGCGGTGTCGGCGATGCCGGTGGACTTGAGGTGCTCGACCGCCTTCTGGGCGACGTAGCGCGGGTCGCGCGAGTAGGACTCACGCGTGATCGGGTCCAGGATGTTGCAGATCAGCGAGAGCGTCGGGTCCTGGTAGAACGGGTCGATCTTCGCCGTCGTGGGGTCCGGCATCAGCAGCATGTCCGACTCGGCGATCTGCTGGAAGCCGCGGATCGACGAGCCGTCGAAGCCCAGGCCGTCGGTGAAGCTTTCCTCATCCAGCGCGCCGATCGACAGGCCCATGTGCTGCCACGTGCCGGGCAGGTCGGTGAACTTGAAGTCGATCATGCGCACGCCGTGCTTGCGCGCCATGTCGATGACGTCGGCCGGCGCGGCGTCGTCGCCGATCACGAGCGGCTTACCGCCCGTCACCAGTGCCCTGATGGCGTCGATACTCACGTTGCGCTCCTCCCAGGTCTGTGTCGATTCACTTGATGAAGAGCATCTCAGCGTACTTCGGCAGCGGCCACAGGTCGTCGGCCACGATCCGCTCGAGCTGATCGGCCACCGCCCGCACCGCCTCCATCGCTCCGATCACCGTCTCGAGCACGTAGTGGGCGTGCTCGATCACGTCGTCGGGATGGGGGTGGGAGGCGTTGGCCGTCTCGAGCGCGCCGATCGCCGTGGTGAACTGGGTCACCAGGCGCTCGGTCTCGTCGACCAGCATTCCGATGCCGCTGGCGCGCAATTCCACCAGATGGCGCAGGGCGGCGGGCAGCAGCAGCGTGCGCGCGATCGAGGCCGCCGTCTCGGCCTCGATGTTGACCTTGGTCACGTACTGCTCGGCGAACACCTCGTAGCGGGCGCGGAGCTCGCGCTCGGAGAGCACGTGGTAGTGCTCGAACACGGCGATCGAGGCGTCCGTTATCAGCGCCGGGAGCGCGTCCGGAGTCGTGCGCAGGTTCGAGAGCCCGCGGGCGGCCGCCTCGGCGTGCCAGGCCTCCGAGTACCCGTCGCCGTCGAAGACGATCCGTCGGTGAGAGCCGTAGCTCTGCTTGACCACGCCGAGCACGGCCTCGGTCAGGCTCGCCCCGCCGGCGAGCGCCGCCTCGAGCTCGTCGGCCAGCGCGTCGACCGACTGCGCGACGATCGTGTTGAGCACGGTGTTGGGCAGCGACGGCGACATGCTCGAGCCGAGCGCGCGGAACTCGAACTTGTTGCCGGTGAAGGCGAACGGGCTCGTACGGTTGCGGTCGCTGGAGTGAAGCGGCAGCGGCGGGAGCACGGGGGTCCCAAGACCGAGCACCGAGCCGACGCTCGAGGGCTCGCTCGACCCGTCGACGATCATGTTGAACACGCGCTCGAGCTCGGTGCCGAGGAAGACCGAGATGATCGCCGGCGGCGCCTCGTTGGCCCCCAGCCGGTGATCCTGCCCGGGGCCGGCGATCGACGCGCGCAGCAGCTCCTGGTGGACGTCGACCGCCTGCAGCACCGCGGCGCAGAAGAACAGGAACGAGAGGTTCTCGGCCGGCGTGTCGCCCGGGTCGAGCAGGTTGGCGCCGGCGTCGGTGCCCATCGACCAGTTGTTGTGCTTGCCCGAGCCGTTGACCCCGGCGAACGGCTTCTCGTGCAGCAGGCAGACGAGCCCGTAGCGGCGCGCCACGCTCTGCATCACCTGCATGGTGAGCATCTGGTGGTCGCAGCCGACGTTCGAGTTCTCGAAGATCGGGGCGATCTCGTACTGGTTGGGGGCGACCTCGTTGTGACGCGTCTTGACCGGGACGCCGAGCTTGAACAGCTCGCGCTCGGAGTCGAGCATGAACGCGAGGATGCGCTCGGGGATCGATCCGAAGTAGTGGTCGTCGAGCTCATGCCCCTTGGGCGGCTTGGCCCCGAACAGGGTGCGCCCGGTCGTGTACAGGTCGGGCCGCTCGAAGTAGTACTGCTCGTCGATCAGGAAGTACTCCTGCTCGGGGCCGACGGTGGTGAAGACGCGCTGCGCGGACTCCTCGCCCAGCAGCCGCAGCGCGCGGATCGCCGAGGTGGCCAGCGCGTCCATCGAACGCAGCAGCGGGACCTTGTGGTCCAGCGCCTCCCCGGTCCACGACACGAACGCGGTGGGGATGCACAGCAGCGTGCCGTTGGGATTCTCGAGCAGGAAGGCCGGGGAGGTCGGATCCCAGGCCGTGTAGCCGCGGGCCTCGAACGTCGCGCGGATGCCGCCCGTGGGAAAGCTCGAGGCGTCCGGCTCGCCCTGGATGAGGTCCTTGCCGGAGAACTCGGCGATCGCGGTGCCGTCGCCGACCGGGCCGTAGAAGGAGTCGTGCTTCTCGGCCGTCGACCCGGTCAGCGGCTGGAACCAGTGCGAGTAATGGGTCGCCCCGCGCGAGAGCGCCCACTCCTTCATCGCCTGTGCGACCGCGCCGGCGAGGGAGATATCGAGCATCTGGCCCTGCTCGAGCGTGCGCGCGAGCGCCCGGTAGACCTCCTTGGACAGGAGCTGGCGCTGCAGCGCCGGACCGAAGACGTTGCGGCCGAAGAGCTGCTGGTCGGGCGCGGTGAGATCGGACAGCCCGAGGGCTCCGCCGTTCACGCTCCAGCGCGCGGCCGTGACGTTCTTGTCGCGAAGCGGTGCCATCGTGTGCCTCCTGTGGGTGTTCGGACGCGGTTCGGGCGCCCAGCGACGAGCCGACAGCGGGGCGCACACGAGGATCGTATGCAGGCGCCCGAAGTGGGGCCTGCCGCGCGTGGCGAAATCGTCCGATCGATGTTTCGACACCCGGCCAAACCACCGATGGCCGGCTCGTAGTGTCATCGAGGCTGCGCGATGCCCACCGCCGAATCGCCACCCTGCCGCCGATGAACCAGGCGTCCCGCGCCGAGCCACGTCGCGGCGGAGCCGCCGGCCTGGTCGAGCAGCTGCGCGCCGTGCACCTGGAGATGGTCGACGCCGTGCTCAGCGGCGAGGGCCTGGGCCAGGTGGCCGGCATCGCCGCCGGCGCGGTCGGCGGGTCGGTCGGCATCGTCGTGCCGCGGCTGGCCATCGCGTGCGTCTCGCATCCGCGGGACGCCCCGCCCGCCGCCGAGCCCGACCTGGCCGAGCTCGACCGCTACGTGACCGATCGCGTCCGCGACCGGCCCGCCCAGCGCCCGGCGTCGGTCTCCGCCGAGGTCTCGATCGTCTCCGGCGACGAGACCGTGGGCGCGGTGCTCCTGCTCGGCGTCCAGGGCCTCGACGCCGACACCGCCGTCGACTTCCTGCACCTGGCGGCGGTCGCCTCGCTCACCGAGGTCGCCGTCCAGGAGGCGCGCGAGGAGGTCGAGCAGAACCTGCGTGGCTCGTTCCTGGAGGACCTGCGCTCGCGCCCGGACCTCGAGCCGCAGGAGATCGTGCGCCGCGCCGCCCGGCTGGGCTGTGACCTTGCCCGTGGCGCGGTCGTGTTGTGCGCCGAGCTCTCCAGCGAGCGCCCGGGCCACCTGCTCGCCGCGATCTCCGGCGAGCACCCCGGCGCGCTGGCGCAGCACATCGACGGCGGCGGCGCCGGTCAGCCCAGCCGGGTCTACGCGCTGCTGCCCGCGGTCGGCGGCGACGGCGCGCCCGAGGCGACCCTGGAGGCCGGGCGGCGACTGGCCGCGCGGCTCGGTCGGCACGGGACCGTGGGGCTGTCGAGCTTCTACGCCGACCCCGGCGAGCTCGCCCGCGCGATCCAGGAGGCCGAGCTCGTGCTCGACGTCCTGCGCCAGTCCGGCGGCGCGCCGGGCTTCGACTCCAGCGACATCGGCTCGGGCACCTACCGGCTGCTGTTCCGCGTGCTCGCCTCCCACCCCGAGGAGGTGCGCGCCTTCTACGAGGACACGGTCGCGCCGATCGTCCGCTACGACGACCAGTACCGCACCGACCTGGTCGGGACGCTCGAGGCCTACCTGGAGCAGAACTGCAACATGAACGCGACGGCGGCGGCGATCTACGCCCACCGCCACACGGTCTCCTACCGCCTGGACCGGGTGCGCGAGCTGACCAACCTGGATCCGATGCAGTCCGAGGACCGCGAGCGCCTCGGCCTCGGCCTGAAGGCCTACCGGATCATCGCCCCGCGACTGCCCAAGTAACGGACTACCTGAGGGGCGCTGGACCCGGCTCGACCACGCCGGTGGCCGGGTTCACGTGGGCCTGGGGCGGGGCGGAGCCGATGTCCACCGAGAACGCGCCGCTCGCCGGCGCGCCGCTGGCGTCGACCGCCTTGGCCAGCCCGTTCAGTCCGGCCGCGACACGGTAGCTCACCAGGTGCTCACCGGCCTGCTCGGCGGTCAGGTGCCAATCGAAGGTCGTCGTGGCGCCGGGCGCGAGCGAACCGAGTGCCCACGTGTTGGTGTCCGCGGTCACGCCGCCCACCGGCTCCTGATCGATGATCCACACCGGCCGGTTCGGATCCTGCAGGCCGGGCTGCGCGTCGCGGTAGTTCAGGCCGTTGACCGTCACCGCGATGTTCGGCACGGTGCTGCTGCCGCTGTTGCGCACCGTGATCTGCAGCTGTGAGTGCTCGGCCAGCGACTGCGTCGTGGGGAAGCTCGCGCGCACGACGCTGACCGTGAAGTTCGCGTTGGGCTCGTGGGCATCCTGCTGTGCTCCGCCACAGCCGGCCAACGCGGCGGCGCCGAGCACGGTCACCGCCAGCATCGTTCGTCGCGGGCCCCTCACAGCGGCGCCACCCTACCACCGGTAGCCCGGATGGTGGGCCGCCTTGCAAGACTCGCACCGGCGGGTCGGGGGCCGGTAGAGTGGAACGCGGTACGAGCAGCGGCTCGTCGAGGTCAATCGGAGAGTGAGATGCCGAGAATTCCGCGTGCAGGCCAGGGTGAGGACCCCGGTGACGCAGGGAGCCGTCGTTCCGGCGGTGGCTTGAGCCGGATCATGCGCGTGTGGCGCGGGCAGGAGCCCGAGCCCGCGAGCGAGGCGCCCACGCCGCCGCCGGGGCAGGAGCCGCCGGCGAGCACCGATGAGTGGCTGCCGCGCGATGAGCCGGCGCCGTTCTCGCGCGCGTTCAGCGACCCCGCGCTGACGCCCGACCCCGAGATGGTCTCGGCGTCCTCCGAGCCCGAGCCTGAGCCGCCCGCGCCGCGCGAGGAGCCGATCCGCTCGTTCAGCGATCCCAACCTCAGCCCCGATCTGGAGGGGTACGTCGACGAGCGCTACGAGCATCCGCTCGCCTCGGAGGCCTCCGAGGCCGAGCCGACCTTCCCGGCGCCTGCCCACACCCCCGAGCCCGCGCCCGCGGCCGCCGAGGCGCACGCCTCGCCGCGCGTGTCCGTGCGCGAGCCGCCGCCGCCCGGCGAGGAGGACGAGTACCAGTGGCACACCGGGCTGGTGCGCCCGACCGGGATGCCCGACGCCGTCGAGTTCATCGACGTCTACAAGTCCTTCGGGCGCAACGCGCGCATCCTGCGCGGGCTGAACATGGGTCTGCCCGAGGGCAAGATCTCGATGATCCTGGGCCCGTCGGGCACCGGCAAGTCGGTGTGCATCAAGCACATGGTCGGGCTGCTCTACCCCGACGATGGCGACGTGATCGTCCACGGCGAATCGGTCCCGGCGATGGAGGACCGGGAGCTGTTCGACATGCGCAAGAAGTTTGGTGTGCTCTTCCAGGACGGTGCGCTGTTCGGCTCGATGAACGTGTGGGACAACGTCGCCTTCCCGCTGCGCCAGCACACCGAGAAGAGCGAGGAGGAGGTCGGCGAGATCGTCAACTCCCGCCTTCAGGAGGTCGGTCTGGGCACCGCCGGCACGCGCATGCCCAACGAGCTCTCAGGCGGGATGCGCAAGCGAGCGGGGTTCGCCCGCGCGCTGGTGCTCGATCCGGACATCGTCCTCTTCGACGAGCCGGACTCCGGCCTTGACCCGGTGCGCACCGCGCTGCTCGGCGAGCTGATCCAGGAGATCCACGAGGAGATGATGGGTGAGGCGCAGCGGCGACACAAGCCGCACCTGCCCGCCTTCACCCTGATCACGCACGACATCATGACCGCGCGGCGCGTGGCCGAGCACATCTCGGTGCTCTGGAAGGGCCGGATCGTGGAGTCCGGTCCCGCGGAGGAGCTGTTCAACTCCGATAACGCGTTCGTACGCCAGTTCCTGGCCGGAGAATCGCAGGGTCCGCTGGGCATGGAGTGAGCGCCAGGCTCGGCGCGCTCGCCGGGCGCGCCGCCCGCCATCCGCGGGCGGTGCTCGGGCTGGCCGCCCTGCTCGTGCTCGCCGGCGCGGCGCTGTCGCTCGGGCTGCGCACCTCGGCGGGCACCGACACGCTCGTCGATCGCTCCTCGGGCGACTACCGCGCCACCCAGACCTTCTACAACCGCTTCGGCCAGGACGCGGTCGAGGTGCTCGTCCGCGGCTCGCTGCACAACACGCTGCTGACCGGCGACCTCGAGCGGCTCGTCGGCCTGGAGGGGTGCCTGTCGGGCAACCTGCCGGCGGCGGCGATCCGCCAGGACGGCGGCCCGCGCTCGCCCTGCGGCGGGCTCTCGCGCGCCCACGTGGTCAAGGTCGTGATCGGCCCGGGCACGTACATCAACGAGGCCGTCGGCGTCCTGCAGAGCGCGCTCAGCGCCGAGCTGAGCTCGGTCAGCTCCAAGGAGTCCGCCGACGCCGCGGCCGCCTACAAGGTGGCCCGCGCGCACGGCTACAGCACGGCCCAGGCGCACGCGGTGGCCGGCGAGGTCGGGCAGGCGGTCAGCGACCAGGCGGTGCAGGGCCTGGTCGCGTTCGGCGCGAGCTACAACCTCACGACCTACCCGGCGGTCGACAATCCCGCGACGGTCACGCAGATCGCCTTCGAGCCCGGCCACCCGGGCGTCCCCAAGGAGCGCCTGGCCTACATCCTGCCCGACTCCGGCGACGCGCTGATCTCGGTGCGGCTGCGCAACGGGCTCTCCGACCACGCCCAGGCGCACGCGATCGCCCTGATCCGCGCGGCGACCGCGATGCCCCGCTGGCACCTGCAGCACGGCCAGAGGATGCTCGTCACCGGCGTCCCGGTCGTCATCTCCGACCTGGCCGGGAAGATCACCGGCTCGCTCGAGCGGCTGCTCGTCGGCGTGCTGCTGGTGATGGCGCTCGCGCTCGCCCTCGTCTTCCGCCGGCGGCTGCCGCTGCTGCCGCTCGCGCTCGCGCTCGGCGCCGCGGCGCTGACCTTCGGCGGCCTCGCGCTCGTCGGCGCGCCGCTGACCATGGCCTCGATCGGCGTGCTGCCCGTCCTCGTCGGACTGGCCGTCGACTACGCGATCCAGTTCCAGTCGCGGGCGCTGGAGGGCGAGGCGCACGGGCTCGAGGGCCGGCTGGCGACCGTGGCGCGGGTGCGTCGGGCCGCCGCGCGCGGCGGCCCGACGATCCTCACCGCGGCGGCCGCGACCGCCGCCGGCTTCGCCGCGCTCGCGCTCTCGCCGGTGCCGATGGTGCGGGGCTTCGGCTACCTGCTGATCGCCGGGGTCGCGCTCGCGCTCGTACTCACGATCACCGCCGGATCGGCGGCGCTCGCCTGGACGCCGCGCGGGGGCGAGGGACGCCTGCTCGCGCCGGTGCGCGCGCTGGCGCCGGCGTGGCGGGGCGCGGGGGAGATCGTCTACGGCAACCGCGCCGCGCGTTCGCTGCAGCGGCGCGCTCCGGCGCTCGGCGCCCGCGCGCTCGGCGGCGTGCTGCGTCGCCCGCGCACGGTCCTGCTCGTCGCCCTGGCGCTCGCCGCGGCCGGCTGGGCGCTCGACAGCCACACCCACGTGCAGACCGACATCACCAAGCTCGTCCCGCAGAACCTGCCGGCGCTGCGCAACCTGAACACGCTCGAGCGCTCGACCGGGGTGGGCGGGGAGATCGACGTCATGGTCCGTTCGGCCGACCTGCTCGAGCCCCGCGTCGTGCACTGGATGGCCGGCTACCAGAACGAGCTGGACCGCCGCTTCGGCTATACCCCTGAGCGTGGGTGCGGCGCGGCCACCCTGTGTCCGGCGTTCTCGCTCACCGACCTGTTCTCTGGCGGCACCGCGGGGCTGACCGCCACCGAGATCAAGGGGCTCATCGAGTTGATCCCGTCCTACTTCTCCCAGAGCGTGATCACCGCCGATCACCACACGGCCAACCTCGCCTTCGGCATCCGCCTGATGCCGCTCAGCCGCCAGGAGCAGGTCGTCGCGGCGATGCGCGCCGCGCTGCATCCGCCCGCCGGGGTCAGCGCGCATCTGGCCGGGATCACCGTCCTGGCCGCCGACGCGGCCGCCGCGGTGACGCCGACCTGGCGCCGCCTGGAGACCCTGCTCGCCGGGCTGGGGGCGGTCGCGCTGGTGTTGCTGCTCGCGCTGCGGCGCCCGCGCCGGGCGCTCGTGCCGCTCGTGCCGATCGTCCTGGCCAGCGGCTGGTCGGCGCTGGTCATCTTCTGCGTGCGGATCCCGCTGAACCCGATGTCGGTGACGCTCGGGGCGTTGGTGGTGGCCATCTCCACCGAGTTCAGCGTGCTGCTCGCCGAGCGCTACCGTCAGGAGCGCCTGGCCGGGGCTGATCCGGCGAGCGCGTTGCGCCGTACCTACTCCTCGACCGGCGCGGCCGTCGTCGCCTCCGGCGTGACCGCGATCGCTGGGTTTGCCATTCTCGTGCTCTCGGACATCACCATGCTTCGCGACTTCGGCGCGGTCACGG
>DATAWZ010000232.1:0-7884 GCA_036266975.1 Solirubrobacteraceae bacterium
CCGAGTGCCTCGGCCAGCGCGTGCAGCGCCTCCGGGCGGCGGCCGGCGATCGCCCAGCGCGTGCTCGCCGGCGCGCCCAGGGCCAGGTACTCACAGGTGAGCCGGCCCGTGCAGCCGGTGGCCCCGAGCACCGCGACGTCGTAGGCGCGCTCGGTCATGCCGCGACCGGCTCGCGCACGCGATCGGCCAGCCGCACCTCGCCGCCGCGCGCCGGGCTGGAGGTGATGCCGCGCCGGCGCACCCGCTCGGGCGCGTCGCCCGCGGCTGCGAGCTCGCAGCGCTCGAGCAGCGTGCGCAGGAAGATCCGCATCTCCAGCAGGGCGAAGCTCACCCCCAGGCAGCGCCGGCGCCCGCCGCCGAACGCGATCCAGGTGTACGTGCCGGGCGCGGCGTCCAGGAAGCGCTCGGGCCGGAAGGCCTCGGGGTCGGGATACAGCGTGGGGTCGTGGTGGACGAGGTGGGCGCTGGCCAGGAGCACCACGCCGGGCTCGTAGCGCCGCCCGCCGATCGTGATCGGCCGGTTGACCCGGCGCGGCTCGGCGGTCGGGAGCACCGGGCGCAGGCGCAGGACCTCGCTGATGGTGGCGTTCAGGTACGGCGCCTCGTCGTCGACGCTCTCCTGCTGGATCGCGCGCTGGACGTCGGGCGCACGGGCGAGCAGGACCAGGGCCCAGGCGAGCTGGGAGGCCGTGGTCTCGTGGCCGGCGACCAGCGCGGTGACGAGCTCGTCGCGCACCGCGGCCGGCGACATCTCGGTCTGCAGCAGCATGGCGAGCACGTCCTCGCCGGGCTCGGCCCGTGCCCGGCGCTCGTCGATCAGCGCGTACAGCGCTGCGTCGGACTGGGCCCGCGCGCGCTCGAAGCGCGCCCAGCGTCCGCGCAGCAGCGGCGAGCGCCGAGTGGCGGGCATCAGCGAGAGCGGGCTCTCTCCGAAGGCCAGCAGCTCGATGAGCGCCTCGCGCAGGCGCTCGTGGCGCTCGCCCGGCTCGGAGCCGAACACCGCGCGCATGATGATCTCGAGGGTCAGGCGCTGCAGGCGCGGGTGGGTGGCGAGCGGCTCCCCGCGCGGCCAGCGCTCGATCTCCCGCTCGGCGAGCTCGGCGATCAGGCTGCTCAGCCGCTCCATGCGCTCGCCGTGGAAGGCGGGCAGCATCAGCCGGCGCTGCTCGAGGTGGGGCTCCTCGTCGAGCGTGATCACCGAATGCTCGCCGACGATCGGCCGGATCGCGCTGGTGCCCTCGCCGGGGTGCACGACGTCGGCCGGGGCGGTGAACAGCTCGCGCACCTCGTCGGGGTCGCTGATGATCACGATTGGCGGCTGGCCGAGCAGGCGCAGCGTGAAGCGGCTCCCGTGGCGCGCCCGGCAGCGCGACGCGTAGGCCGTCGGCCGCGACCACCAGCCGATGGTCTGTAGCAGGGCGGGCGCGCGCGGACCGGGCGGGAGGTCGGGCACGGCACCTACGGTAGCCGGGGCGTCCGTCGCCCAGCCAGCAGCGCCGCCCCGAACAGGAGCAGCGCCGCGCCGGCGCCGAACTCCGAGGCCAGCGGCGTCTGGCTGTGGTGCACGGCGAAGCCCTTGCCCAGGTGCGTGTAGATGCGGTTCAGGTCGCCCTCGCTCTTGGCGTCGAAGGACTCGCCGTGCGAGGCCTTGGCGATCGCCTGCATCAGCTGCGGGTCGGGCGGCACCGGCACGTTCTCCACGCCGAACGGGAACTCCTGGACGGTCAGCGTGCCGTTCGGCGTCCCGAGCGCGACCGTGTCGATCGGGATGTGGTCGCGGGCGGCCTGCTGGGCGACGGCGACCGAGCTCGTCCCGGCGTTCGCGGCGCCGTCGGAGTACAGCACGATCGCCGACGGCGGATGGCCGGGCAGGGAGGTCAGCAGCTGAAGCGCGACCGCGAGCGCGTTGCCCGTGGCGGTCGAGCCCTCGGCCTCCTCGTCGTCGAGGACCTGGACGACCTCGCTGTGGTTGGTGGTCGGCGGCAGGACGGTGTCGGGGACGGTCGAGAAGGAGACGATCCCGACGTCGGCCGAGCTCGGCAGCTTGTCGACGAACGTCGTCGCCGCCGATACCGCGGCGCCGAGCCGCGTCGGGGCCACATCGGTGGACTCCATCGAGCCCGAGTGATCGGTGACGAGCATGACCGCGGCCCGGCCGCCGACCGTCACCGTGCGCGAGTGCTGCGGGCCGGCGGCCGCGGCGAGCGCCACCGTCACCGCCGCGAGCAGGAGCGCCTCGGGCACCAGGCGCTGCCAGCGCGGCGCCGCGGCGGCCGCCTCGCGCAGGCTCGCAAGCGCCGGGAAGCGCACGGCGTAGGTCCGTGCGCGCGAGCGCGCGGAGATGGCCAGCAGGATCAGCGCGGGGACCGCGAGCAGCGCGAACAGCCAGTCGGGATGGGCGAAGTTCATTCCAGTCCTCGGCCCAGGGCGCGCAGCCAGTCCTCGTCGGTGGAGAGCTCCATGTGCTGGGTGCGCGCGGCGCGCAGGGACGTGGCGACGTCCTCGCGACGCCGGCGCTCGATCTCGGCGAAGCGCTCGCGCACGCGGCTCGAGGAGGTGTCCACGACGATCCGCTCGCCGGTCTCGGGGTCGACCACAGCGAACTGGCCCATGTCCGGCAGCTCGCGCTCACGCGGGTCGTAGATCTCCACGGCGATCGAAACGTGGCGGGCGGCGAGCACGCGCAGCGGCCCGGCCCAGTCCTCCTGGCCGCGGAAGTCCGAGATGATCGCCAGCAGGCCGGGGCGCTTGGCGTTGACCCGGAAGCGGTTGAGCGCGTCGTGCAGCGCGCGCGGGCCGTGGGCTCCGTCGACGGCGACGCCCTCGGAGAGCTGGCGGCCCAGCGCGGCGAGCGCGGGACGCGAGGCGTGCAGCGGCAGGACGCGCTCGCGCCCGGCGCCGAAGGCGATCAGCCCCAGGCCGCCGGCGCGGCGGATGCCCAGGCGGCCGAGGACGAGCGCGACGCCCTCGGCGACGTCGGCCTTCAGGCGCTGGCCGGTGCCGAAGGCCATCGAGGGGGAGAGGTCGAGCAGGATCCAGGTGGTCAGCGCGCGCTCGGGGATGTGCAGGCGCACGTGGGGCTGGCCCGTGCGCGCGCTCGCGGCGGCGTCGAGGTGGCGCACGTCGTCGCCGGCCTCGTAGGCGCGCAGGCGCGCCAGCTCGGTGCCCAGCCCGACGCCGGGGCTGCGCAGGTCGCCGGCGAGCTGGCGCGAGGCGCGGCGCGCGAACGGCGCCGCGAGCGCCTCGAGCAGCCCGCCGGGAATCGACCCGGGGCCCTGCCGGGCGTCCGGCGGTCGCAGCTCGACGTCCGAAGGAGCGGGGGTCGGCCCGCCGGCGGGAGGCCTGCTGCGCGGACGGCTGCTCACGCGGCGGCTCCGCGCAGGCGGTCGGGCTCGGGGCTGCGCACGGCGCCGAGGACGTGCTGGAGGATCTCGTCAGGGGTGACGCCGTCGCTGAGCGCGTCGTAGGAGAGCACGATGCGGTGACGCAGCACGTCGGGCGCGAGATCGCGGATGTCCTCGTGGGTGACGTGGCGGCGGCCGCGCATGAGCGCGAGCACGCGCGCGGCCTGCACCAGCCCGATCGACCCGCGCGGGCTGGCGCCGTACTCGATGTGGCGGGCGTGGTCGGCCAGGCCGAAGCGGCCCGGGTCGCGCGTGGCGCTCGTGAGCGCCACCGCGTAGGCGATCGTCTCGCGGTCGACGAGCACCGAGCGGACGGCCTGGCGGTAGCGCTCCAGCTCGTGCAGCGAGAGCTGCTCGCGCGCCTGGATCGGGTCGCCCAGGCTGCGGCCGACGACCGCGGCCTCCTCGCCGAAGGACGGGTAGTCGACGACGACCTTCATCAGGAAGCGGTCGACCTGGGCCTCGGGCAGCGCGTAGGTCCCCTCGGACTCGATCGGGTTCTGCGTGGCGAGCACGAGGAACGGGCGCGGGACCGGATGGCTCGTGCCGCCGATCGTCACCTGGCGCTCCTGCATGACCTCCAGCAGCGCCGACTGGACCTTGGCCGGCGCCCGGTTGATCTCGTCGGCGAGCAGGAAGTTGGCGAACACCGGCCCCAGGTCGGTGTCGAAGCGGCCACTGTCGGGCCGGTAGATGCGCGTGCCGACGAGGTCGGAGGGGACGAGGTCGGGGGTGAACTGCACGCGGCTGAACGAGCCGCCGAGCACGTCGGCCAGGGTCTTGACCGTCAGGGTCTTGGCCAGCCCGGGCACGCCCTCGAGCAGCACGTGGCCCTCGGAGAGCAGTCCGATGAGCACGCGCTCGAGCATCGCTTCCTGACCGACGATCACGCGCTTGATCTCGGCGAGCGCCTCCTGCAGCCCGGCGCGTGCGTCGAGCATCGGGTCGATCTCTGGGACGTCGGTCATCGGTCAGGGTCTCCTTGTGAGGGGTACGGGGCGATCAGATCAGGCGGCCGAACCAGGCCAGCGAGCCGACCAGCGCGGCGGCGAGCGCGGCCAGGGCGGCCAGGACGAAGGCGAGCGCGAGCTCGTGGGTCACGGTATGGCGGCCGAGCGAGCCGCCCAGCTGCCGGTAGATGTCGGTGAGCTTCTTCGCGTCGGTCGCGGTAAAGGTCTTGCCGCCGGAGGCCTTGGCCATCGACGCCAGCAGCGTGGGGTCCGGCGGCGCCGGCTCGACCGCGGTACGGCCGTTCGGGAACTTCACGTCGATCTTGCCGTTCGGCGTGCCGAGCGCGACCGTGTAGATCGGGATGCGCATCTGGCCCGCCTGTTTGGCGGCGCTGAGCGGGCTCACCCCGCTCGTCGAGTCGCCGTCGGAGATCAGCACGATCGCGCGGGTCGGCCGACCGCCGATCGGCTGCGGGGTGCTGCGCAGGATCGACAGCGCGGCCATCACGGCGTTGCCGGTCGCGGTTCCGCCCATTACCCGCAGCCGCCCGAGGGCGCGCAGGACCGCGAGGTGGTCGGTCGTCGGCAGCTGCAGGACGGTCGGATCCTGGTCGAACATCAGCGACCCGACCCGCACGTTGCGGGGCAGCGCCAGGACGAGCGTGTCGGCCGCGCGTTGGGCGGCGGTGATGCGGTTGGGCTTGATGTCGGTCGCCGCCATCGAGCCCGAGACGTCGTTGGCGAGCATGATCGCGCTGCCGTTGATCGTCTCGACCGAGTGGGTGCGGGGTCGGGCGGCGGCGATCACGAGCAGGGCGAGCGCGAGCATCACGCAGGCCACCGGGACATGGCGGCGCCAGCCCGGGCGCACGGGGGCGACCGACGGCAGCAGGAGCGCCGGCGCGAAGGCGTCGGCGTCGTGCCGGCGCTCGCGCTCGCGCCGCAGGTGGACGGCGAGCAGCACGGGCACGACGAGGAGCCCCAGCAGGGCAAGGGGGGTGACGAACCTCATGGCACACCGGGCGGCACTCCAGCGAATCTATTGAGCACGGCTTTCCCGTACATAAGCCGGTCGGCCCTTTGCCGCTCGCGCGCGAGGGTTTAATGGCCGCCGTGCGGATCATGTTCACATCGACGCGGGAGCGCCTCGCGCCGCTGCTGGACCGCTACGGGCCACGCCGGGCGCCCCGCGGGACCCGTCGCACCTGGCTCGACATCCTCGTCGTCGTCTGGCTGGCCTGGGTCTACGACGCGATCAACAACCTGCCGTCGGTGCGCCAGGCGGCCGCCTATCGCCACGGCCGGCTCCTGTACTCGATCGAGCACACGCTGCACCTGGACCCCGAGCACGCGATCAATCACTGGCTCGCCGCCCACTGGACGCTGGCCCACGTCGTCGTCTGGTACTACAACAACGTCCACGGGCTGATGACCTTCGGGATGATCGGCGTGCTGTGGTGGCTGCGCCCCCAGCTGCTGCGCGAGCTGCGTCCGGCGCTGATCATGCTCAACCTCGTGGCGATGGCCGTGTTCTGGGCCTACCCGACCGCCTCGCCCCGGATGCTCGTCTCCCACGGCTACGTCGACCTCACGGCCGCGGTCGCGCACCTGCCGGTGTGGACCGCCGGGGCGACCGCACGGTACGCCAACCAGCTGCAGTCCTTCCCCTCGCTGCACATCGCCTGGGCGGTGTGGGTGAGCATCGCCGCATGGCGGCTGACGCGCCGGCGGTGGCTGCGGGCGGCCGCGGTGATCTACCCGTTCATCACCACCTTCGCGGTGATGGCAACCGCCAACCACTTCCTGCTCGACGCGATCGGCGGCGCGCTGCTCACGTTCGCCTGCGTACCGCCGGCGGACCGCCTGATGCGCGCGGTACGGGCGTGGTCGGCCCGGCGCGTCGCGCTGGGCCCGGCTCCCGGCTAGGCTTCGGCGCGTGCTTGCCGCCTACGTCGAGAGCTTCAACGCCGAGGACCCGGCCAGCGCGCTGATCGTCGGCGAGCGTCCCGAGCCCGAGGCGCCCCACGGCTGGACCGTGGTCAAGGTCAAGGCGACGGCGCTCAACCACCACGACGTGTGGTCGCTGCGGGGCGTGGGGCTGCGCGCCGAGCAGCTGCCGATGATCCTCGGCTGCGACGCCGCCGGCGTCGACGAGGACGGCAACGAGGTCATCGTGCACTCGGTCATCACCGATCCCCAGTGGCTCGGCGCCGAGTGGCTGGACCCCTCGCTCTCGCTGCTCTCCGAGCGCTACCAGGGCACGCTCGCCGAGCTGGTGACCGTGCCCAAGCGCAACCTGATCCCCAAGCCGACCGAGCTGAGCTTCGAGCACGCCGCCTGCCTGCCCTGCGCGTGGCTGACCGCCTACCGGATGCTGTTCGTCCAGGCCCCGCTGCGGCCGGGCGACACCGTCCTGGTCCAGGGCGCCGGCGGCGGCCTGTCGACCGCGCTGGTCGCGCTCGGCCGGGCCGCGGGGCTGCGGATGTGGGTCACCGGGCGCAGCGAGCGAAGCCGCGCCGCGGCGCTCGCGCTCGGCGCCGAGGCCGTCTTCGAGCCCGGCGCGCGGATGCCCGAGCGCGTCGACGCGGTGATGGAGTCGGTCGGCGAGGCGACCTGGTCGCACTCGCTGAAGTCGCTGCGCAAGGGCGGCACGATGGTCGTCTCTGGCGGCACGAGCGGCTACACCGCGCCGACCGAGGTCGCGCGCATCTTCGCGATGAACCTGCGCATCGTCGGTTCGACGATGGGCTCGCGCGAGGAGCTCGAGCGGCTCGTCGCCTTCTGCATGCAGCACGACCTGCGCGCCCCGATCGACCGCACGCTGCCGCTCGCCGAGACCCGCGAGGGCATCGCCGCGCTCGCCGCGGGCGACGTTCGCGGCAAGGTCGTTCTCACGCCGTAGGAGCCACCGCGGGGGCCACGCACGCCAGGTCGTCCGCGGTCGGCGCGGCCGGCGGCGCGCCGGCGGGATTCAGGCCGACCGCGCGCGCGAGCAGCGCGAAGGCCGGGCGGGTCGAGCACCCCGGCCGCAGCAGCCCGCTGTCCCAGGTGTCGCGCACGGGCTCGTGCAGGGCAAGGCGGGCGCGGGACTGCGCGAGCGTGCCCGGGTTGCGCCACTGGTAGACGTAGACCCGGGTGATCCGTGAGCTCAGCCGCGCGAGCGAGAGCTCGCGCGAGAGCTCCTGGGTCTGGCTCCTCTGCCCGGGCGCGTCGAACCTGCGGCGCAGCAGGACGTAGCGCCACACGGGCGCGCCGGTCTCGGTGAACCACACCCGACCGTGGACCAGGCGCAGCATGTCCTCGAGCTTTCCGTCGCCGCCGTAGGCGCCCTCGTAGTAGGGGTGCAGCCCCCACAGGCGCGGCTTGTGCGCGACCTTCAGGAACCGCCGCAGCCAGGAGATCATCGCCGGCCCGTCGAGCAGGTCGGCGGCGAGCACGGTGCAGCCCTGGCAGTGGCGCTGCAGCCAGTTGAAATAGCGCGCCGCGAGCGCCGGGTCGCCCGCCGTCGGCTCTCCGCCGGCGTCCTCCTC
>DATAWZ010000233.1:0-5346 GCA_036266975.1 Solirubrobacteraceae bacterium
CCCGCCGGCTCGGTCGCCGCCGCCAGCGCCGCCTCGGCGTGCGCGACGGTGACCCGCGCCGCCGGCGCCGGCGGCAGACGGGGGTGGCGCTCGCCGCGACTGCGCAGCTCGCCGTGGACGTCGAGGATCGCCTGCGAGAGCCGGTCCACACCGTAGGCGGCGAGCAGCTCCACGCCGCCCCTCTCGCGCACGAGCTCGGCCAGGGCGGCGCGCAGCGCTGCTCGCTGTAGGCGCTCGGCGGTCGGGCCGTCGAGCACGCGCACCGCGGGGTCCACGCCGGCGGCGAGCGGGTGGGCGCGCAGGACCCGGGCGCAGAAGCCGTGGATGGTCCCGATCGCGGCGCCCTCGGTCTCCCGCGCGGCGCGCGGCAGGCCGATCGCCGCCAGGCGCGCCCGGACGCGTTCGCGCAGCTCGCCGGCGGCGCGCTCGGTGAACGTGATGGCCAGGATCCGCGCCGGGTCGACGCCGTCCTCGGCGACCGCGCGCACGAAGCGCTCGACGAGCACGGCGGTCTTGCCGCTGCCCGCGGCGGCCGAGAGCAGCATCGAGCCGCGGCGGGCGGCGGCGGCCCGTTCCTGCTCGTCGGTCAACGTGAGCGCCTGCGCGTCGTTCACCGCGCGCCTCCCCTCGCCGCGTCCTGGAGCAGACGGGCGCTGACCGCCAAATCCAGGACGCGACCGCCCCCGGCGCGCCGACCCAGCCCACGCGTCCTGAAAAACAGGCGCCGGCCGCACAAGATCCGGGATGCGACGGGTCCGGGAGCGGCGCCGCGGTCCGCGCGTGGCACGCTCATCGCTCGGACCGGCAGATCGCGGGCAGCGCGCACCGGCCGGCGGGTAGGCACGTGTCCGGGCGCGCCTCGATCCAACCGGCGCTTGCCTCGCGCCAGGCGGCGCGCAGGGCGTCGATGGTCTCCTCCACGAGCGCGTCGAGCGCCGCCCGGTCCTCGCGCTCATCGCCGGGGAGCAGCCCGTCGACGACGTCGGCGAGCGCGGCCCCGCGCGGGCGTTGGTCGCGCACGGAGACCGGCTGGTACAGGCCTGCCACCGTGCGTAGCCCGAGCAGGTCGCTCGCCACGCGCATGTAGACCGCGAGCTGGTAGCTGCGCTCGGAGAGCCACTTGCCGCCGTCGGGCGCCTTCGTGGCCTTGTAGTCGATGACGATCGCCTCGCCGCGCCGCGGGTCAACGTCGATCCGGTCGACGCGCCCGCGGATCCGGAGCCCCTCGCCGAGGTCGAGCGCCGGCGTGGGGTCGGGCTCGTCCTCGAACCCGAAGCCCAGCTCGAGGTGGGCCGGGGAAAAGCGCGAGGTCGTGGCGGCCGCGCGGGTCAGCAGGCGCTCCAGGTCGGACTGCAGCCGCCGGGTGGCGGCCGCCGCGCGCTCGGGGCGGGGCGAGACGGGCCGCTCGGCCGCCCGTGCCGCGAGCTCCTCGCGCATCAGCGCGAGCGCCGCGGACAGGTTTGCGTCCTGCAGCCCGGTCCCCAGCCGGCGCAGCGTGGCCTCGAGCACGGCGTGGGCGAGGCCGCCGCGAGCGAGCGGCTCGGGATCGGGGTCCAGGTCGCCGGCGCGCAGCTGGCGCTCGACCAGCCAGCGCATCGGGCAGCCGGCGTACTGCTCCAGCGCCGAGGCCGACCACGCCGGACGCGCGCGCAGCCCCTCGAGCACCGCCGGCGCGCACAGCGGACCGAGCTGGCGGCCGGCCCGTCGCGGGCCCGTCGCCGCGGCCGCACGGCGCTCGGCGGCCGGCGTGGGCCGCGCCCCGCCCGACCAGTCGACCGCGCCCAGCGCGCGCGTGCGCACCGGCAGCCCACCGTCGAGCAGTGCGGCGATGTCGTCCAGGAAGGGCGAGCGCACCTGCGGCGCGCCGTCGTCGTCGGCGTCGTGCCAGCTGAGCACCAGCCGCTCGCGGGCCCGCGAGATCGTCGCGTACAGCAGGTAGCGCTCGGCGGCCAACCCCGGCTCGCGGCGGGCCAGGCGCAGGCCGCCCTCGCGCGCGAGCCGCGTGCGCTCGACGTCCGAGAGGAAGGGCTCGCCGCTCGCCGGCGCTGGGAAGGCCCCGTCCTGAAGCCCGACGAGCAGCAGCACGCGCACGCGCCGAGCCCGCAGGCCGAGCGGCTCGAGCACCGACACCGCGCCCTCGCGCGACCGCTCGCCCGCCTGCACCTCGAGCCGCTCCAGCGCGCCGAGCACGGCGCCCTCGCCGGCGAGCGGCGCCGGGTCCGCGCGCGCGAGCTCGGCCAGCTGCTCGAGCGCCTGGCCGGCGGCCGCGAACGCGCGCGCCTCCAGGGCGTCGGCCCCGGCGAGCAGCGCCGCGCGGCCGCGCCGGGGCGCGGCGAACAGCGAGCGCAGCTCCCGATCGGCGCGCTCGATCAACGCCGCGGGACCGAGCTGCGCCGCCTGGGCGACGCGGTCGAGCGCGTCCAGCGGCCACGCGTAGGACTCCCAGAGCGCGCGCGCCGCGACCGCGCTGACCTCGCCGCGGCGGCGCAGCTCGTGCTCGAGCCGGTCCACGAGCCCGGCCTGCTCGACCATCCCGGGGCTGCGCAGCCAGGCGAGGAGCTCGTCGGCCCGGCCGCCCGGGCCAGCGGCCCGCAAGAGCGAGACGAGACCGCGACCAACCCCCGTGTGCGCCAGAGCGATCGGATGGCGAGGAAGCGCGACGGGAACTTGATACTCCTCCAGAACCTGGGCGAGCAGCGGCGCGATGCTGGTCAGCGAGCGCGCCACGACCGCGATGTCCTCGGGCGCGAGGCCCCGCTCGAGCAGCTCGGCGATCTCGCCGGCGACAAGCTCGTACTCGGCGCGCTCGCCGCCGCCCTGCAGCAGCCGCACCGCGTCCCCCGCGCCCATCGGCGTGGGGTCCTCCTCGAACAGCGAGCGCTCGAGGTGGTGCAGGACCGGCGAGCGGTAGTGCTCGGGGCGCGGCGGCAGCGTCACGTGCTCGGCGGCGAGCGGGGCCAGCTCGGCCAACGCGCCGGCGCGCCCGGCGAACGCGTGGCGGCCGGCCTCGAAGCTCAGGGACAGCGTCACCGGCGCGTCGACGACGCGCGCGAGCGTCTCGACCGCGTCGAGCTCGAGCGCGGTGAAGTCGTCGAAGCCGTACAGCAGCACCGGCGTGCCCCCCCAGCGCCGCGGCTCGCGACGCAGCGCGTCCAGCGCCCGCGCGGCGTAGCCCTCGGCGTCGACCGCCCGCGCGCGCCGCAGGGCGCCCAGGTAGGCGCCGTAGGCGTCGGCCGCCTGACCGGCGCCGGCCCGCCGCAGCCGCTCGGGCGTCACCCGCGCGATCTGCAGCTCGGCGGCCAGGCGCGCGAGCGCCGGTGCCGCGCCGGGCAGCGCCGGGCCGAGCGCGGCCGCGGCCAGCCGCTCACGGGCGACCTCGCCCAGCGGGCGCCCGGCGACGCCCGCCCGGCGGGCGATCTGCTCGATCAGCCCGGCGAAGCGCTCGACGCGCACGCCCATCACCGACGTATCGGCGAGCTCGCGGCGGTAGTGCTCGACGTCCTCGAGCGTGGGCACGACGAGCAGCGGGTCACGTCCGGCGGTCACCGCCGCGCGCACCGCCTCGAGCACGACGCCGGCCTTGCCCGAGTTGGCCGGGCCGGTGATCAGGCGCAGGGGCATGACAGCCCATCGTTGCGCACCGACCCGACGGGTCGAGCGAGACTAGGCGGCCTGGGACTCGTCGGTCTGCTCGGGCGCAGCGCGGTCGCCCTCGAGGGCCCAGGGCTCGTTGAACTCCACGCGCCACTTGCCCTCTTGGTTCTGCTGCAGCGCCAGGCGGGCGCGGAAGCTGCGTCCGCTGCGGCCCTTGAAGCCGGTCACGGGCCGCTCGGTGTAGCCGGTGTGGATCAGCTCGCGCGCGACGGCGACGGGCAGCGTCTTGCCCGCCTTGGACTTCCAGATCACAAAGCCGCAGCCGGGATCGTCGCGCGACCAGCACGAGTAGCCCTTGCGGTTCTCGACGATGTCGTGGCCGCATACCGGGCACGGGCCCAGGTTGGCCCGCGGGATGCGCACGTCCTTGAGCTTCGCGTCGAGCTCGGTGACCGTCTGGAGGGCAAACCCGGCGATGTCCTTCATGAAGTGCTCGCGCGAGTCCTGGCCGTGCTCGATCCGCCCCAGGCGGTGCTCCCAGTCGCCGGTGAGGCTCGGCGAGGTCAGCGGGTGCTCGCCGAGCAGCCGGATGACGCCGCACCCCTTCTCGGTGGCGATCAGCGCCCGGCCGTCGCGCTCGATGTAGCCGACGTCGATCAGGCGCTCGATGATCGCCGCCCGCGTCGCGGGGGTGCCGATGCCCGAGTCCTTCATCGCCTCGCGCAGCTCCTCGTCGTCGACGAGCTTGCCGGCGGTCTCCATCGCCCCGAGTAGCGAGGCCTCGGTGTAGCGCCGCGGCGGCTTGGTCATCTTCTCCAGGACCTCGATCGAGCGGGTCTGGACGACCTCGTCGGCCTCCAAACGCGGCAACTGCTGGTCGACGCCCTCGTCCTCCTCGTTCTGCCCGCGCTCGCGCTCGGGCAGCTCGCCGTAGACCCCGCGCCAGCCCGGGACGATCAGCAGCCGCCCTCGGGTGCGGAAGATGTGCTCCTCGACGGTCGTCTCCACGCGGGTGTTCTCGAACACCGCCTCGGGGTGGAAGACGGCCAGGAAGCGGCGCACGGCGAGGTCGTAGATGCGCAGGTCGTCGTCGTTCATCTTGTCCACCGGATGCGGTGAACGGGTGGGGATGATCGCGTGGTGGTCGCTGACCTTGCTGTCGTCGACGACGCGCCCGAGCGGCAGCGGGTCCAGCCCGGTGACGTAGGCGGCGGCCTGCTTGTATGGATTATCCCGCCCGCCCCGCTCACCGACCAGCTCGGCGATCGGCTTGATCTCGGGGACCATGTCGGTGGTCAGATAGCGCGAGCTCGTGCGCGGATAGGTCAGCGCCTTGTGCTCCTCGTACAGGCGCTGGGCGGCGGCGAGCGTGCGCCGCGCCGAGAAGCCGAAGCGCGTGTTGCCGTCGCGCTGCAGCGTGGTCAGGTCGTACAGCAGCGGGGCGCGCTCGCGCTGCTCCTTCTTCTCGAGCTTGGTGATCCGCCCGGGCCGGTCGCGGCACGCGTCGAGGACCGCCTGGGCGGCTTCGGCGGTGGGCAGGCGCGGCTTGGACCCCTGGTGGTAGCGGCCCTCGTAGACCCGAGAAGACGAGGGGCCCGGCTCGCCGGCCTGACGGCCGGCTGCGCCACCCTCGTAGACCCGAGAAGACGAGGGGCCCGGCTCGCCGGCCTGACGGCCGGCTGCGCCACCCTCGTAGACCCGAGAAGACGAGGGGCCCGGCTCGCCGGCCTGACGGCCGGCTGCGCCACCCTC
>DATAWZ010000234.1:0-4782 GCA_036266975.1 Solirubrobacteraceae bacterium
ACTCGCGCTTCGCGCTCGGCCTCCACGACGACAGCCGCGGGGACAACACCCCAGGCGTTCCGTCCGGCGGCAGCGCTACCTTCCCCGCGTCACATCCACCACCGCTCACTCGTGGTGGACCGACAAACGGGGTCCGGTCACATACTAGTGAACGGGACCGCGAGCTGCTTCAGCACGCAACCATGGGCGAGCTTGATTCTATAGGTTGCTTTGCGCTTCGCGATGGCGACAGAGGTGGCTGCATTCGCGACGGTCTCGCGATCGGGGGGAGCGCCATCATCCCCGCGCTTTCCAACGCTAGTGTTTGGGGTTTGGGGAGGAACGGAACAGAATTTGGCGCTACTAAGGGCTCCGATGTGGGTCGACGGCTTGCCGTCGCGGGCGGCGACGTGCCTGGACGGGGATCAGATGTTGCGCCCTGGTGACGCCGCCGCAGCCTGACCCGGTTCTCCGAACGCAACTTCTCGGCACCCCACCCAGAGCACCGCGGCGCTGCTGCTCGCCACGGGAGGGCCAACGTCGAGCCGGCGGCTGCTGGGCGAGCTCGTCGGGCTCGTCGAGGCGCTCCGCGACGTGCACGCCGCACGCGGGGAGCTCGCCTTCGCCCGGCAGCTGGAGCACGACGCCCTACGGGAGCTGCGCTCACTGCCGCTCCCGGACCGGCCGGCCCGGCCGGGTCCGGCGACGGTCGCCCGGCCACGACGCCCGAGGCAGGAGCCTGGGCGCGGACGCGACGTGGGGCGTTAGTTCTATGGGGCTGGGAGAGACGTCGCGCGTGACGTACAACTGTGAGCCATGCCCCCAAGCCCCCGTCCGTACGCCCGCGCGGAAGCGTTCCAGCGGGTACTCAAAATCACGACGGCCACGCATACCGGAGCGGCTTTCACTCTTGACCGGAGCGACCGACAGTGGCTGGTGACGGCGAAACATCTTCTCCCGCAGGGTGACTGCGCCCCGGAATGCACGCTGGAGAGCGGTGCGCACAGCGCGAGGCTTCGCCTCCCTTTCCTGCCAGATTACGGCGATTCGATCGACGTGACGTGGCCGTTGCGCCGCTAGCGCTGTCACAGGAGCGCCCCGGTCGGCAAAGCCCCTTGTAGATGTCGGGTTTTGCGGATGAGGCGCAGCTGGTGGGCGCCATCGCCAGTGGTGACGATCAGGCGTTTGCGGTGCTCTATCGGCGCTACCTGCCCCTCGTGGTCCGGTGGTGCCTGCGGGAGACGCGCGACCGCGAGCTCGCCGCCGACCTCAGCGCCGAGGTGTTCGCCGCGGCGCTGGTGGCGGCGGCGCGGTATCGCGGCGATCGCGGGCCGGTCGCCGCATGGCTGCTGGGGATCGCGCGCAACAAGCTGCGCGAGAGCCGCCGCCGCGGGCGCGTGGAGAGCAGCGCGCGCCGGCGGCTCGGCCTGGAGCCGATGGCGGTCGAGGACGCTGACCTGGTCCGCGTCGAGGAGCTCGCGAGCGGTGACGACGCCGTCCTCGCGGAGTTGCTCGCCGAGCTGCCGGCCGAGCAGCGCGAGGCGCTCATGCAGCGCGTCGTGCTCGAGCGCCCCTACGGGGACATCGCGGGTGACTTGCGCTGCTCGGAGGCGCTCGCCCGCCAGCGCGTCAGCCGCGCGCTGAGGACGTTGCGATCACAGATGCCGGAGGGACCGTTGCGATGACCGACTACTTCGATCTTCTCGAGCGCGAGCTGCGCGGGGCGGTGCGCCGTGGCGCGCACCGGCCGTGGTACGCGAGGCTGGTGGCGCGGCGCTCGCGGCCGCTGGTCGCGCTGCTCGCCTGCCTGGTGCTCGGCGGCTCGGCTTACGCCGCCGAACAGGCATTGCGCACCGGGCGGGCGGTCGGCGCCGACGCCCCGGCGCTCCCGTACACGTTCTCGGGCGTCCCGATCGCCTCGAGCGTGCAGCTGCTGGCGCTGCGCGTGCCCGACCCCGTCGGCGGGCCGCCGTGGGGGCTGGAGCAGTACCGCACGACGCGCGGGCTGCTGTGCGTCGAGCTCGGGCGCGTGTTCGACGGGCGCCTCGGGGTGCTCGGGCAGGACGGCGTGTTCTCCGACGACGGACGCTTTCACCCGCTGCCGGTCGGCTTCGACGAGTTCGGCTTCAACTGCGGGACCGAGGACGCGCACGGCAGCGCGTTCACCAACGCGGTCGAGTACGGGCTGCCGTCGAGCGGCCTCGCCTACGACCGCCCGATCACCTCCGGCCGCTGCTACGCGACGGGCCGTTCCTGCCCGGCGCCCGAGCTGCGCACGATCGCCTTCGGGCTGCTTGGCCCCGACGCGGTGAGCGTCACCTACGGCGGGACGACCGAGCCGACGGCCGGCGCCGACGGCGCGTACCTCGCGGTGCTCCCGTTCTCGCGCGCGAACTGTCCGCTCCACAGGAGCCCGTGCGCGGGCGGCTCGACCGGCGGGCCCCAGGTCAGTGTCGGCGCGATCACCGGGGTCCACTACCGCGGCGGCGCCCCGGACTGCACGCTGCCGACGGAGACGCAGCTCGCCGCCTTGCAGGCGCGCGTCTGGCAGCGGGCCGCCGCGCAGCTGCGCTCGCGCTACCCGGCCCTCGCCGCGCGGGTCGCGACGTTCGGCGGGCGCCGGGGGATGTTCGCCGGCCGGCCGGCGCTCACCGCGGCCGAGCAGGCGGCGCTGATCGCCGCCGAGCGCCCGCTCGAGAAGGCGCTGCTGATCCCCCCGCAGTGCCCGACGGTCGGCTACGTCGCGCCGGGCGGACCGACGGTCACCGCCGCCCAGGTCGCCGCACCGGTGCACGTGCGGGTGGTGCGCGCCTCGCGCTACTGCTCGGGGGTCTCGTCCTCCCTCGTGCCCTGCGATCGTCGCGTCCCACGCGGGCTGCAGGTGCTCCCGATGCACGGCCAGCCGCCGCAGGTGCTGCTCGTCGTCAGCTTCCGTGCGCGCGTCGCGGTCAGCAACAACGACCGCTGGTACGAGATCGGCACCTCGAACCCGCCTTCGCGCGGCCACGCGCGCTGCGCCGGCCAGGGCACCGGCTCGTTCGGCCCGGTCGACACCAACCTGCGCGCCGGCCAGCTCGTCCGGTACACGACGCTGATGGACGCCGACTGTCCGGGGCGGGCGGGCGTCACCGTGCAGTTCATTCGCACGAACGGCCCCGCGGGCAGCATGCCGGTGCCCGGGCTCTCGGGCGAGGCGGCGCCACTGACCGTCGGCCAGACGACGGCCTTGATCCCCTGACCCCGGCGCAGCAGCGTCTTCAGCGTGTCGGCAAGCCTCGCCGGATCGGTCGTGAGCATGCCCCAGGTGATGCGCTGGACGGTCAGGCCGGCCGCCTGGAGGGCGAGATCGCGCGTGTGGTCCTCCGCGAAGCGGTCACGGTGGTAGCGCCAGCCGTCGAGCTCGGTCACGAGCATCGCGTCCCGGTAGAGCATGTCGACCTCGATCCCGAGGATGCGCGCGTTCACCTCCGGGAGGGGGATCCCGTGGCCGCGGCAGAAGTCCAGAAACCGGTCCTCGAGCTCGGAGCGGGTGGGGCCGGTGGTCGGGTCGACGATGCCTTTGAGCATCACGGCGCCGGGGATGCCCGGTCCCGGTCGCCGGCCCTGGGCGCCCCCAACCACCCAATGAACCCTTCTCAAACACGTTCTGAGACCCGCATTCATGGTCGAGGCTGACCACGGCGCTCAGTCAGTTGCGGTAGGGGAGCCCGGCGCGGAGACGGCTACTCGGGCGCGGCAGTACTGGGCAGCGCGCGCGTGGCCGGGCCCGGGGAGGTGATCGCCGGCGGCTCCACCTGCATGACCCGCCCGTCGTCATCGACCTTCCAGGCCTGCAACTTCTCGGCGACGATCACCTTGCCGGCGGTGCGCTCGCCGTCCTCGTCAAGCTGCTGCAGCACCAAGCGCGGCGTGCCCTTGGCCTCGGACACGACCGGGACCGTATCGGTCACGTACCGCTCGTTCCACTGCATGCCCATGATCTTGACCAGGCCGCCAAAGCCCTCCACCTGGACCGGGTCGCCGTCGATCCCAAACCCATTGCGCGTCACACCATCGTTCTCCTCGATCAGCAAGCCCAACACGAACAGCCCGTCGACGTTGCCCAGACGCTCGCCGGCGACGCTAAAGACGTCCATCCAGCCCTCAGCCCGGATCCCGAGCTCCTTCGCGGCGTGCCACGTGCCGTCAACGAGCACCACCACATCGTCCCGCACGGTCGTGCGCGGCGCTGGCCACAGCGGACCGCTCCTTCGTCGCCAAGGCGATAGCGAGCGTCTCGCCGTCCGGCGGAGGGAAGCGATCGTGCGCACCGAGATCGGGCGACGCTTGCCGGTGGGCGGTAGCGCAAGCCGGCCGTGACCCGACGGCGCCGCGAGCGCACGAGCGCTTTCTCGGAGAGCACTCGTCCGCAGCGTGACGCGGTCGTCGTCGGAGCCGCTGCGAGATGCGGACGACTCCGTTCCGTTGGTAGCGATCGTCCGCGCCCGTGATCACGCGTGGCGAAAGCGAACGTCCTGCCCGGAACCGAGCGATTCCCTTCGTGGCGAAGCGCTCGTCCGGCGCCGGCCACGGCGGGCTGCTCCTACGTCGCCATTGCGGTCGTGCGAATGACGGCGGGTGCTCAAAGCGATCGTGAGCTACGTCGCTGTGCACGCGGCCGATCGGTAGTCGTTCAGGGGGTGTCGTGAGGGGGTGCAGGGTTCCTGCTGGGTGCAGGGAATGTTGCATGCGTGGAGCGTTCCGAGATGGAGCAGGTCGCGCTGGGCGGCGGGGAGCGGGCCCGCGAGTTGGTGGGGGAGTTGC
>DATAWZ010000235.1:0-13675 GCA_036266975.1 Solirubrobacteraceae bacterium
AATCGAGCATGGCCAGGACGCAGGGAGCCGGAATAGCAGCGCTGTTTCGGCTCCCGAGGACGCCGCCAGGCGAAGATTTGCAGCCGCGAAGCGGGAGCGGATTTACAGGAGGTGCCACTCGTACGCGGCGCCACTGGTCGGCTGGCCAGCCAGGAACCCCGGAGCCCCGTCGCGCTAGGCTTCCGGGCGTGGCGCTCAGCGACGAGAGCTATCTGCTCTTCACGACCTTCCGACGCGACGGCACGCCGGTCTCGACCGCCGTGTGGGTCGTGGATCTGGGCGAGGGGTCGATGGGGTTCTGGACGAGCTCGGGGTCGGGCAAGGCCAAGCGCCTGGCCCACACCTCGCGCGTGACCCTGCAGCCGTGCGACGGCCGCGGACGCGTCAAGAAGGACAGCTCCCCGGTCCAGGCGAGCGCCCGGCTGGTGCAGGGTGACGAGCTCCAGGCGATTCGCGCGAAGGTCATCTCCAAGTACGGCTTCCAGACCAAGGTCACCAAGGCGCTCGCGAAGCTGGTGTGGCTGGCCCAGGGCAAGCGCATCCCTACGGCGATCGCGGCGTGGTGATCACCGTCCCTGCCGGCTGACCGGCCCGGCGGCTGTGCAAAGCTGGCGCCCGATGGCCCACGCCGCGGATCCCGCCGTGCGCCCGGCTCAGCCCGAGCCGGTCAACGTCTACGACTACGAGCGCCTGGCCGCCGGTGCCCTGGACGCCGGGATGCTCGGCTACTTCGCCGGCGGCGCGGGCGATGAGCTCACGCTCGTGGACAACGTCGCGGCGATGCGCCGCTGGCAGCTGCTGCCACGCGTGCTCGTCGACGTCGAGCAGGTCAGCACGAGTACGAGCGTCCTGGGCACCGAGATCTCGATGCCGCTGATCGTCGCCCCGGTGGCCATGCAGCGGCTCGTGCACCCCGAGGGCGAGCCCGGCGCGGCGCGCGCGGCGGCCGCGGCCGGCACGATCTTCTGCCTGTCGACGATCGCCACCGCGACCCCCGAGGAGGTCGCGCGCGAGGCCGACGCGTCGGCGCCGCGCTGGATGCAGCTGTACTGCTTCCGCGACCACGGCGTGACGCGGCACGTGATCGACCAGGCTCGCGAGCACGGCTACCGGGCGTTCGCGCTGACGGTGGACGCGCCGGTCGCCGGACGGCGCGAGCGCGACCTGCGCACCGGCTTCGGGCTGCCGCCCGAGTTCACGATCCCGAGCGTCGCCGCCGCGGTGGGGAGCGACACCGGTATCACGCCGGCCGGGATCTTCTCGCTGCTGGACCGCACGCTGGACTGGCGCAAGCTCGAGCGCCTGTGCGGCGACTGCGGCGGGCTGCCGCTGCTGGTCAAGGGCGTCCACACCGCCGCCGACGCCGAGCTGGCCTGCGAGCACGGCGCCGCCGGCGTGATCGTCTCCAACCACGGCGGGCGCCAACTCGATGGCGTTCCGGCGACGATCGACCTGCTCGAAGAGGTCGTCCAGGCCGTCGGCGGGCGGATCGAGGTGCTCATGGACGGCGGCGTACGGCGCGGCACCGATGTGCTGCGCGCGCTCGCCCTCGGCGCTCGCGCCGTGCTGGCCGGCCGGGCGCCGCTGTGGGGCCTGACCGTCGACGGCGAGGCCGGCGCCCGGCGGGTGCTCGAGCTCCTACGGGAGGAGATCGCGCTCGGGCTCACCCTGCTGGGCTGCAGGAGCCCCGCCGAGGTCACCCGAGCGCACGTGCGCCGGGCCTAGGTCTGGCCTAGGTCGACTGCGTGTAGGTCTCGCTGATCGAGTCGCGGCCCTTGGTGCAGCGCGACTTGCCGATGAACGAATCAAAGCCGTACTGCCGGCGCTCGCTGCAGCGGTAGCCCTCCAGGCTCGTGCAGCGACCCTTGACGCCGCCGTGATGCAGTCCACACTCGTAGTACGCGTGGGCGAACGACTCCGCCGTCGAGCAGCTGACACCCTTCGTCGTGAGCGCCTCGATGTACATCGGCCCGAGCGACTTGTGCGAGCTCCCCGGGCCGAATTCGCCACAGGTCGCCGCCGCCGAGGCGACGGGACCGGAAGCGGTGGCCACGGCCGCCGCGGGCAGCACCACGGTGGCCGGGACGAGGGCGGCGAGGGCAAGTGCGGCGCGGAATCTGGTCACGACGGGGCCTCCTCACAGACTGGACCGGGGGCGATCATAGACACCAACTAACACGCGTACGGGCCCGGCGGTGCGGACGAGCCTCGTGAAAACCGACTCCTGAGAACGTGTTCTAATACATCGCCTCGATCTGCTCGGTGTACTTCTCGGCGATCGGCTTGCGCTTGAGCTTCATCGTCGGCGTGAGCTCGTCGCCACCGGGCAGCCAGTCCCCCGGAATGATCGTGAACTTCTTGATCTGCTCGACGCGCGCGAGCTTGGCGTTACCCTCGTCGACCCCCGCTTGGATGGCGGCCACGAGCGCCGCCTCGCCGGCGAGCTGCTCGATCGTGCGATCGCCGAGCTCGTGCCGCTGGGCCCACATCGGCGCGAAGTCGCTGTCGAGCACGATCAGCGCCGTGTTGTAGGCACGCCGGTCGCCGATCACGCACGCCTGCCCGATCAGCGGGCTCGCGGTCTTGATCGTCGCCTCGATGTTGGCCGGTGACATGTTCTTGCCGGCCGCGTTGATGATCAGCTCCTTCTTGCGGTCGACGATCTTCAGGTAGCCGGCCTGGTCGAACTCGCCGATGTCGCCGGTGTGCAGCCAGCGCTCGCCGTCGATCGCCTCGGCGGTCTTCTCCGGCGCGCCGCGGTAGCCGAGCATGACCACGTCGCCGCGCATCAGGACCTCGCCGTCCTGCGCGATGCGGATCTCCACGCCGGGCGCCGGCGGACCGACGGTGCCGATCCGCACCTTGCCGGGCGGGTTCACGCAGCCCGCGCCGCAGGACTCGGACATCCCCCACAGCTCGGCCAGCGGCAGCCCGATCGCATGGAAGAACTCGATCACCTCGACCGGCGTCGGCGCCGCGCCGACGTTGATCGCGCGCACGTCGTCGAACCCGAGCTGGGTGCGCAGGGCGGCGAAGTAGGTCGCGTCGGCCTGGGCCACCGCCTCGGCGAGCTCGGCGGGCACGGGCTCGCCGGCCTGCTCGAGGCGGACCTTGCGCACCGCGGCGGCGAGGGCGGCCTCCAGCGGCGCGCGCTGCTCGTCGGGCAGCGAGCCGCTCATCGTCTCCAGGCCCGCCTTGAGCTTCTCCCAGATGCGCGGCACCGCGAAGAACCAGTGCGGGCGCACCGCGGGCAGGAAGGCCATCACCTGCCGCGCGTCCGGGCAGGTGGTGATCTGCATGCCGAACACGATCGGCAGGTAGTGGTGGGCGGCGCGCTCGGCGATGTGGGCGGCCGGCAGCCAGGAGATCACCCGGGCGCCGTTGTCGGGGAAGTCGACCATCGCCTCGATTCCCTGCACGGCGGCCAGCAGGTTGCGGTGGGCGAGCTGCACGCCCTTGGGCGGCCCGGTGGTGCCCGAGGTGTAGATCAGGGTCAGGACGTCCTCGCCGGTGACCTGGGCCACCGACGCGTCCACGTCGAAGTCGGGCGCCGAGCCCTCGACGTCGGCCAGCGGCATCGTCCCCTCGGGGGCCTCGCCGTCGATGACCACGACGTGCTCGAGATTCGGGAGCTCCTTGCGCGCCTCCAGGACGTTGGCCAGGAACTGCTGCTCGCAGACGATGATGCGCGCGCCGGCATCGCCGATCACGAAGGCGATCTGCCCGGGCGCGTAGGTCTGGTAGATCGAGAACGGCGTGGCGCCGACGAGCAGCGCGGCCACATCGACCAGGTGGAACTCCGGGCGGTTGGCGAGCATGATCGCGAGCGTGTCGCCGCGACGGAGCCCGAGTCGTTGCAGCCCGCCGGCGATCGCGCTCGAGCGCTCGCGCCACTGCGCCCAGCTGATCGAGACCTCGTCGTCCTTGGTGCGGATCGCGACCTGGTCGGGGTTGGCCGCGGCCGTGCCCAGGAACGCCTCCGCCATCGTGGTGGCCTCGATCGCGCGCACGCGCTCACCGGTGCTCGTCGCCATGCTCTCTCTCCTCTCGCCTGACTGCCGTCGATGACACGCTAGCGAAGCCAGGGGCCCGGCTCGCCGACCTCCCGTCGGGCTGCCTGTGCCCCGAATGGGGTGCGCCACCCTCGTGGTGGGTCACCGCACGTGGAAGCCACCGTGGCTCAGCGTGTGGACGTCATTGGTGAACCCGATCAGGAACACGAACAGCACGAGCGCGAACCCGAGCATGCTCGCTCGCTCCATGATCGAGAACGGGATCGCTCGCCCGCGCACCTTCTCGGCGAGCGCCCAGAAGATGTGCCCGCCGTCGAGCGGCAGGAACGGGAACAGGTTGATGATCGCCAGCGACAGCGAGACCACGGCCAGGACGAAGAACGCGTTGGCCGAGCTGTAGGAGAACTCCTCGGAGATCACGTCGGAGGCGCCCACGACGCTGTTGAGCTGTTTGCGCGCCTTCGAGCTGGTGAAGATCTGCGAGACCTTGTCGACCGTCTTGGAAGTGATACTGCCGATCTCACTGGTCGCCAGGTGGAACGCATTGCCCGGGCCGGCGCCGTTGAACTGCGAGGGCTCGTAGGTGAAGCCGAGCAGCATCCGCCCGACCTGCGAGTTGTAACGCGGGTACACGGTGAGGTTCACGTCGCGGCGGTCGCGGCGCACGAGCAGCTGCACCGGGGTCGCCGCGCGGCAGCCGTTCACCTTCGCGCCGTTCGCGCACGGATGATCGCGCGTGATGTCCAGCGCGGTGAGGAACGCGATCGGCTTCCCGTCCGCGCGCAGGATCACATCGCCGGCGCGCAGCACGCCGGTCGCGGGCGCGCCCTTGTTGACCGAGGCGACCTGCGGCGGCGCGCCGCCGACCGCGTACTGGGCCGAGGTCATGAACACCACCCACAGGATCACCAGCGCGAGCACCGCATTGACCGCCGGGCCGGCGGCGATGACCACGACCCGCTTCCACACCGGCTGGCGGAAGAACGCCCGGGCGGCGACCTCAGGTGGGATCGGCTCGGGGCGTGGTTCGGATTGGGGGTCAAAGGAGGTTGCCCCGTCCTCGTCGGCGCCGTCCGTCGCTCCAGAGCGCGGGCGCAGTCCCAATTCGGTCCGCAGCGTCCCGGCCTGGTCCCCGGCGGGCTCGAGCTCATACGGGTTCATCCCGAAGATCTTCACGTAGCCCCCGAGCGGGATCGTGCCGATGCCGTACTCGGTCTCGCCGCGGCGCACCTTGAAGATCATCGGGCCGAAGAACAGCGAGAAGCGGTCCACGCGCATGCCCACGGCCTTGGCGGCGACGAAGTGGCCCGCCTCGTGCAGGATGATCAGCGCGGCAAAGCCCAGGAAGGTGTAGACCCAGCTCACCGGTCTAGTCTGGCAGCGGCGTCTAAAGGGGAACTGCGGCGCTCGCGCGCGTTACGCGACCGACTCGGCGGCGACCATGCGCGCTTCGCGGTCGGCCTCGTAGAGCGATTCGAAGGCGCGAACGGGCTGGGCGCCGAGCTCGTCCAGCGCGCGCTCGATCACCTCGGCGATGCCGGTGAACGAGAGCCGTCCGTTCATGAACGCGTGCACGGCGACCTCGTTGGCCGCGTTCAGGATGCAGGGCGCGGTCCCGCCGGCCTCGGCCGCCTCGCGCGCGAGGCGCAGGCACGGGAACGCGTCCAGGTCGACCGCCTGGAAGGTGAGCGCCCCGACCGAGACGAGGTCGAGCGCGGCGATGGGCACGTCCACGCGCTCGGGGTGGTGCAGCGCGTAGGAGATCGGCACGCGCATGTCCGGGTAGCCGAGGTGGGCGAGCGCAGCGCCGTCGCAGAGCGTGATCAGGCTGTGCACGATCGACTGCGGGTGCACGACCGTGTCGATGCGCTCGTAGGGCACGCCGAACAGGTGGTGAGCCTCGATCAGCTCCAGGCCCTTGTTCATCAGCGTGGCCGAGTCGATCGTGATCTTGCCGCCCATCGACCACGTCGGGTGGTTGAGCGCCTGCTCGACGGTGACGCCCTCGAGCTCGGCGCGCGTGCGCCCGCGGAAGGGCCCGCCCGATGCGGTGAGCACGAGCCGTTCGACGGTTCCCGGGCGCTCGCCGGCCAGCAGCTGGTAGAGCGCGGAGTGCTCGGAGTCGACCGGGATGACCTGGGCGCCGGTGCCCTCGGCGAGCGCCATGACCAGCTCGCCGCCGACGACGAGCGACTCCTTGTTGGCGAGCGCCAGGTCGATGCCCTCGCCGAGCGTGGCCACCGTGGGCCCCAGGCCGGCCGAGCCCACCAGCGCGTTCAGGACCAGGTCGGCGCCGGAGTCGACCACCATCTCGACCAGGCCCTCCGGGCCGGAGAGCACCTTGCCGTCGGCCCAGGCCTCCCCCGCCTGCGCGGCCGCATCGGGGTCGGCGAGCGCGATCCGCCCGACCCGGTGCGTGCGGGCCTGCTCGATCAGCTCCTCCCAGGAGCGCTCGGCTGAGAGGCCGACGAGCTCGAGCTCATCGGTGGCGGCGACGATCTCCAGCGCCTGGGTGCCGATGGAGCCGGTCGAGCCGAGGATGAGCAGGCGGCGGGGCGCGGACACCGCGGACAGCCTAGAGCAGGCCGGTCAGTGCGTCGGCCGCCCGCGCCTGGCGGGCGCGGATGACCTTCAGCGCGGCGCTCGCCCGGCTCGAGGCGCCGGCGGCCGGCGTGACGCTCACGTGGGCCACGTAGGAGCCCACGGGCAGGGCGCGCCTGCCGAGCCGTCCGGTGAAGCGGACGGTGTGCGGCCCGGCGCCGCTCGTGCGGACCAGGCGACCGACCGTGCGCGTGCGGTGGTGGGCCAGACGCCGAACGAAGGTGATCGTCACCGTGCTCGGCGCGGAGAGCGTGTAGGAGATCTCCGTACCTCCGCGGCGGGCGTGCTTGCCTTTGGCCACCGCGAAGCGCGCCGGGGAGATGCGCAGGGCGCTGATGCTCACCCCGGTCGGCGCCGGCGACGGTTCGCCCTGGGGGGCCGGTGCGGGCGTATTGCCCGTCGCCGTGGTGACGGCGGCGTGCGAGACGGTCTCGGGTACCGGCGCGCCGGCGATCGTCCAGGTGAAGGTGGCCTGCCCGGTGGGGCCGAAGGCGTCGGTGGCGGTGATCGTGACGCTGGTCGTCCCCGGGGCGGTCGGCGTGCCGCTGATCAGCCCGCTGGCCGCGCTGATGGCCATGCCCGCCGGCAGGCCGCTGGCCGCGTAGCTGAGCGCGCCGCCGTCGGTGTCCTGGGCGGCGATCTGCAGGATCTCCGCGCTGGTGACCATGCCGGTCTGCGCTCCGGGGTCGGTCACCGTCACGGTCGCCGTCGTGGGCTGGTAGTGGTAGTTGATCGCGTTGCCGGTGCCGTTGGCGGTCGTGACGCTGATCGGTTGCACGCCGCTGCCGGCGGGGATCGTCGCGCTGAGCTGGTTGAAGCTGATGACGTGCACGTCGACGGCCGGGATGCCGCCGACCGACACCGTGGCGCCGGGGATCAAGCCGATGCCGTCGATCGTCACCGCCGTGCCCGGCGGCCCGGTGGTGGGGCTCACCGTCGTGAGGACGGGGAGCGAGGTGACCGGCCCGCGCAGCGTGCACAGCTGGGCGGCCAGCCCGCGGGCGCCGCCGGCGAGCGGCGTGCCGAGTCCGGTGACCATGTCGTATTCGGGGCCGACCGGATAGCCGCCGGAGGCGCCCAGCGGGTAGTCGTTGTTCGACGGGAAGCCCGCGGGGGCGGAGCCGATGTCGGTCAGCGCGTCCGCCGCGCTCGGGCCGGCGGCGATGTCGTACAGGAGCACGTTGATCTCCCCGAACGTGCCGGGCACGGTGCACCCGCCGGCGTTGTCGGCGTCGATCAGCGCCGTCATCCCCGCCCAGAAGGGCGCGGCGCCGCTCGTGCCGCCGTACAGACCCCACTCGCTGCCGTTCGGGCCCGTGGACGTCCAGTAGAGCGAGTAGCCCGTGCGGGGGTCGGCGTCGGCGCTCACGTCGGGAACCTCGCGGCAGTAGCCCCCGGCGGGCGCGCCGCACGGCTGGCCGCTCGAGCTCGAGTTGATCACGTCAAGGCTCGCGGGCGCGGCGGCCTGATAGCCCGGCATCTGCTGGGCGACCGAGATCCCGCCGCCGCTCGCGCCGCCGCTCGCGCCGTCGTTCGCCGCGGCGTTGTTCCAGGCGCTCTGGAAGGGCGGGATGGTCAGCGGCGCGGCGTCCTGGCCGGTCGGGCGGCCGGCGTTGAAGGCGCTGGCCAGGCTGGTGCCCCCCACCCCGGTGACCAGCTGCTGGGAAGCGGGGTCCTCGACGGCGATCGCGTTCTGGTTCGGATTCGGGTTGATCTGGACGTCCTGGCAGTCCTCGGAGCCGCCGTCGCCGCTGGCGGCGTACATCGTCTGGCCCTGAATCGCCATCTCGTCGAAGACGATTTCCTCGGCGGTGATCTCGTTGGGGTCGCCGAGCAGCATGTCCTGCTCGCACTCGCCCCAGGAGGTCGTGTTGATCTGGGAGGTGTCCTGGTCGGCCATCGCCTGCAGGAGGTCAAAGGGACCGACCCCGCCGTTGGGGCCCTGGAAGACCTGGATGTTCGCCGCGGGGGCGAGGCCGGCGACCTCCTCGATGTCGAGGGCCGCCTCGCCGTCGCCGCTCGCGCTGGCGCTCGCGCCGCCGTCGACCGGGATGTAGCCGATCGACGGGTCGATCCTGAAGCAGGCGTCGAAGGTCGTGATGTCGCTGGTCAGGTTCGTCTCGAGCTCGTAGATGCCCACCGTGGTGCCGGCCCCGAGATCGCCGCTGGAGTACAGCGGGTCGAGGTCGTAGCCCTCGGCGAGCTGGTCGATCGTGTAGCCGAATCCGTCGGCGGGCAGGGCCCCGGCCTGGGCACAGGCCACCGGGCCGCCGCTGACCAGCGGGCTGGCGCGTGCCGGCCCGGCCTGGAGCCCGACCGCCGAGGGCTCATACAGGCTCTGCAGGCCGACGACGTCGCGCACGCCGGCGGTGGCCGACGCCGGCAGCGTCGGCGCGGCGGTGTTGGCAAAGCCGATCCGCCCGCCCGGAAGGCGGTAGCGGGCGAACTGCACGTGCAGGGCGCTCGACACCTGGGCGGCGTCGCCGCGCACCGGGATCGACAGGTCGTTGGCCGTCGGCGTGCCGGGCGACAGCCCCGCGCCGTGCAGTGCCGCGCTCACCGAGGCGATCGTGTGCGCGCTGGCGCCGAAGCGCGGCCCGAACTGCCCGGGAGCGAGGTAGTGGCCGTACTGGGGCGAGCCCGGGGTGCTCACCGCGTGCAGGAAGCTCGCGAGCGCCGCGGGATCGCGGGGCGCGAGTACCACCGAGACCTGCAGCGCAGCGCTCGCGGGCAGCGCGCCCTGGTACTGCGAGCCGGCGACGAGCTGGGGCGCGGTCCCGACCGCGTGCATCGCGGCCCGCGCCGCTCCCGGCCAGGCGAGCAGCCCGGCGGCGCACAGCGCCACCGCACCGCGAATCCCCCGACACGCTGCCCGGTTCACTCCGCCGGCGAGCGTACCAGGCGCCGGCGGCGCTCAGGCCGGCTCAGCCCTCGGGCGCGAGCCCTCGCTGGTGGCGATACTCGCCGACACTGAGCGGGCGACCGGCGACCGTGCTGAGGGCAGGATCGCCCTCCAGGTAGCGGTCCTCTCCGGCGAACCAGACCTTCACGTAGCGGTGGAAGGGCACCAGCGGGTGCAGGTGGTGGACCAGGTGGTAGTTCTGGTAGAGCAGCACCGGCGAGAGCAGCCGCTCGCGGCCGACCCGGTTGCGGGTCGTCTTCAGCCGATCCTCCTCGGGGGTGTGGTGCAGCCCGTGGTGAGGCAGGTAGTCAAAGGCCCAGGCCAGGAAGATGATCGACAGGCGGACCGGCAGGAAGTAGATCAGCAGCAGCCCCCACAGGTGGCCGGTGGCGATCGCCGCCGCGCAGGCCCCGAACACGATCGCCCACGTGCACGCGAGCTCGATCTTCTCCGGGCGCGGACGCGAGCCCAGCCGCGGCAGGTAGAAGACCATGTAGTACAGGTCGATCGACAGCCAGCGCAGCGGGCGCTGCCAGGCCGGGCCGACGTTGGTGTAGTTGTCGGGGTCGTTGCCGTCGTCGTGGTTGGTGAAGCGGTGGTGCTGCATGTGGATGAAGCGCCACGTGCGAAAGCCCGCGTGCGGCGCGAAGAAGACGGTGGCGATCCGGCCGAGCCACGTGTTCGCCGCCTGCGTGCGCGAGAGCGAGTGGTGGGCGGCGTCGTGGGAGACGGTGAACAGCATGTAGCACGCGATCGCGTTCAGCGGCACCGACACCGGCCAGGGCCAGACGCCCTCGATGTAGGCGAAGGTCGAGCCCCACCAGAGGGCCAGGCCGCCCAGCAGCAGGCCGAGGGCGGGCAGGGAGATCGCGGGGATCGGCTCGTCCGGGACGGGCAGGCGCCTGGCGGGAGCGGTGGTCGCGGACACGGGTGGATCCTGGCGGGCGTACGGGCGGCCGGCAAGGGGCGGCCCGCCCAGGGCTATGTGCAGTTCGCACATTAGCCCTCGGCGAGGATTGCCTCCCCGAGCGCGGCGGCGAGCAACAGGGCGGCGTGCAGCTCGGACGGGCGCTCCTGGGCATCGTGGCCGAGCATCTGCTCGGCGCGCCGCACGCGCTGCAGGACGGTGTTGCGGTGCAGCCCCAATGAGCGTGCCGCGCTGGCGAGGCCACCGCGCGGGGCGACGACCGCGAGCAGTGCCTCGCGCAGGCGGCGCGTGGCCGGGTCGTCGGCGGCGAGGGCGCCGAGCTCGGCGCGCACGAAGGCTCGGGCCGCGGACAGATCGCCGGTGAGCAGATCGACCAGCGCGACGTCCCCGTAGCGAGTGAGTGAGGGCGCGCGAGCGCCGCTCAGCTCGGCGATCCGCCGCGCGCGGTCGGCCTGCTCGCGGCTGCGGCGAAACCCCGCCGGCCCGGCCGCGACGGCGCCGAGCGCAACGTGGACCTCCGGCGCGGCCTCGGCGAGCGCGCCCCGCAGGCCGGCCGGCTCGCCCGCGCCGGCGACGACCCAGACGGCGAGCGTCCGCGGGCCCTCGGCGAGCAGCAGTGGGCGTCCGCCGCCGGCCGCGTCGGCGGCGACCGCGGCGGCGCGCTCGAGCGCGCGCCCGTCGCCGTCGGTCCAGCACAGCAGCGCGAGCTGGGGCGGGGTGAGCGCGTGGGCGAGCGTGCGCTCGGCGGCGGCGAGGTCGACGCGTTCGCCCGCGAGCAGCGCCCGGACGACCTCGGCGCGCAGCACCGCGGTGCGCCGCAGGCGCCGGTCGCGCTCGGCGAGCAGCTCGGCGCTCACGCGGCTCGAGACGCGGTCGACGTAGCCGGCGATGAATCCGGCCGTCTCGCGCAGGGCCGCGGCGAGCTCGTCGCGGTCGCCGATCGCGCCCACGAACTCGTGGCTCATGCGCTCGAAGAAGTAGGCCTGCCCGTAGCGGTAGAAGCGCAGCGTGGCGTCCACGCCGATCCCCCGGGCGGCCATCTGGCGGGCGTGCTCGAGCGCGGCGACCGGGGCCTCGGTCGCCGACAGGGCGATCCCGTGGCGGATCATCGAGAGCAGCGCCTGGATGTTCGAGGCGCACGAGGCGAGCGTGAGCGCCGCGATCTCCTCGTCGGTGTGGGACTCGGGGACGTGCGCGGCGATGTGGGCGTACATGTCCGACGCGAAGCCGTCCAGGTCGCGCGCGGCGGCCGCGGCCAGGGCCCGAACCTCGGGCGCGCGCACGCGCAGATCGTCGTCGGGAACGGTCAGTGCAGGTAGGCCAGCCAGATGTAGTAGCCGGCGATCGCGGTGAACATCACGGCATCGAGCCGGTCCAGCGCACCGCCGTGGGCGCCGAACACCTTGCCCGTGTCCTTGGTCCCGGCCTCACGTTTGAGGAAGGACTCGAACAGATCGCCGAGCGGAGCGATCGCCGCGACGCCGAGCCCGAGGATCAGCGAGTGTCCGCTCGGGAGCCAGTCCTGGTAGCGACCGGCGAGCCACACGCCGAGCACGGCGATCAGCATCCCGATGAGCAGCCCCTCGACCGTCTTGCCCGGCGAGAGGCGCGGAGCGAGCTTGCGCGAGCCGAACGCGCGCCCGCCCAGGTAGGCGCCGGTGTCGCCCAGGAAGGTGCCCACCAGCACGTCGATGATGATCCCCTCGCCGTGGGGCAGCCGCCGCAGCAGGACCGCGTGGGCGAACGCGAGCCCGATCCACCACACCCCGAGCAGGGTGATCGCCAGCCCCGCGGCGCTCTGGCGCGTCTGCAGCAGCATCACCGCGAACAGCGCCGGCAGGAACAGCGCGGTGATCAGCAGCACCTGGCGTTCGGTCCCGTACTGCGCGGCGATCAGCAGCGCGAGCAGGCCAACGAAGCCGGCCAGGCGCACCGGGTGAAAGCGCTCGTACATGCCGTACAGCTCGTGCAGGCACACCAGCCCGAGGGCGAGCAGCCCGAGCGCGAAGATCGGTCCGCCGACGATGACGATGAACAGGGCAAAGCCGATCGCGGGAATCGCCACCAGCACCCGCGCGCTCAGGTCCGAGCGGGGCGCCCGCTTCGGCGGCTGCCGGGGGGACTCGGTGCGCGCGCGGCGCTCGGTCGACGCCGTGCGCCGCGATGACATCAGCGCCCGCCGAACCGGCGCTGGCGGGCGTGGTACTCGGCGAGCGACTGCTCGAGCGACTCGCGCGAGAAGTCCGGCCAGAGCTCGTCGCGGAAGACGAGCTCGGAGTAGGCCCCCTGCCAGAGCAGGTAGTTCGACAGCCGACGCTCGCCGCTGGTGCGGATGATCACGTCGGGGTCGTGCATCTCCGGCGCGTACAGCAGCGCGCGGAACTCCTCCTCGCTGCTGCCCTGGAAGCGCCGTGCCGCGTCGAGGATCTCGGCCCGCCCGCCGTAGTTGAAGGCGACGAACAGCGTGATGCGGCGGTTCTCGGCGGTCAGCTCCTCGGCCCAGGCCATCTGCTCGACCAGGTGGGCGGCGACGCCCTCGCGGCGGCCGATGAAGCGCATCCGCACGCCCTCCTCGTGCAGCTCCGGCGTTTCGCCGGCGATTCGTCGCGAGAACATCTCCATCAGCCCAGCGACCTCCTCGGCGGGGCGCGACCAGTTCTCGGTCGAGAAGGAGTAGACGGTCAGCTCCTTGACGCCAAACTCTGCGGCGTCGCGCAACCGCGCCTTGACGGTGTCGGCGCCGGCGTCGTGACCCTCGTTGACGGGGACGCCGCGCTCGCGCGCCCAGCGCCCGTTGCCGTCGGTGATGATCGCGACGTAGCGCGCCGACGGGAGCGAGCGATCGTGCGCCGCCGCCGTCGGTTGCTCGGCAGCCGCCATCAGACTTCGAGGATCTCTTTTTCCTTGGCCTTGAGCACCTCGTCGAGGTCGCTGACGCGGCTGTCGGTGAGCTTCTGCAGCTCTACCTCGGCGCGGTGCTCGTCGTCGGAGGATGCCTCGCCCTCGGCCTTCAGTTCGCGTAGCTGTTGCATCGTGTCGCGGCGCACGTTGCGGATCGCGATGCGTCCCTCCTCGGCGAGGTTCTTGACGACCTTGACGAGCTCGCGGCGGCGCTCCTCGGTCAGCTCAGGCACGACGAGCCGCACGACGTTGCCGTCGTTGGACGGATTCAAGCCGACGTCCGACTCGTTAATCGCCTTCTCGATCAGCTTGATCGAGGACTTGTCATAC